>CANQSU010000200.1 GCA_947626585.1 uncultured Oscillospiraceae bacterium
AAAGCTCTCTTAACAGCAGGTTCTGCGGCATTGGCTGTTATCATTGCGCTTATTATGATGGCCGCGATAAAGTCTTTTCTTTAAGACCGTTTGTCAGCGAAGTTTTACCGCGGTCACAACTACGATTCTCCAGGAACACAAAAGGAAATTGGGAGTATCAGATTAAATCGCCGGTCTTTTTTCGTCCTCGCGCGAGCCGCTCTACCTCGCCCTCCCTTAGGTCGGGCTCAGGCGCTGGCTCGGCTCGTCCTCTCCCCGGATGCTTTGTCTGATGACTTGGCAATACAACAGTATTCCCCGCGTCCTCCGCCTTGCCCTGCACTCATTGTCGTTGTCTCCTTTTGCGCCATTATTTTGTTGGATTGCTATAATATCACAACACATTCATTACATTTGCCGGCATGGTGCTTCGGGTCCCCGATCGCGCCATACGTAAGCTGGAGGCCATGCTCTGAGAGCATGGCCTCCAGCTGTAATACCAATACCAGATAAAACCTTCCCGTCGCGCCGGTCTTTTTTGTCCCCGCGCCAACTCCCTCGCCTGACGCGGAAAATCCTCACCCCTTTGGGGAAGCTTTTAAACCGATATATAAAAACTATTTAATTCATTTTTTCGGCGGTACTTCTCTTTGCACCCGGCTCACCCGGCGGCGTTCGCGGTATTTTCAAATTCGGCGGCGGCTTCGGCGATGTCGGCGCCCTCGCCGATCTTTCGCAGCATGTTCCACCATGCGGTGCGGGCGCTGGCCCAGCCGGGAGTGACCTGGTAATAATCGCCCATATACTCCCGCAGAAGAAAATACTCGCTCATCAGCTCGTCGTTCTCGTAGATGTTGGGCACGTCCCGCACCGGCCATAAGGCGGTGGAAAGCACCGCCTGAGTGTAGCGGTTGGTGTCCTCCGTCAAAAACCGGATAAAGGTTTTCGCCGCCTCGGTCCGCCGATCAATGCCGCTGTCAAAAACGCCGAAGCCCCATATCCCGCTCTGCAGATTGAATACGCCGTCGTTGGTGGGAAAGGCCAGCGGGAAGATGTCAAACTGCCTGTTCGGATTGTTGATGGTCTGGGTAATCTCGTTGCCCACGTTCCAGCAAAAGCACATGGCAAGCTGCCCGTCACAAAATCGAGCTATATTGTCCGCCCCGACGGCGTCTTCGGCAAAGGTAATGCCGTCAAGATCTCTCAGCAGCTCCAGAGCCTTGATATTTTCAGGACTGTTGAAGGTATATCGCGTGTGGTTCGCGTCAGTGAAGGAGCCGCTGTAAAGGTTCGTCACCAGAGCGCGGGTCCCCTGGTCGCCCCCCTGCCCGCCGCAGAAAACCTCGCCCACCCGCTTCACGCCATACGCGCGCAAGGCTTTGACCGCGGCGATAAAGCCGTCCGTCGTCCATGTGTGATTTTCCTCGTCCACATACTGCCACGCGCCCGCCGCCTCCATCAGGTCCCGGTTTACCGCCATGCAGTGGGTGGTCATACACACCGGGTAGATGTACCGGGCGCCGTCGGTGTCCCGGCACGCCGCCGCCACGGAGTCATAGATCTCCCCGGCGGTTTCACTCTCCCACAAATCGCCCAGGTCAGCCATAAGTCCCCGCGCGCCCCAGTTGGCGAGAAGCCGCTCGGGTCCCTCAAATACCAGGTCGGGCGCCTCGCCCCGGGCGATGGCGGACTCGATCTCCTCGTCGCCCGTATCATAGCTCAGGACACGTACCGAGACCCGTATCCCCGGGTATTCCCGGTGAAAGGCGGTCACCATCGAGGACACAGTATTCCCGCTTCCCCAGCCGCCCACGGGATAGACCCACAGCTTCAGCTCGATTTCCTCTGTCGCAGCCGTATCTGTATTTCCCGGCGCGCCGCCCCCGTCCGGCGCGCCGGGCTTTCCGCATGCGGCAAGAAGGACCGCCATTGTGAGTACCAAGGCAAATAACCGTTTCATCCTCTCATCTCCTCGACCCGAAACGGGTCCGTTATCTCGTCGTGAAGTATTTCTTCAGCAACGCCGTCAGCGCGTCGATATCTATGGGCTTGGCCGTGTGGCCGTTCATGCCGCAATCCAGGCATCGCTGCACATCGTCGGAAAAGGCGTCCGCGCTCATGGCGATGATGGGTATCGCGGCGGCATCGGGCCGGTCCAGCGCCCGAATGGCCTTCGTAGCCTCGTAGCCGTTCATCACAGGCATGCGGATATCCATCAGGATCGCGTCGTAATGATCCGGTGGGCTGTCCCGGAACAGGTCAACGCAGACCTTCCCGTTCTCGGCCCACTTCAGGACAAGGCCCTGCTCGGACAAAAGCTCCTCCGCGATCTCCCAGTTGAGGTCGTTGTCCTCCGCAAGCAGTACCCGCCGACCGGCAAGCTCCTGACCGCCGCGCGCGCTGATCTCCGCCGCCTCCTCACCGTCTCCGCAGTACCGCTTGAGGCCGTAGTAGAGGGTGGAGCGGAACAGAGGCTTTGGTATCTCCCCGTTTATGCCGGCGGCCCTGGCCTTCTCCTCCACCTCGCTCCAATCCGCGGAGGTGGTCAGCAGGATCACCGGCCCGTTTCCGAAGAATTCCCTGAGCCTTCGGGCTGTCTCGATCCCGTCAATGCCGGGAAGCCGCCAGTCCACCAGAACAAAGGGGTAGTCGCCGCCGGTCTCGCGGCGGTACTCCGCCGCCTTATCGACGGCCGCCTCGCCGCTGAGGACCCAATCCGCCCGCAGGCCCAGGGACGAAAGCGTCCCCGCGGCGCTCTCGCAGAGTGTCTCGTCGTCGTCAATAAGCAGCAGATCCCCGGCGGGGAGTACCAGATCCGCCTCCTGCGTGAGCGCCTTTTCCAAATCAAGCGTCACATGGAACTCTGTGCCCACGCCCAGACTGCTTTCCACCTCGATGGTGCCGTTCATGGCGTCAATGATATATTTTGTGATGGCCATACCCAGACCCGTGCCCTCGGTCTTCTGCACCCGGCTCGAGTCCTCACGGGAGAAGGACTCAAAGATATGTCCTATGAACTCCTCGGACATACCGATGCCGGTATCCTTCACTCTCAGGTGTACCCGGACATGGTCGGCCCCCCGTGGGGAGGGCTCCTCATACAGCACCGCACAGACGCTCCCGCCCTCCGGCGTGAACTTGACGGCGTTGCTCAGCAGATTCAGCAGGACCTGATTCAACCGGACACTGTCGCAGTAGACCCTCTCCGTAGGGATATCATATATATACACGTCAAATCTCTGTTTTTTGGCGTTCACCAGGGGCTGCACGATGTTGACGACCCCCTGCATGGCCTCCTGCAGGCTCATCTGCTCCATGTGGAGCGTCAGCTTTCCGCTCTCGATCTTGGACATGTCGAGGATGTCGTTGATAAGTCCCAGAAGATGGTGACTGGATAAGGATATCTTTTTCAGGCAGTCCCGCACCTGTTCGGTGTTGTCCAGATTGGCGCTGGCGATAGTCGTCATGCCCACTATGCCGTTCATGGGCGTGCGGATATCGTGGCTCATGTTGGAGAGGAACTCGCTCTTGGCGTGACTGGCCTGCTCGGCGGCGCGGCGGGCGGCGACCAGCTCCCGCATCTGTCTCCGGGTCAGCAGTATGTACCAGGCAAAAACCGTCAGCAGTGCCAGCAGTATGACCGCGCAGCTGATCATCGACGTCCAGCCCCAGGATCGGCTCAGGCTGTTCACGAGCCGGTCCAGCTGTCCGTATGGCATAAACAGCATCAGATACCACTCTGAGTACGGAAGCGGCGTGCTGTACAGATGCCGCCGCTCGCCCTCCAGCGTGAACTCCCCGGTGAAGTCCCCGCCCTCGTCCATGACCTTAAGGAGCGTGTCGATAAACTCCTCGCCGGTCATGCCCTCCACCTCATCGTACCGGTCCCGGACGCGCTGGAAATAGGATTCGTCCGTGATGTCGTCGTCACGGACCACGAAATTCCCCTCACGGTCGATGATGCAGTAGTAGATCAGCGCGCTGTCGGAGTCCAGGGAAAGCGTTTCGCTTATGTAGGTGATGGGCAGGGCGGCCACAAGAGCGGCGCTGGTCCCGCCGTCCGCCATCGGGTAGCCCGCCGGGACGCCCATGAGCAGAGTCACCTCGCCGGTGGCGTCCCGCCCCATGGTCATTTTCTCCTCGCCGTCCATCAGAGAGCGGAGAAAGGCGGCGGAGTCCTCGACCTCTATCTCACTGCCATACAGCATTTCAAAAGAGCCGTCTGTGCCAAGAAGCGCCAGGTGGTCAAAGCCCCGCGCACGGGCGTTGTAGCTCAGGGTGATTTGCATGGAGGTTCGGCTCCTGACGCTCTCCGGCGGGCAGGAATCCGCCAGCCCGCTCACCTGGGACAGGCGCAACTCAATGGCCGTGCCGAAGTGGGCGGCGGCCTGCTCGCTCATGCCCGCCATGTAGACCGAGCCGATTTCCCCAATGGCCTCGGCGCCCCGGCGGTTCATCCTCAGAGTCAGATATGAGAACACCGCCACGCAGAGCGCGGAAATACACAACAGACTGGCAATCAGGCTGTGGGTTGTCTTGTACTTCATATCCTTTTCCCTTCTCCGCTTTCCCACCGGATCGGGTCGAAAAAGCAGATATTTATTTTGGCTCAAACACGGTCAGATCCAGATGCGATTCCGATCTTCCAAAAAACGCATGAGCGGTTATATAAGATACGCGCTTTTTCCCCAGGGGAATCGCTTACGAAAGGGTTGCGGGGAGGATGAAATTATGTTAACCTAATAACAGAAGGGGAAGTGTTA
>CANQSU010000201.1 GCA_947626585.1 uncultured Oscillospiraceae bacterium
TTCTTCCGGCAGTTGAGGTACGCCTTCATATTGGCCAGCATGCTGCCCTCCCGGCCGTAATCGTAGGCGGCCTGGGCGTACACCGTGCCGTCCACGGGCTTGAGGCCCAGCTGCTGGGCGGTGACGGTGACGCTGTCGCCGGTGAGGAAGTGCACGGTGACGGCGGCGTTGTCATACTTGGCCGGATCGTCGCCCAAAAGGCTGGCCGCCTCGTCCACGGTCATGCCGCCCACGGCCACGCCGTTGACGGTGACGTTAGGATAGATGGTGGTGATCTTCGCCACCTTATCGGCGTACATGAAGCCCGCCCCCAAAAGCGCCACGCCGACCAGCAGCACCGCCGTGAGGCAGATGAGCAGCATCTTCCACCGGTCCCACAGGCTGCGGCTGTTCGGCTGTCTGTCCGGCTGCACGCGCACAGCGGGGGGCGTTTCGCCGCGGCCGACGTGCTCAGGGCGCCGCTGGCCCGTGCCGGGCCGGGGCGCGGGCTGCGGTTCGGGACGCGGCCGGCGCCGTTCATCCGCCTGTCTGTCCGCCTTTTCCAGATTTCTCTTTTCCCGATCCAGCCACTCGTCGAAGCTCAGTCCGTCGATCTCCGACATGGTCACCCCTCCTCTTTCTCTGCTCGCTTATCTCTTATCTGTTTATCTTTGATGATCTCTTGTCGTATCCTTATCCTACAGCCGCGGCCCGCCGTCCGACGTGCCGGTCAGCTCGCTCACGCCCACGTCCAGATTCTTCTCGATCCAGGGATTGCCGCTGATGCGGTACTCCGCCTGCGCCTCCCAAAGCGAACCGATGAGGATATTGCTGAGCAGGAAGCCCTGGGGGGTAAAGCACCAGCGTCCGTCGAACTTTCTGGTCCAGCCGTCCTTCTCGTATTCCTGCAGCAGCGCCTCGATGGGGGCAAAGTCGCTGCGATAGATCTGGTGGTACTCCTCCTGGGAGATGCCCCGGCTGCGGCGCATGCCCAGCATCAGGTATTCCGACGCCCGGTCCAGCTCCTCCAGCGTCTCCATCTCGTCCAGGATATTGCCGCCCTCCGTGACGCCCTTGATGTACGCGCGCAGATCCTTGACGAAGCTGAAGCGGGTGTTGCCCATGCAGGAGTGGGCGCCGGGGCCGAAGCCCAGGTAGTCCTGCATATCCCAGTATTTCATATTATGCCGGCTGGCAAAGCCGCGCCTGGCGAAGTTGGACACCTCGTACTGCTGATAGCCGTAGCGGGTGAGGGTCTCCACGGTGTAGAGGTACATATCCGCCTGATCGTCGTCGGTGGGGATGACGGGACTGTCCTTATAGTCCCGGTACATGGGCGTGCCCTCCTCCAGCTTAAGGCCGTAGCAGGACAGGTGCTCCGGCTCCAGATCCAGCACCTTGGCCAGCGTCTCGGCCCAGTCGCCCTTTGTCTGATTGGGCAGCCCGTAGATGATATCCATGCTCAGGTTGTCGAACCCGGCGCTCCGGATGGTTTTGACGGCCTTTTTCACCTGGGTGAAGTTGTGCCGCCGTCCGATGATCTTCAAAAGGTCGTCGCTGGCGGACTGCACGCCCAGGGAGATACGGTTGACGCCCTCGCGGCGCAGCAGGTGCATATCGCGGCTCCTGACGCTGTCGGGGTTGCATTCCACGGTGACCTCGGCGCTCTTGAGCACCTTGCCGGTGCGCTTGAGGCCGTTGAACAGCTCCGCCAGGCGTTTACCGCCGAAATAGCTGGGGGTCCCGCCGCCGAAGTATACCGTATCTATATAGTAGGGGGCCATGGTATTGGCGGCCTCCTTCATATGGCGCAGCAGGGCGTCCTGATACTTGCCCATGTACTTGTCGCACCCCGCCAGGGAGTAAAAGTCGCAGTAGCCGCACTTGGAGGCGCAGAAGGGTATGTGGACATATATCCCCAGATGCTTGTCCTCCTGCGGGGTCTTTTCAGTGTCTTGCATCACGATTCCTTCTCATCTTCCGGCAGAAAATCCTGTTTGGTGAACCGGACCAGATCCTCCCTGGTGGGACAGTCCATGGCCGCCACCCGGTTCGCCTGCCGGACCACCATATCCTCGAACTGATTGCGCACATCCCGGCCGTTGCCGAAATTCTCGTCCCGCCCGTCGTACATGGCGGCGAAAAACCGCTTTGCGTACTCCTCCGCCTCTTCATCCAGCTCATAGCCGTTCTTTTTGCACTGCATGTGGAAAATGGCGTCCAGCTCGGCCCCGTCGTAATCGTCGAAGAAGATGTACTTGTTGAACCGGCTCTCCAGGCCCGGATTGGAGTCGAGGAACCTCTGCATGGGCCCGGTATAACCGGCCACGATGACCACCAGCTCGTCCCGGTGATCCTCCATGGCCTTCAGGATGGTCTCGATGGCCTCCCGGCCGAAGTCGTTCTCCCCGCCGCTGGAAAGGGAATACGCCTCGTCCACGAACAGCACCCCGCCCAGGGCGGAGGCGATCACCTCTTGGGTCTTGATGGCCGTCTGCCCCACATATCCGGCCACCAGGCCGGACCGGTCCACCTCCACCAGCTGTCCCTTGGAGAGCGCGCCGATGGCGGCGTACAGCCCGCCGATCAGCCGGGCCACGGTGGTCTTGCCGGTGCCGGGGTTGCCCATGAACACCATGTGCAGGCTCAGGGGCGGCACGGGCAGTTCCGCCTCGCGCCGCAGCTGCCTGACCTTCACCAGGTTCATCATGCTCTTGACGTCCTTCTTGACCGTCTCCAGACCCACCAGACTGTCCAGCTCGGCCATGAGCGTGTCCAGGTCGGGTCTTTGCTGCTCCGCCTCACCGGCGGGCTTTTTCTCCGCGCCCTGGGCCTGGGCCGGTCCAGTCTGACCGGCCGCCCGCGGCGGGTTCTTCTCCAAAAAGGAGGGCTGGGCGCTGGTGACGAAATCCGCCGCCCGCAGACCGGGCTTGCCCTTTTTCACCCCGGCGCCGTCGCACAGGGCGCCCAATTTGTCCGCGCACTCGGTGATGTACTCCGCCTCGGCATATGTCACATCGTCGTCCACCGCCGCCAGGCACAGCAGGATATTGGTGAGCATCCGGACGAACACCCGGGAACAGTCGGTGCCCTGGCGGGCGTCCTGTTCGGTCAGATTCCAGAAAAACAGGGGCGGCAGGAACTCGCCGCTGTCCGCCACGGCGCTGGTCAGCGCCCACAGCAGCCACCTGGGCTGCTCTCTGCCCTTGGAATAGATGGCGTTGAGGGCCTCGGCGTGCTCCTCGGTGAGGGACGCGCTGCGGGCGAACATCTGCAGGGCGCAGGACGTGCAGAACTCGTCCATCTGCCCGGCCAGTCCCCGGCCCGCCGTCCGGTAGAACGCCTCCGTATTGGCGATATATGTCTTGTGCAGCTCCTCCGGGGAGCGCTTCCACTGGGTCGGCACGGTCTGTCCTCCTTCCGCCCCATACGTCAGCCTGTTGGCAAAAAGGGCGGTTATGTCTATTATATTACAAAAATTACAAAATACAAGTATTTTTGTTTCCAAATTGCAAAAAATGGACGGTTTTCACCGTCCATGCCCGCTGCTCTTGAACTTACGGCGCCAGGCTGGCTATCGTCACCGTATCGACAATGGGCTCGTAAGCGTCCACAGCGGCCTGTGCCAGGGCCAAAAAGCCGTCGTAGGTCGTGGTATCGTAGGCGTCCATATCGTTCCAGCGGAACACGCCTCTGGCCTCATAGCCGGCGTCCTGGGCGTCCAGGAACGCGTCGGCCGCCTCCTGGAAGGCCGCCTGATCCGTTTCCTCGCCGCCGACGATATAGTCCTCCTGCGCCACGGCGCCCGTCTCGGGATCGCTCTGCAGGTAGCGGGCGCACACGCTCACCGGCGTGAGGATGCCGTCCACATCGTCGAAGCGGATGATCTCATCCCAGGCCGTTTCCATGGTGCCGTTGGCGCTGTCCACCCAGAAGCACCAGCCGTCCCCGGTGCGGCACAGCCGGAAGGACTCGAAGAAATTGGCGCACACGCTCACGTCGGTCATATGGTCCGGGGAGAAGGCGCCCGCAGCGCTGTCCAGCTCGCTGGACACGCAGTACACCCAATCGTCCTGCAGGTCGAACAGATGCACGCCCATGGCGGCCGAGGTGCCCTGGTCGAACACCGCCAGCTCCGGGGTGCCGTCCAGGTCCAGATCGATGAAGCCGAAGCCGCTGACGCCGTCAGGCCAGAGGGCGGAGAAGATATCGAAGCAGTTTTCCAGAAAGGAGAGATAACCGTCCTGCCAGCCATCCACGGGCTGCGGCAGCTCCAGCGTCTGATTCGCGTCGGAGGCGTCCGCGGCCAGCGCCGGCACGCCGGCACAGACCGCCGTCATGCATATCACCAGCGCCGCCGTCAGCACCGCGCTCAGAGCCCTCATCGTCTCCGCCTCCCTCAGAATTATGTAAAGTATAATCGTATTATATCCGCGTGCGCGGGGAAAAGTAAAGGGCCGCGGGAAAACTGTAATAACTTGTAATTAACATAACGCCCTCCGGATGAATTTCGCGCCGGGGCTTGACAGCAGAGGAAAAACGTGGTAGATTAGCACTCGAACAAAAAGAGTGCTAATCGCCTGGAAAGGAAGCGTATCTATATGGCGAAGAAACAGTTCAAGGCGGAGTCGAAGCGGCTGCTGGACCTGATGATCAACTCCATCTACACCCACAGGGAGATATTCCTGCGGGAGATCATCTCCAACGCCTCGGACGCCATCGACAAGCTGTGCTAC
>CANQSU010000202.1 GCA_947626585.1 uncultured Oscillospiraceae bacterium
CTCGACCCCTCAGTCACGGCCACGCCGTGACAGCTCCCCTTACGAAGGGGAGCTTAGACTGTAGACAAAGCCTTTGTCAACGGCTTAAAACGCCGGGCGGAGATGCCCGGCGTTTCCGTATTACGACGCGGGGAAGGCGACGCCCTCCATGAAGCCGCCGTCGGCGGAGAGGGACTGGATATCCGCCGCGATCACCTGGCCCCGGTAGACGATCATGTCCGCCACCACCCTTCCCTTTGCCGTGGGGTGGTTCTTTATCTCATAGGTATAACGGGTGGCCTCAAGGCCCGCGTACTTTTTCAGGTCGAAGCCCTGGTTCTTTTGCAGGGTGTTGTAATCGGAGTATACCTTGGAAAAGTCCTTGGGGATGGTGATGGTCTGGGTGTCGATGGGATCCTCCGACACCTCCCAGCCAAGGCTCCTCAGGTACTGGACCCTCTGCCCATTGGAGCGGGCCGCGCCGGAGACGTTGGCCGTGGTCTGGGTCTTTTCCCCTCCCCCGCCCAGAAGCAGGATCGCCAGGGCCGCCAGAACGATGAGCGCCAGGGCGCCTCCGATGATCTTTCTTTTGTCAAGCTTCGCTGTTAAAAAAAGCATTTGAACACCTCCATAGGGGTTTGTACTATGGTATTCAGAGGAACGCCCCGATATTACCCGGACTGATCACCGATCAAAATCTTTACATCGGACTCGGCTTCTCCTCTGAAAATACGAAACCTCACCCGACGCGAAAAACCCCGTCCCTCGGTTACGGTGATCAGTATAAAAACCTGTTTTTGGTCTTTTTACCCATCTGACTGATTCAAAAATGGATATTTCGTAAATTTTAAGAGCAAATCATAAATTTACTATTGAAAAACGGCGCAAAATTGGTTATTATGGTGTTTGGCAAAATCACGAATTCCGGTTGACAAGAGAAATATTGAAGAATTTGGAGGAATCGCCATGTCCAGCAGAATTTTTCAAAGCGTGGTCGTACAGATGAAGGAGGCCACCACAAGAGCGCTTGGCGTTGTTGACAGCGAGGGCAACGTCATTGCCACCAGCGAGCTTTCAATCATGGGCACACACATCGCGGACACGGCAAGCATCCTCCCCCAGCCGGGCGAGAAGGTTTCCGTGTACGCGGGCAAGACCTTCCGGCCTGTGGCCGGCTCCGAGCAGAACATCGAGTACGCCGTCTTTGTGGAGGGCACCGACGAGCTGGCCGCCAGCTACTGCACCATGCTTGCCGTGGCCATCTCCAGCGCCAAGGCTTACTACGAGGAGAAGTACGACAAGTCGGCCCTTGTCAAGTCCATCATCACCGAGAACATCCTGCCCGGGGACATCTACGTCCACGCCAAGGAGCTGCACTTTGTCTCCGACGTGCCCCGCGCGGTGTTCTACATCCGCCAGGTCGACCGGTCCGACGTGGCCACCCTCGAGGTCCTGCGCCGGCTCTATCCCGAGAAGCAGCGGGACTTCATCATCTCCATCAATGAGTCGGACATCGCCGTCATCAAGGAGGTCCCGGCCCATACCGAGGAGAAGGACACCCACAAGATGGGCGTCGCCATGTCAAACGCCATCTCCGACGAGCTGAAGATCAGGACGGTCATAGGCGTCGGAACTCTTGCCATGCATCTCAGGGACCTCTCCGTCCGCTACAAGGAGGCCCAGACAGCCATCGACGTGGGCAAGGTCTTTGACACGGAAAAGACGGTCATCAACTATGAGAGCCTCGGCATCGGCCGCCTCATCTACCAGCTCCCCACCACCATGTGCCAGATGTTCCTGAACGAGGTTTTCAAGAAAAACCCCATCGATTCCCTGGACGAGGAGACTCTGGGCATCATCAACGAGTTTTTTGACAACAACCTGAACATCTCCGAGACGAGCCGCAAGCTGTTTGTCCACCGCAACACCCTGGTATACCGTCTTGGCAAGATCAAAAAGCTCACCGGACTCGACCTCCGCGAGTTTGACCAGGCCATCGTATTCAAGGTCGCCCTGATGGTCAAAAAGTATCTGGATTCCCAGGAATCCTCGCAAAAAGGAAACTGATTTAAAATGGTACAATTTACCGACGTGTTCAAATCCTACGAAAACGGCACAAAGGCTCTTCGCGGGATAAGCTTCACCATCAATGACGGCGAGTTCGTTTTTCTGGTCGGCCCCTCCGGCTCGGGCAAGACCACCATCATCAAGCTCCTCACCGGCGAGATCGCGCCCACCGACGGCACGGTACTGGTCAACGACTACAATTTGGGCACCATGAAATTTTCCAAAATGCCCTACATGCGCAGGACTCTGGGCGTGGTTTTCCAGGACTACAGGCTTATCGAGGACAAGACGGTCTATGAAAACGTGGCCTTCGCCATGCGCGTCATCGGCGCCTCCGGCAAGGAGATCCGCCGGCGCGTCCCCTATGTGCTGGAGCTGGTGGGGCTTGACACCCGCACCCGCCGCAAGCCCCAGGAGCTTTCCGGCGGCGAGCAGCAGAGAGTCGCCATCGCCAGGGCCCTGGTCAACAACCCCAAGCTCATTATCGCCGACGAGCCCACGGGCAATCTGGATCCCGCGCGCAGTCTGGAGATCATGATGCTCCTGCAGAAGATCAACGAGCTGGGCACCACCGTCCTGGTGGTGACTCACGAAAAGGAGCTTGTGGAGAGCTTCTCCAAGCGCGTGATCGCCATTGACGCGGGCAAGATTATCAGCGATGGAATGGACGGGTACTACAGCTATGAGAGGTAACAGGTTCGGCTATTACATACGCGAGGGCGTCAGTAGCATCTTCAACCACGGCTTCATGTCCTTCGCCTCTGTCTGCATCATCGTGGCCTGTCTGCTCATCATGGGCAGCTTCACGCTCCTGGCACTGAATGTGGACAACATAATCGACACCATGGAGAGCCAGAACGAGCTGATGGCCTTCGTGGACGATTCCCTCACCGAGGAGCAGGGCCGGGCGCTCAAGAGCGCCATCGAGGCCATCCCCAACGTGGACCGGGCGCTGTTCATCACCCGGGAGAAGGCCTGGGACGACTTTGTGAACACCTACGAGAATCCCCGCTTCTTTGACGGCCTCGACTCCGACGTGACCCGGGACCGGTACGTGGTGTACCTGGAGGACATCTCCCTGATGGAGCAGACGTATGAGGCCCTGAGCAACGACGTGCCTGGCATCGCCTGGGTACGGGCCCATCTGGAGATCAGCAAGGGTTTTGTCCGCATCCGCAACGTGGTGACGCTGGCCTCCATGGGCCTTGTGGCGGTCCTGTTCGTCATATCCCTCTTCATCATGTCAAACACCATCAAGCTCACCACCTTTGAGCGGCGGGACGAGATCGCCATTATGAAGATGGTGGGCGCCACCAGCGGCTTCATCCGCTGGCCCTTTGTGGTGCAGGGGCTGATCCTGGGCCTCATAGGGGCCCTTGTGAGCTTCACGCTGGAGTGGGGACTCTACCAGCTTCTGGCCCAACAGCTCGTATCCGGAGCGGGCATCTCCTTCCTGACGGTGATCCCCTTCTATAAGGTGTCCATCCCCATCCTCATCGCTTTCAGCGTTGTGGGCCTGGGCGTGGGCGTCATAGGAAGCTCGCTGGCCATCAAGAACTATCTCAAGGTATGATAAACGTTCACAAATAATTTGCAAATAAGTTGCAAATCTGTTCTATAATGGAAACGGTGGATCGACGCGAATCGGATCGGGCGTTTTTTGGAGGCATTCAAAGTGACTAACAAGGGACAAAAGCTGTTTATCAGGATCATGTGCGTGATACTGGCTATCGTCATGGCCGGGTCCGTGCTGGTGGGCATTCTGGCTTCCACCGCCGGCGCCACGACCCAGGACGACCTTAAAAAGCTCCAGGAGGAGCTGAGCGGCATACGCCAGCGGCAGAAGGAGCTGAAGAGCGAGATCAACTCCCTGGAATATGAGAAGAAGCAGATCATCGCCAAGAAGCAGGTCCTGGACCAGCGCATGGAGCTGACCCTTCAGGTTATCGACAACCTGACCGCCCAAATCGAGCAGTACGTCGTCTACATCGACGAGAAGGAGCAGGAGGTCCAGCAGCGTCAGGCCGAGGAAAATGAGCAGTGGGAGCAGTATAAGGTCCGCATCCGGGCCATGGAGGAGAACGGTACCGTCTCCTACTACGCCATCATCTTCGGAGCCCGGGACTTCGCGGATATGCTCTCCCGCATCGATATGATCTCCTCCATTATGGACTATGACGAGACCCTCTACGAGAAGCTGGTCTCCGCCCGAAAGGCCACCGAGGCCGCCAAGGCCACGCTGGAGGGCGTAAAGGCGGAGATGGAGGACAAAAAGGCCGAGCAGATCGACGCGGAGGCCGAGCTTGAGGTGGAGCAGCAGGAGGCCATCGACCTTATCAACTCCCTTCAGGACAATATCGACGAGGCCCAGGCCCTCTATGACGAGGCCAGCGAGGACGAAGACCGGGTCAAGGACGAGATCACCAAGAAGCAGAAGGAGCTTCAGGCCACACAGAGGGTCAAGGGCACCGGCAAGTTCATCTGGCCCGTGGATTCCAACGTGGTCACCTCCCCCTTCGGTCCCCGCAACACCGGCATCGCCGGCGCCTCCACCAACCACAAGGGCGTTGATTTGAAGGCCCCCACCGGCGCCAACATCTACGCCGCCGACACCGGCACGGTCGTTACCTCCGCCCTCTCCAGCTCCTACGGCAACTAC
>CANQSU010000203.1 GCA_947626585.1 uncultured Oscillospiraceae bacterium
GCCATGTCGTTTTACTCCTTTGCTATGTGTTTTCGTCACGCGTTTTCGCGCCCTTATATATAATATATACGCGGGCTTTTGATTTGTCAATACTCCGGGCCCAAATTTTCATCGGGGCTGCCGGAGCTGTCGATCTCATAGGCGAGACGGTTCAGCTTCCCCATGGGCGACGCCTTGGACATGTTTTTGTCGAAAACGGCCTGGTACTCGTCCCGTTTCGCCTGGAACGGACGTCCCTCGTACACGCCGAGGATCCGGACGTCTTTCATCTCGCAGCACGTGACCTGGGTCACGCCCTTCCTGGAGTCCATGTCCCAAAATTCATGGATGTTGCCGACCGGAGCGGACTCATAGACGTCAAGCTGCTCGCCAGGCTTCGATCGGAACTCGACGCGCAAGTATCTCCCGGTGTCGATATGGGCCCTGTCGGAAACGCCGTCCCGGGACGTCGCGTCACGGTATGCCACGGCGTTCTCCGCCATTTTTAAGCCAACGGCGGCCAAATCTACCCGCTCGTCGTTTTCAGGATCCCAGGCCTCACCGCTTTCGACAGCCGATATGGCATCCGCCACGTCTTCAACCGTCTTTCCGGACATCTGGTCCAGGATCCGGTCACGCCTGTCCCGGTCCATCGTCCAGAACGGGTTGTCAGGCCCAACCTGGAATTTCGGCTTGTCGGGAGCCGGCTTCACCGTATTGGCGCCGGCGGCGCTTTGCCGGGGCGTCATCGACCCGATGCCGTGGTGCGGCCTGGAGGACGGCTCGACGCCGTAGCCCCGGAGCACGCGGCCCAGGGTATCCGGATGGTTTTCCAGCTTCCGCTCCAGCCTGTCCCTCTCCTCGTCGGAAAGGGGCCTGTGCCCATTTTCAGATCTATATTCCCGGTCCTCGTCCGGGATGCGGTATGGGTCTTCCCTCATGGTAAAACACTCCTTTCATCATGGCCCGGACGGGCCGGTCGCTTCGCGCTGCGGCGCCTGCGGACCGTCCATCGCCTCGATCTGCCGCTGCAGCTTTGCCATCGCCGGGCTGACCGGCTGAGGCTGTTGTTGTGTCTGCGGCTGGTTCGGCTGGATCTCCTGCGGCGGGATGTACTCGTAGGTCTCGACATATCCTGCCAAACCGGTCGCCAGGGACAGTTCGTCCAGGGCGTCGTGCGCCTCAAACGACTCATGCTTGATGTACTGCGGCTCCGTAAATTGCGGGCCGGGCGCGTCCTCATTCTCCAGCATCGGGGCAGGCCCGACGGACGGCGCACTTTGCGGTCCAGGCGTATCCGGCACGGGCCCCGACCCGAGCCCCGCCTCAGGGCCGTCAGGCTCCTCGTCGTCCAGTTCAATGACTGGCACGCCGGCCTGCGGACCGTCCGGGGCGTCCTGTTCCGTTGGACCGGTAACGCCGCCAGGAACATCGTCATCTTCGAGGTCGTCCTCCAGGCCGTCAAGCGGCCCGTATTCGTCATATTGGGCCTCGCTGCGGCTCATCATGCGCAGGCCGGCAAAACCGCCGCCGCGGCCGTCCTGGACCGTCGCCTGACCGTCTTCAGCTTCTTCGGACGCCTGTTCGCCGTCAACGTCGATCAGGTTGCCGTATTCGTCGGTGATCGGGCCGTTATAGACCCAGCCATCATCCACGGCAGCTTCGGGTTCAGGAATCTCGGCTGCCGCCTCATCCTCCGGCTCGCCGTATTCGTCTGCCCCGTACTCTTCGTGCGGCACATCCTGGACCCATCCGGGGGTCCCGTACTCGCCGTCAGCCAGGTCTGTGCCGTAGCTCTCCGCGCCGTCCAGGAATCCCTCCCGGTCGCCGTATGTGATGGCGTCCAGCCTCGACAGGTATTCGGCGTCCGTCAGGTCGTCCGCTTCATTTTGCAACGCAAGGAAAGCCCGGTAACGCTCCATGCGTTCCAGGCTCTCCTCGGTATCGGCAAAAACTTGTCCGTTATGTTCAGCCATGCAACCGCCTCCCTTCATGCGTTGTATATATTATATACGCTTTGAGTGGCGGATGCAAGGCCCTTTTTCATTTATTGCTTGTTTTCGCCTTCGACGGCCTCTTTGATCTGGGCAGCCACAATGCCGGCGTACTCCATGATCTCCCCGGCGAACTGCTGGTCGAAATCGTAACGGCGGATCAGGTACGGGAACTCCATGATGACGCGCTTGATGTCGCGGATCGCCTTGTTGCTCAAACAGTAGAGGTCGAACTCGCTGCGGCCCTCGTCCGTGCCGTACCAGTTGCTCAGGGACTCGATCTTCATGTAACTGGTGTTCATCATGGACTTCAGGTCTTCCATGTCGGCGGTGTAGTCGACGCCGGGCAGCCCGAAGCGCTTGGTGGCCATGGACTCATGCCAGTACTTCCCGCGCCCCTCGCGTTTGGCCTCTTCGTCCAGCGCGGTGGTCAGGAACCGGCGGAACGGGTTGGACGACAGCATGCCCACCAGGATCTCGCCGGCGAACTGGGCATAGAAGGTCGCCGTCATGTAGGAGAACGTGATGCCGCCGCTGAACACGTTGGAGAAGCAGGCGTCATACATCTGCATGTCCTCGTTGGTGAAAACGAACATGTTTTTGAAAAGTTTGTTCATCTGTTCCCTCACGTCGTCGAGGGCACTTTGGTTGATATTGCTGGGCATTTTGAATACGCTCCTTTCATTATTCTTCGCCGAGCTGTTTCTTTACGCTCTCGACGACCAGCCGGACATATTTATCAAACACGCCGTTCCGGTTCATGGCGTTGACCACGTACACCACGGCATGGATGATATTCAGGAATGCCGGGCCCATGTCCCGGTTGCGCGGCACCTCGTCCAGAAGTGCCTGGTACGCGTCGGTCATACCGCTGTCGATAAACTTGTCCCAGGCTTTCTGGAACTGGCTCAACACGAGCCCTTCCACGCTTCCCCGGTAGGACCCCAGGTTGATGCCGAACGACTTGGTGTTGCTCAGGTCATCGTCGCTCACGGGAAGCGTCATGTCATCCCGGAAATCCCGGTACTGGATATCGTCCACCTGCATCAGCGCCTTCTCGATCATGATCGCGTCGTCGAAGCAGGACCGGAAATCCGCGTTGACGAGGAGGCACACGTTGATCCAGTACACGTTCTGGAGCAGGTAGTTCATCGTCCGCGCCGTGATGGAGGACGTCCCGATGTTATAGATCTTCTGCTGTTCCGGCAGCGTCAGTTCCATGTCCTCAAGCCGGTCGATGTCGTAGACGGTCTCGCCGTTGGATCCCGGCGGGAAAAGTTTCTTATAGGCCTTGATCACTGCCTCCTGCGCCAATGGGTGGAGGCACCCTACACCTGTTGTCACAAGGTCTCCCCTCCTCTCTCTTTTTCACTGGAATTGTAAGCCGCAAGCAAAGAGCGGCTCATTTCAAACTGGAGACGGTTGCGGGCCGGAACGTTGACCTTCTTGCCCGTATAGGTGTTGGTGCACACCCGCGGCGCCGTGACCTTCATGCGGAACTTCCCGAAGCCCTTGATCCCGACGTCATCGCCTTTCTCGACGTGCTTCAGGATATCGTCGAAAATGAATTCCATATAGGCCTTCGCCGACTGTGGCGTGATGCCCATCTCCTCGGCAAACTCGTTGATGATGTCGCTGCTGTTGACTTTGCTCAAAGCGGTTCCCTCCGTTCTTATTCACTGCTTGCATTATACAGCACTTCTTTGAAAAAAGCAACAACTTTATATAAAAATATTCAAAGTTGTTCCTGTTTATTGATAAGCGTCCTATAAAGGGACCGCATGTTCTCCAGGTTCATGATCCCCGTTTCAGAGTTGCCGTGGTCGACACCCGGTTCAGCGCCGTCCGCAAGGGTGATCAGGATGATGGTCATGTACCTGCCGCACGGCAGGACGTCGCCGTTCTCATCGAATACCTTTGGGTATTGGTCCAGAAACTGGTGGCCGACGATCTCGCGCACGGCCTCGGAAACAGCCTCAGACATTGCCGTCACCCCCGTTCCCCAGGTCCATCGCGTCACGGTACACCCTCGCGGCGACATCCGTGATGTCGCGGTGTCCTTCCAGGATCGCCGCCGTCAGCTCCCGTCCGGGGGCCGGCATGTGGCGCAGATTGTACTTGATGTCCTTGGCGAGGGAATCTTTGTTCACGCCGGACTTGATCCGGTAAAAGAAAGCCTCCCCTTTCGCCAGGTTAAAGCCGATATCCAACTTCACGCAGTAGTTCTGCACGTCCTGCTCCCGGACGACGCCGTCGGCGTCCTCGGTCTTGACACGGGTCACGTACATGTTCTGGGACGCCTTGCGGATCGCCTCCATCATCTCGGGGGAGATATAATCATAATGGGTGTACTGCACATGGCTGTTCCCCTCAGAGTCATAGAACCACTGCTTCTTATTCGTAATGTAGGGCATCGCGTCAGCCAGACCGGCCAGCGCGTCATCCATGGCCACGCCGTCCTGCAGCCGCTGCACCACGACCCGGTAACGGACGGGTTTGCCGTTGTCGTCCAGGGTCTCGTCATAGACGGACACAAGGCACTCGACCTTGACGGTACTTTTCTGGCAGTCCAGCTTCGCCCTCTTTCCAAAATTGGCCATATATTCATCAACCTCCCACGTAATGGAGTATCGTTTCCCGTACCCGCATGGCGATGATGACGTCCAGCGGCCCGACGTGGATCTTGTCGGACACGGGCCCGGAATCCGTCATCCGTCTCGTC
>CANQSU010000204.1 GCA_947626585.1 uncultured Oscillospiraceae bacterium
TCGTGGCGGCGGAGGCGTTCTGCTGCCTGAAGGTCCGCGAACACGATATCGGCAAGATGGAGACCTCCACCGTCCCCCAGATGTTCAAGGCCCTGTTCCGCAACGATCAGGCCATGATCACGGTCCTCTCCATCCTCCTCATCAACGCCGCTCTCTACATCACCTCCAATCTCGTCATCTACTTCTTCAAATACGACATCGGCGGCACGGACTGGCAGGACAGCTACACCATGTTCACCCTGGTGGGAGGCGTGTTCCAGATCCTGGGCATGATGGTTGTCTACCCGCTGCTGCGAAAAAAATTCGGCAACACGCAGATCTTCAAGGCCGTCCTGTGCGCCGCCATACTGGGCTACGCCCTCATTCTGGCCGTGTGCTTCGCGGGCTTTGCCGACAACATGATCCTCATCTGCGTTTGCGGCGCGCTAGTCTTTGCCTCCAACGGGATCCTCACCGTGCTGACCACCGTGTTCCTGTCCTCCTCCGTGGACTACGGGGAGCTTAAGACCGGCAAGCGGGAGGAGTCCGTCATTTTCTCCATGCAGACCTTCGTGGTCAAGGCCGCCTCCGGGATCGCCGTGTTCATCACCGGCATAGGTCTTGATCTCATCGGATTGGCGGGCAACAACGACACGGAGGAGACGGTGGTTGCCGTCCAGTCGGCCCAGACTATCATGGGCCTCCGGCTCCTGATGACCATCCTGCCCATTCTGGGGTTAGTGGCGGCGTTTATCTTCTTTGTCAAGAAGTTCACCCTGACGGACAAGCGCGTGGCAGAGATCTCGGAAACGCTGAAAAGTATAAAGGATGTGAAATAATGAGGATAACCTGGAAGGCTGAGATCGACACCGCCGACGGCCGGAAGGTCCTCACCGGGCTGGAGCGCTTTGACTGGAACAGCGCCCTTCACATCGCCGCCGAGCTTCCCGAGGGCGTCATTTCCTCCGTCACCGCGCGCCTCCCCCTCGCCGCGCTGGAAAACGACCGGATCTTCATGAACGGCTACCAGACCTGGACCTCCTGTCCCGAGTACGGCGTCCATGACCGGATCTGGGATCTCCGGCGGGTGCCTTCGGCCACCGTAAAAAAGTACGGCTTCGACCGGTACGGGGACTATCACTTTGTCCGCTACCCCTGCCGGGACGGGGTCACCCACGGCTTTTCCTGGTGCTATATAAGGCGGCGCGGAGATTTCCGGCTCCTGGCCTCCCTGGACGAGAAACCGGGCTACACCATGTTCACCTATGACGCCGAGCTGGCGATACTCTATCTTGAGCGTGACTGCGGGGGGATTAAATGCGGCGGGGAGTATCCGCTCTTTGACCTGTACGCCGGACGGGGCGGCGAGGACCAGGTCTTTGACGCCTGGTTTGACGCCATGGGCGTGAAGGCCCCGCCGGCCGGACCCCTCCGGGGCTACACCAGCTGGTATAACCGCTTCGCCAATATCACCGAGGAGACCATACGGACCGATCTCACGGGCTGTAAGGAGCTTCTCTCCCCCGGCGACCTCTTTCAGATAGACGACGGCTGGGAGCCGGCGGTCGGCGACTGGCTTTCCTGTGACAGCGCCAAATTCCCCTCCGGCATGAAGGCCATGGTGGACGAGATCCACGCCGCCGGGTTCAAGGCCGGGCTGTGGCTGGCGCCCTTCGTGACGCTTATTGATTCCGACCTGGCCAGACAGCACCCCGACTGGCTTTTGCGGGTGGACGGCGAGCCCTGGTCCCTGGGCTCCAACTGGGGCGGGTTCGTGTCCCTGGATATCGACAACCCGGAGGTCGTCGATCATCTCCGCCGCGTCTTTGACCGGGTCATAAACGAGTGGGGCTTCGACCTTCTCAAGCTCGATTTCCTCTACGGGGCGGCGCCCTTCGGCACTCGCTCCGAGACAAGGGCGGGCCGGATGATCAGGGCCATGGACTTTTTGCGGGAGGTCTGCGGCGACACCCCGATCCTCGGCTGCGGCGTGCCCGTGATGCCCGCCTTCGGCAGAGTGGAATACTGCCGGATAAGCTGCGACGTCTGCCTCTCCTGGGACGACAGGCCCTTCATGCGCCTGTGCCACCGGGAGCGGGTCAGCACCAGGCAGGCCATCCTCAACACTCTCTTCCGTCGGGAGCTGTGCGGCCGGGCACATTTGAACGACCCGGACGTGTTCTTCCTCCGGGACGAGAACATCGAGCTTCGGGACGACCAGAAGCTGCTCCTTGCCCGCGTCAACGCCCTTTTCGGCGATGTCCTGCTCATCTCCGACGACCCCGGCTCCTACACGGACCGGCAGAAGGAGCTGTACCGGGAGCTTGTACACCTGTCAAACGCGGAAAACGTGCGTTTTGACGCCGACAACTTCATGATAAGCTTTGTACTGGACGGCGAGGACTACACCCTGCCCGTCCCGAGAGAAATGTTTGAATGAGGGACAGACGATATGATCAGGATCTATGCCGACAGCACCAACGACCTGACGCCGGAGCTGTGGAAAAAATACAACATCAGGATCATCCCCCTCTATGTCAACATGGGGGATCGGACCTACATCGACTGGCAGAACATAACCCCCGACGAGCTGTACGCCTGGTCGGATGAACACAACGCCACCCCCGTCACCGCCGCTTTCTCCGTGGGGGACGCGGAAAACGCCCTGCGCGAGGCTGTGGAGCGGGGCGAGGACGTGATCTTTTTCGGCATCTCCTCCTCCCTGTCCGCCTCCTGCGGCACCTTCCGCATCGCGGCGGAAAATCTCAACTGGTCGGACCATGTGGCCGTCATTGACTCCCGGAACCTCTGCACGGGCATCGGGCTTCTCATCCTCAAGGCCGCGGAAATGATCGGGGCCGGCGAGACCGATTTAAGGAAGGTCGAGAATTATGTAAACTCCTTCATCCCCAAGGTCCGCACGACCTCGGTCATTGAGACGCTGACCTACATCCACCGGGGAGGCCGCTGCTCCGCCGCCACGGCGCTGGTGGGCGGGGCTTTGAAGCTCAAGCCCAAGATCCTCGTCAGGGACGGGGGTCTCGGCGTGGCAAAGAAATACCGGGGCCGCCAGCCCGACGTGATCCGCAAATATTACGAGGATCTGGAGCCGCTTCTGAAAAACGCCGATCCGGACCACGTGTTTATCTCCCACACGGGCCGTCTCCCCCAGGAGATCATCGACGAGATCGCGGGCAGGGTGCGGGCTCTGGGCCGCTTCAAAAACGTCCATGTCACCCGCGCCGGGAGCGTGGTCACCATCCACTGCGGGCCGGGGACACTGGGGGTCTTTTACATCGCGTCCGACGAGAACGCCGGGTGGTGAGATGAAGATCGACCGGCTTTTAGGGATCGTCACGGTTTTACAGCAGAAGGGGCGCGTCACCGCGCCCTTTTTGGCGGAGAAATTCGAGGTCTCCCGCCGCACCATCGCCCGGGACATCGAGGACATCTGCCGTGCCGGCATCCCCGTCGTCACCGCCCAGGGCGCCGGCGGGGGCATTTGGCTCATGGATGGCTTCGCCCTGGACACCACGGTTTTCACAAGAGACGAGCTGGCGGCCATCCTCGCCGGGCTCCAATCGGTGGACAGCGTGTCCCGGGACGGTTCGGGGAGACGCGCGGCGGAGAAGCTGGGCGGGGACGCCGCCGTGACCTCCCAGACCATGCGCATTGACCTGTCCTCCTTCTATAAGGACGACCTGGCGGCGAAAATCGAGGCCATCAGGGCGGCCATCGACGGGACCCGGCGGATCTCCTTCCGCTACTTCTACGAAAAGGGCGAGGCGGATAAAGTCCTGGAGCCGTATTCGGTGGTCTTCCACTGGTCGGACTGGTACGTGTTCGGCTGGAGCCGGGAGCGGGAGGATTTTCGCCTTTTTAAGCTGCGCCGCCTGTGGGACCTGCGTGTTTTGGACGAGACCTTCACCCCCCGCCCCGTCCCGGAGGAAAAGACGCGCCTCGGCTCCCACATGACCGACGACTACATGGTGGAGGCGGTCTACGAGCCCAGCGAGAAATACCGGCTCGTGGAGGAATACGGCCCCGCCTCCTTCACCGTCCTGCCCGACGGCAAGCTCTGGACCCGCTGGGGCTTCACCACCGCCGGCCGGGCCGCGCGGTGGCTCCTGGGCTTCGGGGACAAGGTCCGGGTCCTCTCCCCTCCCGAGATGGTGGAGCGGATGAAAAAAGAAATCGAAAAAATGAAAAAGCTCTATGAAACATGACACGCGGTTGTCATGTTTCGTGTTATATACTTGGACAAAAAAAGGAGGGATCGAACAATGGAAAAAAACATGACGGCATATTGCGGCACCTACTGCGGCGTGTGCGAATGGCGGGAACGGACCGGCTGCCCGGGGTGCAGGGCCTGCGCCGGGGAGATGTTCTGGGGAGTGTGCGACAAGGCCAGGTGCTGTATGGAGCGGGGCTTAGACCACTGCGGCCAGTGCCCGGACCTGCCCTGCCGGAGGCTTCTGGACCTGTTCGCCGATCCGGAACACGGCGACGGCGGGGAAAGGCTTTTCAATCTCAAAAGCTGGGCCAACGGCGAGGAGGTCTACCGGGAGCTGAGGAAACCGGCGGAAACCCAAAATTGACAGACAGGGCGGGAGATAGTTTCCCGCCCTGTTTCATACTAATACTAATACCCAATTAAAACAAGACATTCCCGGCGGTCTTTTTTGCGCCATACTTCGTCAAACGGCTTGACAA
>CANQSU010000205.1 GCA_947626585.1 uncultured Oscillospiraceae bacterium
CTGTCTGGAGATACAGAGGGACCCGGCCAAAAGCTATGAGCTGACCCGCCGCTGGAACACCGTGGCGGTGGTCACCGACGGCACCGCCGTGCTGGGCCTGGGGGACATCGGCCCCGAGGCGGGCATGCCGGTGATGGAGGGCAAGTGCGTGCTGTTCAAGGCGTTCGGCGGGGTGGACGCCATCCCTCTGTGCGTGCGAAGCCATGATGTGGACGAGATCGTGAACACCGTGGCGCTGCTGGCCGGCTCCTTCGGGGGCGTCAATCTGGAGGACATCTCCGCGCCCCGGTGCTTCCAGATCGAGCGGATGCTCAAGGAGCGCTGCGACATCCCCATCTTCCACGACGATCAGCACGGCACCGCCGTCATCACCCTGGCGGGGCTGACCAACGCCCTGAAGGTGGTGGGCAAAAAGCTGCCGGAGGTGCGCGTCGTGGTCAGCGGCGCGGGCGCGGCGGCCATATCTATCACAAAGCTGCTGCTGACGGCCGGGGCGGCGGACGTGACGCTGTGCGACCGGCGCGGCGCGATCTACGCCGGCCGGGAGGGCCTGAACTGGATCAAGGAGGAGATGGCCGCCGTCACCAATCCGGCGGGGCGGACCGGCTCTCTGGCGGAGGTGCTGGCCGGGGCGGACGTATTCATCGGCGTGTCCGCGCCGGGCCTGCTCACGGCGGATATGGTGCGGACCATGAATAAGGACGCCATCGTGTTCGCCTGCGCCAACCCCACCCCGGAGATATTCCCCGACGAGGCCAAGGCCGGCGGCGCGGCGGTGGTGGCCACGGGCCGCAGCGACTACCCCAACCAGATCAACAACGTGCTGGCCTTTCCGGGCATCTTCCGGGGGGCGCTGGACGCCCGTGCCAGCGACATCAACGACGGGATGAAGCTGGCGGCGGCGAAGGCGCTGGCTGGTCTCATCTCCGATGAGGAGCTGTCGGCGGAGAACATCATCCCCGCGGCTTTCGATACGCGGGTGTGCCCGGCGGTGTCCGCGGCGGTGGAGCAGGCCGCCAGGGACACCGGCGTGGCCCGTATTTGAGCCGTGGCGCGGCCAAGACGGGGCCTGGCCCTGCTGGGCGCTCTGGCGGCAGCTGCCCTGATGCTCTACGGCGGCAGCGCCATGCTGCGCCGGGACGAGCCGCCGGCTGTGTCCGACTGGACGGACTGGGACGGCACGGTGGTCTTTTTGGGCGACAGCATCACGGAATTCTGCGATCTGGAGCGGTTCTATCCGGGGCTGCGTACGGTCAACCGGGGCATCTCCGGGGACACCACCGGCGGTATGCTGGAGCGGGTGGAGGCGGACGTGTGCGCCCTGGAGCCGGAGGTGGTCGTCGTCCACGGGGGGATCAATGACATCTTCACGGGCGTGGACGGCAACACCGTCGTGGAGAACCTGCTTGCCATCGTATCCCGCATCCGGGAAGCGCTGCCCGACGCCCAGATCATCGTCCAGTCCGTTTATCCGGTGGAGGAGTTCGACTCCCTGACCTTCACCGGCATCATTCGGGCGGTGAACGCCCGGCTGGAGGAGCTGGCCGGGGAGAACGGATACGCCTGGGCGGATGTGTATACGGCCCTGGCGGGGGAGGATGGACGGCTCGCCCACGGCTACGCCGACGACGGGCTGCACCCCAACGACGACGGCTATGCCGCCGCCCAGCCTGTCATCGCGCAGGCGATAAAACAGGCCATCGCCCGCTGGGAGCGGTCCGGGTGACGGCGCGTTTGAGACGGAGGAAACGATATGAGGGAAAAGATAAACGGCCTGCGGGAGAGGATGCTCGGCAATTGGCTGATCGTGGCGTTTATGGCCGCGCCCTTCGTGAAGCCCCAGGGCCTGATGATGGTGGCGGCGTGGACGGATGCGGCCTTCATGTACTGGCGGATCGTCGTGACGCTGTTTGTGGCGGCCTTTTTTCTGGCAAAGCCAAAGCTGTCGCCGGTGACTGTGCTGCTGTGCCTGTATCAGGCGGTGGTGCCGATCCCCATACTGCTCAACCACACCGGCTCCAGTCTGTTTTCGTGGCTGTACACGACTGTCGGGATCGGGGCGCTGTGCCTGTTCGTGGAGCAGTGCATCGACGTCAGCCCCAAAGCGCTGGTCCGGGGGCTGTTTGGGTGTCTCGGACTGTTCGGCGCCATCAATCTGGTGACCGTGCTGGCCTTCCCCGGCGGGATGCCGAATAATATAGGCGCTCTGGAGCACTACTTCCTGGGCCGGGACAATTCCCACTCCTTCTTCCTGATCCCGCTGATGACGGCGGCGGCGCTGGATATGTGGAACACCCGCCGGCCGCTGCTGGTCCAGCTTTTCGTACTGGCGGTATCCACGGCGGCCGTCTACCTGACCTGGTCTGTGTCCGGGGTGGTGTCGATGACGGCGTTCGTGATCCTGTTTCTGCTGTATCGGGTCAGGGGGAGCTGGCGTCTGTTCAACATCGCCACCTATTACGCGGTGATCGCGGCCATGTTCCTGCTGCTGGTGGTGTTCCGGGTGAGCGAGCGGTTCGCCCCGGTGCTCCAGACGCTATTCCACAAGAGCGGGTCGCTCAGCGCCCGCGTGCCCCTGTGGCAGGCCGTCATCCCCTATCTGCTGGACAAGCCTGTATTCGGCAACGGGCTGTGCTCCTATGAGCAGATGGAGGCTCTGGTGGGACAGATCACCTGCCATAACATGTTCCTGCAGAACATGTTCGACACGGGACTGGTGGGGTCGGCCCTGTTCCTGGCGGCGCTGGCGATGCCTGTAAGACCGCTGCTGCGCTGCCGGGCGAGCGCCGGCGGCTACATCCTCGCGGCGGGGTTGTTCGTCTTTCTGCTGGTGCTGGAGGTGGAGGCGCTGGCCTGGCCGCTGCCGTTTTATACGCTGCTGCTGATGTGCTATCATGCGGAGAAGGTCACCGCCGCGCTGGAGCCGGAGGCGCCGTCCGGCAGCTGAGAGGAAGGAGGGAGTCCGCATGATGGAAAAAATGCGCGATGCGCGCGTGAGAGCGCTGTGCAGCACGCTGTTTATGATATTCGTCCTGGCGCCCTTTTTCCGGCCGCCCAGCTTTTTTTCCATGGAGGGCGTACTGGGGGCTCGGATCAACCAGGCGTATGCGATATGGAAGGCGCTGTCCATGCTCCTGATCGGGCTGCTGTTTTTGGCAAAGCCCCGCCTGTCCCCGCTGACGGCGGTGCTGGCGGCGTATCAGTGCCTGGCGCTGGCGAGCACCCTTATCAATCACAGCGACTACGGCGTATACGACTGGGCCAATAACGCGGCCAGCATCGGCGCGCTGTGCCTGCTGGCGGACATCGCCGCGGACCAGGGGGACAGGGCGCCCCGTGCGATGGTGAAGGCGCTGTTTCTCTGGCTGGGGGCGTTGTGTCTCGTCAACCTTGCGACGGTACTGCTGGTGAAAAGCGGCCACGATCTCTACCCCGGCGAGATAGATTACTATTTCATGGGTCTGGACAACAAGCATGGTTTTTTCATCATCCCTTTTCTTCCGGTGGCCATGCTGTACGCCTGGAACCGGCGCTGGCCCTTCGCCGCGCAACTCGCTCTGCTGGTGATCCTTTCAGCCTCTATCTATATCACATGGTCCGCGTCCTCCGTGGTGGCGGCCAGCGCGTTCATTGCGCTGCTTTTTGTCTGGCAATTGAAACACTGCCGGCGTGCGTGCAACATCGGCGTCTATTACGGTGTACTGGCCGCTGTATTCCTGCTGATCGTGGTGTTCCGGGCGACGGAGCAGTTCGCCTTTATCATTGAAAACGTCCTCCACAAGGATGTGACGCTGTCTCGCCGCACGCCCCTTTGGGCGGCGTGTCTGCAGTATATCCGGGCCAGGCCCTGGCTGGGAAACGGCATTTATACCAGCGAGACGATGCACGCTATGGTGGGCGCCAATCACTGTCATAACGTGCTCCTGGAGAGCCTGTTCGAGACGGGCGTGGCGGGCTTTGCCGTGTATCTGGCGGCGCTGGGACTGCTGGTAAAGCCGCTGATGCGCACGAGAGAAACGTTCGGCGGGTACATACTGGCCGCGGGCTTTTTCTCCACGATGCTGCTTCTGCAGGCGGAATCGCCGGGCTTCCCCTACCCGTTTTACCTGCTGTTCGCCCTGTGTTACCACGCCGAGCAGCTCGTCCCGGCGCTGGACCCGGACGCCGAGATAACAGCCCCCTAGTTCCCGCGATTTTTGCGCCCCTCCCGTCACCGGGAGGGGCGTTTCCGGTCTGCGGGGCCGGATATGAGCAAATTTATTGAAATCCGGCCCCGTTTTTTCAGCAAAAGGACCAAAATGTTATTATTTTTTACTTTACATTGTCATAAGGTTCTGTTATAATCTAGCCATCTAAAAATGAAGAAGGAGTGGTTCGCTATGAAAAAACTCAAGCTGCCCGCATGGATCTTTATCGGCATGATCCTGGGCATCGTCGCCGGCCTGGCATGCATGTACGGCATGGAGGACGGCGGCGCGTTCACCACCGCGTACTTAAAGCCCTTCGGCGATATCTACATCAACCTGCTGAAGTTCCTGGTGGTGCCCGTGGTGCTCACCAGCATCGTCAGCGGCGTGGTGAGCCTGGGCGACATCAAGCGCGTGGGCTCCATCGGCTGGAAGACCATCGTCTA
>CANQSU010000206.1 GCA_947626585.1 uncultured Oscillospiraceae bacterium
GCGGGCAAGGACCCTTACCCTCGCACTAAGCTCCCCTTCGTAAGGGGAGCTGTCACGGCGCAGCCGTGACTGAGGGGGTCGAGAGTTCCGATTACCGCGAATTCAGGCACCGGCAAAACCCTTCACCCTCGACCCTACCGGCCCCGCGGGGCCACCTCCCCTTATGAAGGGGAGGTTAACCCGTTGACAAAGGCAAAGCCTTTGCCAACGGAAAAAATTTGCATTTATTTTTTCGCGCCCGCGGGCGCGAAACTCTGAGAGGCTTTGTCTACAGTCTGAAATATATATATTTTAAAATCGGCATTAGATTTAAAAAACAAGTCAGGGGCCCGGTTTGCACAAGCACTCCCGGGCCCCCGACTTTTTTTCCTTTATTCTATCCCCGTCAGGTCGTACTCCTCCAGCCACCTGGCGGCCTTTTCGCAGACGTTTTTGAGGGTATTCCCGTCAAAGGGGCTCTCAAGGCCTGCGTTGGACAGAAGCTCGGTAAAGACCCGGCTTCCGCCCTGGCGGGTATAGGCCATGTAGCGCTCCCAGGCGTTCTTCTGGTCCTCCTGCAAAAGCGCCCAGAACTCCAGCGACACCGTCTGCGCAAGGCAGTAGTCGATGTAGTAGAAGGGGCTTTCATAGATGTGGCTCTGCCGCTGCCAGCCCTCGCCCTCGGCGTAGAAGGGGATGTCTCCGTCGAGCCTCAGCCAGGGCTGATAGACGCCCAGAAGCCGCTTCCAGGTCGCGTGACGCTCCGCCGGGGTCATCTCCGGATGCTCGTAGACCTCGTGCTGGAAGTGATCCACCAGCGTGCCGTAGGGGATAAAGGTGATGGCCTCCGCGAGGTGGCTGTAGCGGAATTTCCGGGCGCCGTCCCCGAAGAAGTCCTCCGCCCAGGGCCATGCCATGAACTCCATGGACATGGAGTGGACCTCGCACGCCTCCATTCCGGGCCAGGCATAGCTTGCGGGCACTCTGTCGCGGTTCATCCAGTAGGCGAAGGCGTGACCGGCCTCGTGGGTGACGACGGTGACGTCGCCGATGGTGCCGTTGAAATTGGCGAAGATGAAGGGAACCTTGTATTCTCCCATACCCGTGCAGTAGCCGCCTCCGGCCTTGCCCTCGGTACTCAGCACATCCAGAAGCTCCCGGTCCAGCATGGTGTCGAAGAATTCCTTCGTCTCCGGGGACAGCTCGGAGTAGAATTTCCTGCCCGCGGCCAGGATGTCCTCGGCGGTACCCCGGGGCTTCGGATTGCCGGAACGGAAGGAGAGGGCCTCGTCGGCAAAGCTCAGGGGGTATCCCACCCCCAGTCTCGCCGCCTGACGGCGGTAGATCGCGTCCGCCACGGGGACAAGGTACTTCTGAACGGCGGCGCGGAACCGCTCCACGTCCTCCTTGCCGTAGCAGTTGCGCCCCATCCGGTCGTAGCCCAGGGGGATGTAGTTTTCGTAGCCCAGATTGCGGCCCATCTCGTCGCGGAGCTTCACCAGCTCGTCGTAAATGCGGTCCAGCTCCGCCTGGTGGTCCTTGAACCACCGCCCCTGGGCCTTCCAGGCGGCTAACCGGCGCTTGTCGTCGGGGTCGACCTTGAAGGGCGTCATCTGGGAGTGGGTGTAGGTCCCGCCCTCAAACTCGATCTGCGCGGAGGCGAGGAGCTTGCAATACTCCGTGGTCAGCTTGTTCTCCTTCTGCATCAGGGGGATGTTTTTGGGGCTGAAGGTGCGAAGGGAGATCTCCGTATTCATGAACATGAGCTTGCCATACTCCGCCTCGAATTGGGGCCGGAAGGGGCTTTCCAGCATGGCCTTGTTCCACTCCTGCCCGAACTCGTTAAGCTCCGGGCCGGCGGCGTCCCAGAAGCTCACCTCCCCGTCGTAGAATTTGTCCCGCGTGTCGATGTCGTGGCGGATCATGGCCAGCACCGACTGTGCGCCGACGCGCCCGTCCTCCCGCTCGGAGTCAAGAAACACCTCCCGGGCCTCCTCGTAGGTTTTCGCCTCCCTCAGGCGGCGAATGAGGTCCGCGTAGAGGGCTTTCATCTCCTCAAGCGCCGGCCGCTTATAGGGCATGTCCTTGAATTTCAGGTTATTGTCAAGCATCTGTCTGCCTCCTTGAAAGAAATATTATCCCAATTATACAACCCGCCCCCCAAAAGGTCAAGCTCCGTACCGCTCACGGTCGAAGCGTCCCCGTTCAGATTTTTTCATAAATTTGATTTTTCCTCTTGACAATCCGTATATACTGTGTATACTGTATATATACAGTCGACTGTGAGGAACATCCATGAACATCATCATATCCAATTCCGACCCACGGCCAATATATGAGCAGGTGGGCGAGGCCATACGGGGGGCCATCATCTCCGGGGAACTCAGCCCGGGGGCGGCCCTGCCGTCCATACGGGGGCTTGCCAAGGACCTCCGCATCTCCGTCATCACCACGAAACGCGCCTTTGAGGATCTGGAGCGGGAGGGGTACATCGAGACCGTCCCCGGCAAGGGCTCCTTCGTGGCCGGCGCCAGCGCCGCCCTTCTAAGGGAACGGCGGCTGGCGGAGATCGAGGAGCATCTGCGTCGGGCCCTTGAACTGGGCCGCTCCTGCGGCGTGACGCCGGAGGAGCTTGAAAAAATGCTGAGAACACTCAGCGAGGAGGACATATGAACGCCATAGAGGTTCGCGATCTGAGCAAAAGCTATCCCGGCTTTACGCTCAGCAACATCAAATTCACCCTGCCCGAGGGGGCGATCCTGGGCCTGGTGGGCGAGAACGGCGCCGGCAAATCCACCCTCATCCGCCTCATCATGGGCGCGTCCAGGGCCAGCTCCGGCGAGGCCCGGGTGCTGGGCGCCGACGTGACGGCCCCGGAATTTACGAATACCAAGGACGACATCGGCGTGGTGCTGGACGAGGCCCACTTCCCCGCGTCCCTGAACGCCAGACACCTGGGCCGGATCATGGCCGACACCTACTCTCGGTGGGATCAGACCGTCTACGACGGCTATCTGAAGTGTCTGGACCTTCCGGAGAAGAAGCGTATCCAGGACTTCTCCCGGGGTATGCGCATGAAGCTGGCCCTGGCCTGCGCCCTCAGCCACGACGCCAGGCTCCTGGTGCTGGACGAACCCACCGGCGGGCTCGATCCCATGGTGAGGGACGAGATCCTGGACATACTGGAGGACTTCACCCGCCGAGAGGACCGGTCGGTGCTGATCAGCTCCCACATCGTCAGCGACCTGGAGAAGCTGTGCGACTACATCGCCTTTCTGCACAAGGGAGAGCTGCTCTTATTCGAGGAGAAGGACCGGCTTCTGGAGGAATACGCCATGGCCCATGTGACGCCCTCGGAGCTTGAGGCAGTCCCAAAGGCGGCGGTAAAGGGCGTGCGCCGGGGAAAATACAGCGTGGAGGCCCTGGTGGAGCGGCGGCTTGTAAACCCCGGCATCCCCATGGAGAAGCCCACGCTTGAGGACATCATCGTATTTTTCGCGAGGGGGGATAAGGAATGAAGGCGCTTATCAGGAAGGATTTCTATGTACTTTTCACACAGTTTAAGCTTCTTGTCCTGGTGATGGTCCTGTTCAGCGCGATACCCGGCGGACTGTTCGTACCCTTCACCTTCATCTACGCCACCATGCTCCCCAGCGTTTCCCTGATGAGCATTGACGAGCAGAGCAAGTGGGACAGCCTGGCGCTGATGCTCCCCTACTCCCGCCGTCAGCTCGTCACCGTGAAATACATCATGGGCTGGCTGGGGATCGCCGCCGCGCTGGCGCTCTCCGTGGCGAGCCAGGCCCTCTGGGCGGCGGTGGGCGTGTCCGACCTGGAGGAGGGTTTCCTGGCGATGATATGCGTGTTCGCCGCCGTGGCCCTGGTGGTGCAGGCGGTGATCGTCCCGGTGAATTTTCGCTTCGGCTTTGCCAAGGGCCGGATCGTGACCGTGGCCGTGGTGGCCTTCTTCGGCGCCATTGTCGGCGCGTCCATAGGCGACGGGGACGGCTTTTACACGCTTCTGAAGGTCACTTCCCGCATCCCCGCCCCCGTCTACCCCCTTCTGGCCGCCGCCCTGTGCGCGGCCACCATTCCGCTCTCCGTGGCGGGGTATAGGAGAAGGACGGAGAAATAAAACCCGCCCGACAGGCATCAAGCGAGCTGTGGGATTATCTCAGCACAGCCCAACAGGCAAGAGGAATAAAAGATGGATATGAAAAGTAAAAAAGGGGAAGGGAATCAGCGGAGCAAACGCAGAGGCGTCATTCTATTTTTAGAAATATTGACCTTTGCGTTGAGTATTCTGATCGGATGTACTGTATTCCCCAGATTGCCTAAGAGCGGTATTTTAAAAAATGATTCCCTCAGGTTAGCAATCAGTATTATCGGTCTTGCTGTTTTGTGGGGGACCGTGATTTTTGAAAACCTCAAAAGCTCCACCCATGACAGGTAATGTATACCGACGCGGCATTTTGCGCAACCGACGGCGTCCAAACGGGATCAGTAATACTAATAATTATTTAAAAGAAGACACCGAGCGGCGAGGATTTTTCGTGTCAGGCAAGGAAGACGCCGCAGGGAATACTGTATGTATTCCCAAGGCGG
>CANQSU010000207.1 GCA_947626585.1 uncultured Oscillospiraceae bacterium
TGTGGTGACTTTATTCTAACAAACTCAATCGCCTTTTTCTAGCTATTCGGTCTCACATCTATTGTAACGCTACATTTTTTTCAAAATTTTTTCCGCGCAACTATTGAATTTGAGTTGTGTCGGTGCTATAATGACTCGTGTATTTTTAGAATAATGTGAGCGCAGAGTGACGAACTCTGCGACTGTTTCGCCCATCCGGCAAAGCGCAGAGTGACGAACTCTGCGACTGAGCCGCCGTAGGCGCTATAGATATTTTTCCCGCTGTTTTGGGAATCTATACCGCGCCGAAGGGGAACATAACACGGAGCTTGCCGGAAGGGAACGGAAGATGAAGAAGCCGCGCATCTTAAACGCAGACGAAACGCCCGAAATATCGAATGGAACGGCAAGACGATCCGGTCGATTTCTTTTCCAGGAGGGAAAACGGATGAGGGAAACGAAAGCCAACGGAATTTCGCGCAGGCTGACAGCTGCGCTGCTCTGCCTGTGCATGGCCACCTCGATGTTGAGCGGCGTCCAAGTACGGCAGGCCTATGCCGCTGCGGCAGGGGAGACGGAGCACATCGTGGAAAACAGCCGCGTGGCCGACCCGGACACCATGGACGATTACTTAAACCGCCTACTCACCGAGGCCAACGGTTCCCGGTACGCCGGCCGGGTCTGGACGGACAAGTCGGTCTTCGCCTTTGGGGACAGTGCCCGTTCGACTGACAAACACTTTGATGGCGCCAACACCATCACCCTGGACATGGCTACCGACGGTTATGTTGGCGACGTGCTGTTCAACGCTGACTTTGCCCACGTCTTTAGCGCCATGGCCAGCTCCCAGGTGGTCAACGAGTATCCGCCCAGCCCGGTGGATCTGGTCATCGTCTTCGACATGTCCGGCTCCATGGGGCAGGATACGCGGTATGGCATCGACACGGGCTTGAACATCTATGTGCCCCATAATACGGGAAACGACAAGGACGAGAACGGAAAAACGCTGACCGGCGAGGCCGCTTGGCCAGCCGCGGGCGTACCCATGGCCGACCGCATCAAAAACTCCCGTATCCAGGCGACCCTCAACGCCATCAACAACACCATCGACGGCCTCATGGCCCAGAACCCGCAGAACCGCGTGGCGGTGTGCGCCTACGGCGCCAACGCCACGGTGCTGATGCCCCTGGGTCACTACAAGCGCGTGGACAAGGACAATGATGGCACTCTCGACCCCTATCTCTCCGTGGGCGGCATGGAGACCCTGTACCACCCCAGCGACCTGGTGTGGAGAGACGAGGTCGGCGGCGATCACTCCAAAGCTGGCTGGTACTGGATCAACAACCGCGACACCTGCTACACCGTGGTGGTAAACGCCGAGGGCAACAACTACACCGGCGTTCTCGACGAGGACGGCGACGGCTCGACTGTGAGCGGCGACATTTGGACAAGGCTCAACAGAACCGTCAGCAACAATGTCCACAGCGACGGCGTAAAGGCATTCCCCGGCGTGGCCGACCCCACGACCGAGGCGAGCGACGATATCAAGAAGCAGAGCAAAAACATAAACAGCGCCTGCATAGGCAACAATGCCGATAGTTATGGCGCGGGGAAAGATCTGCTCATTGAAGCTGTGAAAGAAACAAAGGAACTGAAAGCCGACGACTATGTGGGCTACTTCACCAACACCCAGGGCGGCATCTATCTTGCCTATAAGCAGCTGGCGGACACACAGGCTACCACCTACACCGAGACGCTCTCAAACGGCATAGAGTCCACCGTGGCCCGTATTCCCGCGGCTATCATCATGTCCGACGGCGGCGCCAACTTCGCCTTTAACGAGATGCGCGACTCCGATGAGGAGAAAGCGTCCGTCAGAAAGTGGGCTGCCCGCTTCAGCCAGATGATAGACCAAGAGGACAAAGACCCAGACCCCAAACAGGAACGATTCTTACCATGGGACGACCCTGCCAAGTACCGCACGTATGATAATCAGGGAAAAGCCGAATTTAATGAAGATTGGTACGTAGGCGAGCTTTGGTGGGCCGTACCGACTCCCGGCCCAGGGGATGCACTCTATCAGTTCGGCGGACGTCAGGAGGACATAAAGCACAGCCTTGCCCAGGTGATGGACGACGACAGTGAAAACTTAAAGAACCCGGATGACGCTCTGAACGGAAACGAGGGCGACGAGTGGTATAAGGTCTGGCTTCCGGGCGCAGACACGCTCAGTAGTGACGGCGGGGTGGAATACACCGGCTTGCCGGGTATATACAACAGCGGCGCGGACTATTATCAGGACGGCACCCTCTCCACCCAGCCCGCCCGGAATCACGCCGGCGTGTTTTTCAACAGCGACAACAACGTGTTCGGCACGTCCAGCGCCGTATTGGAGGTGCTCCTCACAGCCTCCTATATGAATACGGTCGTTCAGAAGCACTATGAGCAGGGTTGGACGGAAAACGACGCCACAAACAAGAGCGACACGGGCCTCTCCACCTACACCATGAACGTGGACACCGACCACGTGCCCCTCTGGGGCCAGCTGCGCCTGTTCCCCACCCTTGACCCGCAGAACCACTCTCTTGATAATATAGAGAACTGGTACGGGACGGTCTGCAATGAGGACGATCTGGACGCGGCGCTTAAAATACAGTTTGGAGAAGCAGCGGGTCCGACAGTCGCAAGCCTGGTGAGCGGTGAATCCCTGCTCATTAATGGAGGGAACACATACAACGGTCTTAAAGAGGAATGGCAGAGATTTAAAGAAGGCAAGACCGCATATACTGCGGCGGATTACATTTTACAACAAGATCAGGTCTGCGTCATCATTGATCCCATACCTGAGGAAGGCACCAACTACACGACTGTCAACTCCAAGGGAGAAACCGAGACGATCAACGTCAAACAATCCGACGTCATAAACAACATCGCCTACAACGACATGTTCTACGACGTGGACTCCGCCAAATTGGAGGGCATCTTCGACGAGATCCTCGCCCTCATCCTGGGCAAGGTGTTCGTGCCCGTGTCCGGCGACAACGACGCCGGCGTGGGCGACTCCATCACCTATCAGGACCCCATCGGCGAATACATGGAGATCAAGAGCCAGTCGATCACCGCGACGCCGTATCACACAAACGGCGACATTATCAACCCGGAGGCCACTACTTACGACATGGCGCTGCTCCTGTTCGGCGAGATGCACGGCCTTGTGCGTACCGGCGTATACGACTATCAGTGGAACGACACTTGGATGCGGACCAACTATCCGGATGACGCCGATGAAAAAGGAATCCCCATCGGCTGGTACAAGGGCGAGGCCACGGAGAAAGTACAGGAGGGCAAAAACTTCTACCCCGCAGGCCAGCTGCCTTCCGGCTGTCATACCGCCGAAGAGGCATGGGCAAACGGCTGGGTCATGCGCCTGGACTATAAGACCATCATGCAGTACGTGCCCATCGTGACCGAGACTGAGGTCGAAAAGCCCTCGGACATGCCGGCGCAGATACGCAACACGGAGTATACGGTCTACCGTTTCAGCTGCAACGAGGCAGACCGCAATATGTTGCGGCGCAACCCCATCTACGGCGACGTGCCGACGAATGTGGAAGCGGCGTGGCAAAAGGCGTATGAAGATACAGGCAGAAAGCAATATCCCACAGGTGACGATATCTATTCCGGTACCCCCGGCGTGTACCGCCTCTCCGATATCCGGGTCTGGGTGGAGGACACCGGCGACTTTGTGGACACCGACGGCGCCATCGCGCCCAACTCCGGCTACGACCGTTCCCTGTATGTGAACATCCCGGCGGCGGCCATCCCTACGGAGCTGGCCACCATCACCCTGGGCCGGGACGGCGTGCTGTCCTATGAGACGAACCTGGGTTCCGACCACCAGCAGGGCTCTCGAATCACCGTCGAAGAGGACGGGGAAAAGGTAGAGAAGACCGTCGACGAGGCGATGTACAAAAACTTCTGCTACCAGTCCACCCCCTTCCGGCTGTTCTATGCCGTGGGCCTGGAGGAGGACCTGATCCTCCGGGACGATGCGGGCAATCAGACCGGCGTGGACTTCAACGCCATCTCCCCCGAGTACATCAGCGCCCACACGGTGGAGGGGCAGGACTATGTCTGGTTCATCTCCAACTACTATTCCGAGACCCGGTACGACGAGTACGCCACCGATTCCATTTCCCGTACCCGGGGCGACCCCACCGTGACCTTCTCTCCCGGCTCCGATAACCGGTACTATGTCTTCCAGAAGCCTCTGCCCCTGTTCGCCCATGCCTACCGGGCGTCGGGGAGCGGCCTGACCCCTGTGGACAACACCGGCGGCATCTGGACCGACGCCAACAACCGCGCCGGCAACGGCAGCTCCACCTGGGAGAACTATAACGGCACGCAGCAGCAGGCCGGCTCCTGGGCCGGCGGCCAGTACATGGGCACCTATAAAGACGAGACGGCGTTCCAGACTGCATATGCTGCGGCGCAGGCTGAGGGAAAAGGAACCATCACCGACAGCAGCGGAATTAAATATGAGTATGTAAAGGACGGCATCGTCTTCCTCCAGGAGGATATGCTGCGGC
>CANQSU010000208.1 GCA_947626585.1 uncultured Oscillospiraceae bacterium
TTCGTCCCGGATAAGCATCTGGGTTCCTTCGTGGCCCGGCATGTGCCGGAGAAGAAATTCTGGCTCCACCCCGGCTTCTGCCCCACCCACCACAGGATCACCGAAGCGGACGTACTGGCGGCCGAAAAGGCCCACCCGGACGCGGTGTTTGCCGTCCATCCGGAGTGCGGCGAGGACGTGGTAAAGCACGGAGATCTGGTGGGCTCCACCGCCGAGATCCTCGATTTTGCCCGCAAGACCGACGCGCCGGAGATCCTCATCGGCACGGAGAGCGAGATCGTGGAGCGTCTGCGGCGGGAGCTGCCGGGCAAAAAAATCTTTGGCGTGGGCAGCTCCTTCGTCTGCCCCAACATGAAAAAGGTGACCCTGAAGGCCCTTTACGAGTGCCTCAGGGACGAAAAATACAAGGTCGAGCTGCCCGAGGCGGAGCTGAAAGCCGCGCGGGAGAGCCTGGACAAAATGGTTAATTCATAAGGAGGTCTGAAAATGTATTCCGACAAGGTCATGGACCATTTCACCAACCCCCGCAACGTGGGCGAACTGCCCGACGCCAACGCCGTCGGACAGGTGGGCAACCCCGTCTGCGGCGACATCATGAAGATCTACATGAAGATAGAAAACGGCATCATCGAGAAGGTCAGCTTCAAGACCTTCGGCTGCGGCGCCGCCATCGCCACAAGCTCCATGTCCACCGAGCTTGTGAAGGGCAAGCGCATTGAGGAGGCTTTGAAGCTCACCAACAAGGCCGTGGCCGAGGCACTGGACGGTCTGCCCCCCCAGAAGCTCCACTGCTCGGTGCTGGCCGAGGAGGGCATCCGCGCGTGCCTGGCCGATTACTACAAGCGCCAGGGCCTGGAACTCCCCCCGGAATTGAAGGATACCGACTGCGACGGCTGCTGCGACACCTGCGCCAAGAACGGGACGGCGCACTGAAAAGAATCACGGGCGGGAGTGATCCCGCCCATTTCTTTGCTCCCGCGTCTCCGGCCTTTTTGCCACTCGCCGCCCCACATTGTCCCATTCGTATTTCGCAAATTTCCCGAAACCGTACCCGTTGATTTCCGGTCCATCAGTCACCGCCGTACGGGCCGCCGCCCACGGCGGCCCATCCAATTACCGTAAATCCCCCCTGTAGGGGCCGATGACCACATCGGCCCAAACACCGCGCCATCGAATTTCGAACAAAAAACGGAGGTGCCATTAACGATACCCTGGCGTTTGGGCCGATGTGGTCATCGGCCCCTACGGAAGCATCGATTTCCCTAAAATCTTTCTTAAGACTAATACCCAATTAAAACAAGACATTCGCGACGGTCTATTTTGCGTCATACTTCGTCAGACCGCTTGGAAATACGACAGTATTCCCTGCGCGCTCTTCCTCGCCTGACGCAAAAAATCCTCGCCGCTCGGTGTCTCCTTTTAATTGGGTATTAGTATAAGACGCCGTAGGGGCCGCCTCTCCAGGCGGCCCGCCGAATTCCCGGAAATCTTCCCAAACCGCCCTACGCCATCGATCGCATTTTAATCCGTCTCCCATCTTTCGTTAAAAGGCCAAAAAAGTCTGATTATATCTGCTACCAAGACCGATTTTTTCGGAGTATATAAGTGTTGGACCGATCGGGACTAAACTGCAAAGGGTGATGGAATGAACGACAAAGACATCGTAGACCTTTACTGGTCAAGATCAGATGATGCCATAAGGGAGACTCAGACGAAATACGGAAAATATTGCTATTCCGTGGCTTTTCGGGTATTGAACGATCCTGACGATGCCGAGGAGGTCGTCAACGACGTGTATCTCGGCGCATGGAACAGTCTGCCTCCTCATAAGCCGGCTGAACTGTCCACATATTTAGCGAAGCTCACCCGCTATCTTGCCATCAAGAAGTGGCAAAGGACCCGCGCTCAAAAGCGCGGTGGCGGTGAGATAGCGCTGGCACTGGAGGAGCTGGGCGATTGTATACCCTCCAGTCAGAATCCGGAAAGCGAGGTGGAGGCGGGTGAGCTGGGGCAAGCGGTCCGCAGCTTCGTGGCGGCACTGCCATCTAATGAGAGAAATCTCTTTGTCTGCCGGTATTGGTATTTAGATCCTATCGACCAAATTTGCCGTCGGTACGGCTTCAGCGAGGGCAAGGTGAAGTCGTTACTTCAAAGGACAAGGAAAAAGTTAAAAAAGCATCTTATTAAGGAGGGATTCATTCATGAATGTTGAGATGCTGCTTGAGGCCATCGGCGATATTGACGGCTGGGCCATTCGCGCGGCCAATGAGAATCAGAAAAAAGCAAAAAAATGGGTAGGTTGGACAGCCATGGCCGCGTCTTTGGGCGCGGCGGCCATATTGGGTGCTGCTTTCCTGCCCTGGCGTCATGAAAATATACCGTCAGGCGCGTTTCGAGAGGAAGCTATCGGAAGCATAGAGGAGCTTACGGAGCTGTACGGCGGGACGTTGCTGGTGGAAAATCTGGCAGACGCGGGAGCGGACTTCTCCGGCATCCGGCTTTTGCACCGTGAGAACACGGACATATCAGACACATCCGGCTGGGACACCTTGGCCTTTACAGCGAACCTGGACGGGGAACCTGTTAACATGAGCTGCGCTTTTAACGCCCCGGAGGATATTACCCTGCCGGGAGAACCCACCGAGGTGGCGGAGTATAACGGCGTGGAGGTCTATCTCTATATTGAGGAATTTGCCGAGTGGGACGAGAAATACAAATACACCTGCGAGGCGATTTTCAGTTACGAGGGCGTCCGCTACGATATGTCGTTCCGACTGCGGGAGCAGGATGAGCTCTACGATTTTCTTGATATGGTTATGGCTGCCTCCCATTATGTTGGCTCCGCCGATATGAACTCCATAAAGCCAATGGATAATGTGCTGGGCTTTGAAGATTATCACGTCACAATGGTGGCGGTGGCGCCTTGGACGATAGTGTGGCATTTCTGGGTGGAAATAGACGGAGAAGAACGATGCGTGGCCGAGGTCTTCGGCGATGAATACAGCTTCGGCGCATACAGTGTTGACCTTGACGGCGACGGTGTGCCGGAGCTTATCACCAATAACGAATTCGGAGACGGCGCGCGGAAGGTATATGTCTATAAAAATGCGGGCGGCGAGATCATGAAAGGCTCGCCGAGCCGGGACTACTATGAAAACGAATTGGGCTTCGACATGCTGGTGGGTGCAGCATCGGCAGCCGAAGAATACTACAACCCCGAAACCAATGAGTTTGTCGTCACCAACTACGGAATCGACGATACCAAAACAGCAATCATCACTGATTTAGAACACTTTGTCTTTGAACCATTTGAACACAGTGCAAGCAATTAAAATTGAGCAGGAGGCCCCTGATTGGGGCCTCCTGCTCACAGTTCAATCACGTAATCCGGGGACTCGTACCGGGTCTGGATGCTGTGGTATCCGGCTTGCTTGGGCAAGTCTCTTTATTTATTGATACTAAAATATCAATCTTCATTTTCGTAAATCTCCTTCAAGAAAAATACCGTCCGGACTTGTGGTTATTCTACCACTGCCGGACGGATTTTTTCAATGGCGCGGACGGAGGGGCAAACGCGCCTGGCTGGCGTGCCGGCGGGGCCGGTGCGGCGCCGGCATGGTTATTCGTATCAAAGCTTTCTCTTCAGCCTCTCGATCTCCCGTCTCACCTCGTCCACGTCCTCGCCCCGGGTGAGATCCCAGTCGTCCCGGAGGGCGGCGATCTGCTCCTCGTTGGCGGCGATGGCGGAGGGGATATCGCCCATCAGCTCGTAAACCCGGGCGATGGCCATCAGGGGATCCATGAAGGCCCGGGGGTGGGTCTGCCGCCGCTGGGCCTCCCGGTAGCACTCAATGGCCCGCTCATATTCCCCGTCGGCGGTCAGGCCGTCGCCCACGTCGGCCCAGGCCGTCCACTCGTCGGGATAGTCCCGGCACATCCGCTCCCAGATCGCCCTGGCCCGTTCCCTGTCACCACGGGCCCAGGCCACCCGCGCCCGGTAGTCCGGGGTGCGGAAGGTGTCGTCCACCTCCCCCAGCTTATCGCACCACGCCTCCGCCTCGTCGAAGCGCCGGTCCTGCACAAGGGCGTCTATAAGATGCATATAGGGTATCCGTCCGGCGGGGTTTTTGGCGATGAAATCCCTGTACCAGTCGATGTACTCCGTGTGGGTGCCGCAGTACCAGTCCGTGCAGGCCACATCCATGGCCTCCCTCAGCTCCTCGTGGGCGTCCTTGCTGTCCGGTTCCCGCATCAGGGACTCCTTGGCGTAATAGGCCGCCCGCCGGCGGTGAGCCCTGGCCTTGAAGTTCTCGATCCAGGCCAGCATCATGAAGGCCTCGCCCTTTTCCGGCTCCCGGCGGGTCTTGTCCTGCAAAAACTGCGCCTCCTTGTCAAGCACCGCCTCCTCGATGTCCCGGTTGTCCCACAGCATATTGCGGATCCGCTCTATCCGCTGCTCGTCGGTCAGGGCGAAAAGCTCGTCGATGGTCACGCCGAAGTAGGCGGATATGGCGGGCAGCAGCGCGATATCCGGCGCGGTGGC
>CANQSU010000209.1 GCA_947626585.1 uncultured Oscillospiraceae bacterium
GAGCAAGGCCGCGTAATCCTTCAATATTCTACGATAGGTGGTTTATTTTTGCGTCTGTGGGCGTGGGTGCGGTCCACCACTCCCCCGGCCTTTTATACTGTCCTCCGGTCTGATGATTTGCGCGATCGATTCTTTAAAATGTTACATCCTGGGCACCAGCAGTACGGTGCCCTTCTCCGGAACGGACCCCGGCTCGGCGCCGCTGGCCTCCAGGATCAGCTCCGGCGTTGAGAGATGGGCCTTTGCCAGCTCCCACAGGTCCGGGCCGGGACATCTCACGATGGTCACGGAGGGAAGGCCCGATTTGTCGATGGACCGGTCCTCGTCGACCTCCACGCGTTCCACGCTTTTCAGGCTCAAGCTCTCAATATGCGCGAGACTCGTCTCCAGATCCACCCGCACGTCAATGGAGCTGTCCGTCACGGTGACCGCCGGCTCGCCCGAAACCCGCGCTGAAGCGGCGCAGTCCACGGGCAGCCTCCGTTCCAGCTCCGACCGCCGGAAGGCGGACAGCACCTCGCCCGAGCCCGTTTCATATATGGCGGAGACAAGGACGGTCACCGTCATGACGCACCCGTCACCGGTATTTCTGACCGTCTGGCCGGTGATGCACGCCGTGACGAAGGGGACGCGGGCCGCCCTCTCCCCCGTCGGGATGGAGATGGCCGCCTCATCCCCCGCCGTCTCCCTGCCGGAAAGAAGCTCCACCTGACACTCGCTTACGGCAAGCTCCACCGGGTTCTGGACGCTGTAGGCGTCGGTGACGCGCTCCAGCTTCACGTCGGCCCAGGCCACGCACTGGGCCACGGTGTGGATCTCAAGGCTCAAAGCGTCCCCGCCGCTCTCGTCCATCAGGCTCCTGGAGGCGTAGAAGCCCGTCAGCGACAGGGTCAGGTCAAAATCCGCCGCCTCCCCCACGGCGTCCGTCTCCACGATCTGTGAAAAGGGCGACGTCAGCGTCTCCCGGCACAGCCCGCCCTCCTTTGATTCGTAAAGTACATCGGTCACCGCCGCGCCCTTCACCACCGCGCGGCTCCCGACGGCCTTGGCGCTTTCAAGCTTCAGGGCTGTATTGGCCATCAGGATCTCCCCCACCGCCGGGGCGGATTCGGGAAACGCGGCCTCGTCGGTAATGACGAAGGTCTTTTCACTCACCGAAACGGGAAGACGCAGGGTCTCCGTCCGGGCCTGAAAAAATATCCCCTCCGTGTCCTTCCGCGCCGTGTTGACCACCGTGTCGGGCATATAGAGCCTCACCTCGCACGCGCACTCGGCCCTGACCACCACCTTGCGGGGGTTTACCGTCCTGGCGTCGGCCCCCGTCAGCGTCAGGGACGCCGTGATCAGGGCGTCGCCCAAATCATCCGGGCAGTCGCCCGTCAGCTCCATGGGGATCGAGACCTGGATCCTCCGCACTCCCCTGCCGGACTCGGGAATGTACAGCACCGTCAGCTCCGCCGTTCCGGTGACCGATATCCGGCCGTCGGAGGAGTCCTTGCCCCGAAGGCACATGAACCCCCGGGTGTCCAGGATCCTCAGTATATCGGGAAGGGCGTCGGGAACAATGGCCTCGGCGGTGTCCTCTCTGGTCATGGCGCGCCGAAGGACGCACCTTTGGCAATTCACCCTGTCGGCTTTGAGGTCTATATTCATAAGCATACTCTCCTAACCTGATTTATTGGTCATGACTGTGAGAATATATGACAGTTGTCCGCGAGATAGAACCTTATACTCAACTACTCAACACCGTCTCATGACGCTGATCCCGACGCAGATCAGAAATACTCCCAGCACGAACCACCAGAAGGAGGTGGGAAGCACAAGCGAAAGCACCACCATCACCCCAGCCGCCGCTATGATCCCGCCTATCGTCCTGTTCCGCCTTTTCACAGCTCCGCCTCCCCGCCTTTGACGTATCTCTCCATTCTATGCGTTGATCTGCCGGAACATGAAAAAGTCCCCCGGACTCTTCGGAGGACTTGAAAAATAATTTGTTTTATTTCAAAACAACACTTGACAGTTTACTTCGCCATATGCTATAATACTTAATATGGCGGTTCGGAAGAGGTTTTCTCCCCGGGACTTGGAGTTTTGCCGGCGGTTCTACCCCCGCTCCTTTGGCCCCCGGCGCTCCCATTCATTGACCGATTTCAGCTGTTCATAGAGCCTGACGTAGCTTGCGTGGCGCGAGGAGGCGATCTTGCCGTCCCTCAACGCCTCCAACAGGCTGCAGCCGCGCTCTTTGGTGTGGGAACAGCCCGCGAAGCGGCAGGAGCCGATATAGGGCGCGAAGTCCGGGAAAGCGTACTGGAGCTTTTCGGGGTCGGTCAGCTCCATCCGCTCCAGGTCGAAGGCGGCAAAGCCGGGGGTATCGGCGATCATCGCCCCGCCGGGGGTGGAGAATATCTCCACGTGGCGGGTGGTGTGGCGTCCTCTGCCAAGCTTTCGGCTGACCTCCCCCGTGGGGATGGCCAGGCCGGGGGCAAGGACATTCAGGATGCTGGACTTACCCACGCCGGAGTTACCCGTAAACACGCTGAATTTGCCGATAAGCTCCTCGTTCAGCCTGTCCAGACCCTCGCCGGTGACGGCGCTTGTCCGTATGGTACGGAACCCGGCCCTGGTGTACGTCTCAAGAAGCTCCCGCGCGGGGTCCACGTCCGCCTTGTTAAGACATATGAGGACCTCCGTCCCGGCGTTGACGGCGATGGCCGTCATGCGGTCGATGAGAAACGGGTCGGTCACGGGTATGGCCTGTGAGGCCACGATGACCATCTGGTCCATATTGGCCACGGGCGGGCGGGTAAAGGCGTTTCGGCGGGGCCGCATGGCGTCCACCACGCCCTCGCCGGAGCCGGTATGGGTGAAGCTCACCAGATCGCCCACAAGGGGGCTTTCGCCCGAGTGGCGAAGCTTTCCTCTGGCCCTGCAGCGGACAAGCTCATCATCGGCGGCCACGTAGTAAAAGCCGCTGAGGGCCTTCACGATCCTTCCGTCAGCCACTGATAGGTATCCCCTCGCCGTCGTCGGGATTTCCCGCCTCACCGTCGTCCCCCTCGCCGTCGGTATCCGCGCCGGGGATCGGGGTCGTGTCCTGAATGGGTCCGCTGGGCGTCGTGTCGCCTCCGGGCGTGGTCGGTTCGTCCACGGGTTCGGGTCCCAGGGAGATATAGAAGACCACCTCGGAGCCCAGGTCCACCATGGTCGTGGGGTCCGGGTTCTGCTGGAATACGCGGCCCTTGGCGGCATCGGCGTTGAACTCCTCCACCTTCTTGCCCACAAGGCCCATCTCCTCAAGCTTATCAAGGGCGGAATTCTCCGTGAGGTTGAAGAGGTTCGGAACAGACACCTGATGCACCTCCGGCCCCGTTGAGTAGATGATCTCGACGGTCATCCCCTCGGTCAGTACGGTACCCTCATCCGGGAACTGGTTAAAGACATAGTCGGGCGTGTAGGAGTCGTCCGGCTTGCCGATAAACCTGAGATCAAGATCGATGCCCAGCCCCTGGAGCCGCGACCTGGCGTCGCGATAATCCAGGTTGATAAGATAGGGCATCTTGATCTCCTCCTTGCCGGCGGCAATGGTGAGGGTGATGGGTATCTTCTCATCCGTGAGCCTGACGGAGCGGCCCGCGGAGGGCTCCTGCTTGAGGATGTACCCCTCGGGGTTCGTGGACTCGTAGTCGTACTTGGGCGGCTCAAAGGTGTAGTATCTCAGATACTCCTCGCTGCTTATGACCTCCTCGTACATGGCGCCCACGAAGTTGTTGATGGACATCCAGTCCTCCTCTTCGGGCATGATGAGATCCTTGAGGAAGTACTGCCACATGGTCAAGAACAGAAAGACGAGCAGGATGATGATGCAGAACACGCCCACCAGCATGGTGTTCCTGCCGGCCTTGCGCCGGTTCTCCCGGTACTCGTTGGGGGTCACGCGGTTCCTGGTGGCGCCGTTGCCGCTGACGTGCCGGCGGACGCTTTCAACACCTGACACGTTCCTGACCACGGGGACGGACCTGGTGGCCTCCATGTCGTCGGCCATGGAGGGGATGGTGGAATAGTTGAATTGCACCGAGGGGTTCTTGCGAAAGTCCTCCAGATCCGCGATAAGCTCGGACGCGGACTGATAGCGGGTGTTGATATTGGGGTCCATGGCCCTCATGGTGATCTCCTCAAGGCCGATGGGGATATCCGGATTAATCTCTCTGGGCTGCAGGGGCACGGAGGAGATGTGCTGGATGGCGATGGACACCGGGGAATCGCCCTCAAAGGGAAGGCGGGAGGTGAGCATCTCGTACATGACCACGCCCACGGAGTATATATCGCTGCGCGTGTCGGCCGCGCCGCCCTTGGCCTGCTCGGGGGAAATATAGTGGACGGAGCCCAGCGTCTGCTGCGTCAGCGTGTTCTGGGTGGTCAGGAGCCTGGCGATGCCGAAATCGGCCACCTTCACGTTCCCGTCCTTCAGGATCATGATATTGTGGGGCTTGATATCCCGGTGGATGATGCCGCGGGAGTG
>CANQSU010000210.1 GCA_947626585.1 uncultured Oscillospiraceae bacterium
CCGGCCCGAGGAGGGGCTGTACGCCGGAGAGGTGGGGTATCTGACCGCCTCCATCAAGAACGTGCGGGACACCCAGGTGGGCGACACCGTGACCCTGGCCGCGAATCCCGCGAAGGAGCCGCTGCCCGGCTACCGGCCCGCCCGGCAGATGGTCTACTGCGGCATCTACACCGAGGACGGCAGCAAGTACCCGGACCTCCGGGACGCCCTGGAGAAATTACAGCTCAACGACGCCTCCCTCAGCTTTGAGCCGGAGACCAGCGCGGCTCTGGGCTTCGGCTTCCGGTGCGGATTCCTGGGGATGCTCCACATGGAGATCATTCAGGAGCGGCTGGAGCGGGAGTTCAACCTGGATCTGATCACCACCCTGCCCTCCGTCATCTACGAGGTGACAAAGACCGACGGGACGGTCGTCATGGTGGACAACCCCCACAACTACCCGGACCCCTCCGCGATCCTGGAGACCCGGGAACCCTATGTGGCCGCCTCCATCATCACCCCGCCCGAGTTCGTGGGCAACATCATGCCCATGTGCCAGGAGCGGCGGGGTGAATACCGGGACATGCAGTATCTGGACACCAACCTGGCGGAGCTGCGCTACTATATGCCCCTGGGCGAGATCATCTACGACTTTTTCGACACCCTCAAGGCCAGGACCAGGGGCTACGCCTCGCTGGATTACGAGTTTGCCGAGTACAGGCCGTCGGATCTGGTGAAGGTGGACATGCTCTTAAACGGCGACCAGGTGGACGCGCTCTCTTTCATCGCCCACCGGGAGAAGGCGTACCCCAGAGCGCGGAAGCTGTGCGAAAAGCTCAAGGACAACATTCCCCGGCAGCTCTTTGAGGTGCCGGTGCAGGCCGCCATCGGCGGCAAGATCATCGCCCGGGAGACGGTGAAGGCCCTCCGCAAGGACGTGCTTGCCAAGTGCTACGGCGGCGACATCACCCGCAAGAAGAAGCTCCTTGAGAAGCAGAAGGAGGGCAAGAAAAAGATGCGTCAGCTGGGTACGGTACAGATCCCGACCGAAGCCTTTATGGCGGTCCTCAAGCTGGACGAATGAAAGCGCGCCGCCGCGGATCTCGCGGCGGCGTTTTTGCTGTTGGAGGCGAAAATCATGCGAAACGTTATCGATCTCAATAACAACTGGAAATTTACAAGGACCGACGCCGGACTTCCCACAGGGGTGCCGGAGGACTGGGAGAGCGTGGACCTGCCCCACACCTGGAACGCCGTGGACGGACACGACGGGCGCGGGGACGGCTATTTCCGGGGAAGCTGTTGGTACGCCAGGAGCTTTGAAACGCCGCGCCAGCCCCTTGGCGGTGGGAGAGTGTATGTGGAGGTCCTGGCCGCCGGCCAGCAGGCCACGGTGTATGTGAACGGGCAAAAGGCCGTATACCACGAGGGAGGCTATTCCACCTTCCGGGCGGATATTACCGGCCTGTGCCATGAGACGGGCGGCAATCTGCTGGCCATCAACTGCTCCAACGAGTATAAGGACAGCGTCTACCCCCAGACGGCGGACTTCACCTTTTACGGCGGACTGTACCGGGGCGTGAACCTCATTTCCGTGCCCTCGACTCACTTTGATCTGGACTACTACGGCGGCCCCGGTATCAAGGTCACGCCAAGGCCCGTGGAGGACGGGGCGGTGTTCAGAATCGAGAGCTTCGTCAAAAACGCCGATCCCAACTTTACGGTGCATTACAGCATCGAGGACAGCGAGTTCAACGAGGCCGCCTCGGGGACGCGGCCCTCGGACAGCACGGTCATAGAGCTTTTTGTGCCGGAGGCGCGGCTATGGAGCGTTGACGAGCCGTATCTCTACACCGTCAGGGCCACTCTTCAGCGCCGCAACGAGGCCTGGGACGAGGTGGAGGTCCGGTGCGGGGTCCGTTCTTTCAGCGTGGACCCGGACAGGGGCTTTATCCTCAACGGCGTCCCCACGCCCCTCCGAGGCGTCTCCCGCCATCAGGACCGGCTCTACAAGGGCAACGCCCTGAGCGCGGAGGACCATTACGAGGACGCCTGGATCATCAAGGAACTGGGCGCCAACGCGGTGAGATTGGCCCACTATCAGCACAGCCAGGACTTTTACGATGCCTGCGACATGTACGGGCTTGTGGTCTGGGCGGAGATCCCCTTCATTTCCGTCTTTAATCCCGACCCGGCGGCCCATCGGAACTGTCTCAGCCAGATGACGGAGCTTGTTGTGCAGAACTACAACCACCCCTCCGTCTGCTTCTGGGGCCTCTCCAACGAGATCACCATCGGCGGCATGTCGGACAGACTGCCGGAAAACCTGGCGGAGCTGAACGCCTTGGTCAAGAAGCTGGACCCCACGCGCCTGACCACCGTGGCGCATCTTTCAAACGTGCCCCGGGACAGCGTGATGCACGGCATCCCCGACGTCATCGCCTACAACCATTACATGGGCTGGTACGGCGGAAAGGCGGAGGACAACGGCCCCTGGCTGGACGATTTTCACGCCGCCCGCCCCGATCTGTGCCTGGGCCTTTCGGAGTACGGGTGCGAGGGGATCCTCACCTACCATGGGGCGAGGCCCGCCTGCAAGGACTACTCGGAGGAATACCAGGCCCTCTACCACGAGCATATGGCAAAGGTGATATCCCGGCGCCCCTGGCTGTGGTGTTCCTTTGTTTGGAACATGTTCGACTTCGGCGCGGCCAACCGCAATGAGGGCGGCGTGGCCGGACGGAACAATAAGGGCCTTGTGACCATGGACCGGAGGACCAGAAAGGACAGCTTTTATCTCTATAAAGCGTACTGGAACCCCGAGCCCATGGTCCACATCTGCGGCAGGCGCTACGCCCAGCGGGCCGGGGAGACCACGGTCATTAAATTTTACACCAACGAGCCCGAGGCGCGGCTCTATATAAATAACGACCTTGTCTGGTGGCCAAAGGCGGAGGATGGCCAGCGGGTCTTTGAATACGCCGTGAAACTCTGTCGCGGCCAGAATTGGATCACCGTCCGCACGCCCCACGTCTCCGACTCCACCACCATCGAACGGGTGGAGGCGGAGCCCGGTATCTACGCCCTCCCCGACGCCAGGGAGCGGGCCAAATACACCGGCAACTGGTTCGAAAACCTGGATGAAGAGGAGAAGGACCGGGAGCCGGAATTCCCCGAGGGCAAATACTCCGTCCGGGACACTTTTGAGACGCTTTGCGCCGATCCCACGGCTTTTGCCGTCATCAACAGGTACATGCGGCTGGCCACCAACTTCCCCCTGACCCCCGGCGAGGGCAATTGGAAGCAGATCCACGACAAATCCCCGGAACAGATCAAGGACCGCCTGCCGGAGGGCTTCTTGCGGGTGGCGAACGCCGAACTGATCAAAATCGAGAAAAAGTGAAAAGCCGCCCCGCGCCTTACCGGCACGGGGCGGTTTTGCGGGAATCTTATTTACCTTCGTTTCTGGCACGCACGGCCAGATTGGAGAAAACCAGGGCCACGGCGCAAGGGGCCAGGACGGCCAAGCTGCTCATCTCGCCGCCGGAGCGGAAATAGAGTACCGCCATAAGGAGGGTCACAAGCACAAAAACCGCCGTCAGGATCCAGAAGATCACGCTTCGCCTCATGCTCTTCCCCTCACTTTCTGAAGCCGTCCTTCAACGCCACGGAGCGGTTAAAGACCAGCTTGTCCGGGGTGGAGTCCTTGTCCACGGAGAAGTAGCCGAGACGCAAAAACTGGAAGTCGTCGTTCGCTTTGGCGTCCGCCAGGGCGCTCTCGGCCTTACAGCCGGTGACAATTTCCAAGCTGTCGGGATTGATATGCTCCACAAACGCGTCGCCGTGGGCGTCCGGGTCCGGTTCCAGAAACAGGTTGGAGTAGAGCCGCGCCTCCATGTCGACGCTTTTCCCGGCGTCCACCCAGTGGAGGGTGGCGCCTTTGACCTTTCTCCCATCGGCGGGGTCGCCGCCCCGGGAGTCCGGATCGTAGGTGCAGAGGATCTCGGTGATATGGCCCTCCGCGTCCTTCCTGCAGCCGGTGCAGGTGATAAGATAGGCGCCCTTCAGACGGCACTCGGGGCCGCCGGGAGTAAGGCGCTTATATTTTGGCGCAGGGACCTCCATAAAGTCCTCGGCCTCCACGTAAAGTTCCCGGGAGAAGGAGACAGGGCGGGTGCCGGCGTCCGGGTCACCGGGGTTGTTCTCCACCTCCACCGTCTCGGTCTTCCCCTCGGGGTAGTTTTCAATGACGAGCTTCACCGGGCGGAGGACCGCCATGCGCCGGGGCGCGTGGGCGTTCAGGTCGTCCCGGAGGCAGGACTCCAAAAGGGCGTACTCCACGATGGAGGGCACCTTGGCCACGCCGATCTTGTCGGTGAAGGCCCGGATGGAGGCGGGGGTGTAGCCTCGGCGGCGAAGGCCGCACAGAGTGGGCATACGCGGGTCGTCCCAGCCGGAGACATAGCCCTCCTCCACCAGCCTTCTCAGCTTGCGCTTGGACATGACGGTGTTGGTGAT
>CANQSU010000211.1 GCA_947626585.1 uncultured Oscillospiraceae bacterium
CCGGCTGTCTCCTGATAGTGCTTCAGGACCTTCCAGAAGCCCTGGCGGGTCATGCGCTCGCCGTTGACGTTGACGAACAGCGCCTGCTCCGTGGGGGTGGCAAGCATCTGTCCGCGGACCTGGGTGATGTAGTCATTGACGGCCTTTATCGCGGCGGAGTACATGGGGATATATCGCTCCTTGCCGTGGGATGAACACTTGATAAGGCCGGCGGAGAGCTTGACATCGTCGATATCAAGGCTGATAAGCTCGCTGACCCGGATCCCGGTGGCATAGAGAAGCTCCAGCATCGCCCTGTCCCGGTAGCCCTTCATATCGGTGCATTTGGGCTGATCAAGAAGCAGCTCCACCTCTTCGCTTGTCAGTATTTGGGGGAGCTTTTTCTCGGCGCGCTCAATGGGTATGTCAAATACGGGACTCTGCTCCACCACGCCCTGATTCACAAGATAGCTGTAAAAGCATTTGATGGAGGCAAGGCATCTGGCGACAGTGGATGAGGATTTTCCCGCGCCGCGCAGCCAGGCGATATAGCCGCTGATGATTTCCTGGGAGACGGCGGTCACGTCGATCCGCAGGAATCTTTTCAGATAGTCCGTAAACTGGTTGACATCCCTGACATAGGAAAGATATGTATTGTTAGACACCTGCTTCACATCGGAAAGGTATCGCTCAAAGCTCTCTATATAATTTTCTTCGGGCACAGGGCCACCTTCCTTCGTATGAAGTTACGAAAAAACAGGGAATTTCAAGAGATCGGACCCGATCAGGGCCCTCTCCCCAGCTGAGATAAGCAGCAGTAATATAACCGCCGCGAGGAAGCGGATCAGATGCTCCGCGGTATTTACGCCCGGCCCCGCCGGGGGCTGTCTCAACAGCCCGATCCCTATAAGCTCACAGGAGGCGCACATGGCGTCCACAGCCAGCATAAAGAACAGGGGAACGGACAGGAGAGCCGAAAGCCCCACAAGCGCCATCCCCGCCACGGCACCGGCCGCCGAGTACAGCCTGACAAGGGTCGCCAGGGCAAAGGACAGGGTGAAGCCGCGCGCGCCGGCCAGCAGCGGGACAAGGGCGGCTCCGAGCATTGAAAAACCAAGGAGGAACGCCAGGATATGATACCAGCCGACGCTCAAAAAAACGGAAAAGAACCCCCCGTCAACGGCGCCGGACATGACAGAGGCGGCATAATCGGAAACAAAGCCCGCCGCCGCGTCGCCTTTGGCAAATTCCGAGGACAGCAGCGTACCCGACACCACGCCGAGTACAAAGCAGACGGAACACACAGCCAGAGCCGGAAACCATGTACGCGGAAGCTCAGTCCTCCCGATGGGAAGCTTTCTTTTGTTCATACTCATCTCACCCGCACAAGACTATGCGGCACGGAGCTGAAACATACCAGAAAAAGCCGCTCTGATCGAAAGCTCTTATATAATAACGCATCTGGAATAAATAATCAATAGAGAATCTCAATTTTGTTAATTATGCACATAAATTATGTTAACACGATTATGTAAACTGTACAAACCAAATCGCCGCAGGGGCTATTCAAACCGTTGAAGTCTTGCTATATTTTGATGATAAATCAGTGTATAGGCACTACATCTTGGTAATCATGCATAAATTATGTAAACTTTACCCACTGATTACATTTTGTAATCAGTGGGTATGTCAAAATGCCTTATATTACCTGCGCCTGCGTCTGCGATGTACCGTTATCGCGCCGGAGGCGAGGCCGCCGCACAATATGCTGAGGATAACGGTCAGATCGGTACCGTCGATTGTGGTTCCGGTTTCCGATAACAGCATTACGAGCAATCTAACCAAAATGGCGAGGATCGCCGTGAGTGTTCCGGACAGCAGTGAGGCGCCGTGGTTTTTGATCCTCGCCGCCAACGCGCCGACGGCGGCGGCCACAAAGGCAGAGGCGATGATCATGGGCTTTTCGGCCCCCTCCCCTACCCTGCCCGCCGCCACGAACAGTGCCAGAAGCATGGTCAGCATCGCCGCCAGCGCCAGTGTGACGGCGGCGCCTATGACGGCGCCCGTCATCACTCTTTTGAGTTCTGTTTTCATATCGATCCTGGACACGGAAAATCCCTCCCTGAGAACAAGCCTTGATAAGACTTATTCCCGGGGAGGGAAAATCATGACTGTTTTATCGGGAAATAGTTTAAGCCTTCTGGTCGGGCTCCTCGGCGTCCTTGCCGGTGGAGGAGATGCCCCACTTGGCGATCTTGATGCGGACACGGTCCTCGCCGGTCTCAAAGGTGACAAAGTCGCCGGAGATGTTGACGATCTTGCCGGTCATGCCGCCGATGGTGGTGATATTGTCACCCACGGCCAGGGAGTTGCGCATCTCCTCGGTCTTCTTCTTGCGCTTCTTCTCGGGACGGATCATGAAGAAGTAAAAGACGAGGATGATGACCACAAGGTAAATGACCATGGTGCCGATGCCAAGGCCGCCCATGGACGCGGCGTCGCCGCCGTCGCCCGCGGCGTCGCCGGTGGTGCCGTCACCCGCGGGGACCATGCAGCCCGCCAGGGTCACAAGGAGAAGCGCGGCGCACATGACGATGACCGCGACGCGCCTGATAAGCTTGCTGTTCTTTGAAAACATTATTTGACCTCCATTGTTCTTGTGTAAGTATTTCCATTATAGCCTGTCTTTTGGGCAATTGCAAGAATTATTTGCCGTTTACGTCATTTTCTTACGCAGAGGATCTCGGAATAGCGGCTTCTGAACCGCTCAAAGCGGCCCTCGTCAAGGCTTTGACGGATCTTTTCCGCCAGCTTGTTGTAAAAATAGAGGTTGTGGGCGACAGCCAGCCGGAGGCCCAGTATTTCGCCGGACACGAAGAGATGGCGGAGGTAGCCTCTGGTGTACGAGCGGCAAACCGGGCAGTCACACTCCGGGTCGACAGGGCTTTCATCCCGGGCGTATTTCCCGTTCTTGATATTGATGATCCCGTCCCAGGTGAAAAGGTGCCCATGACGGCCGTTACGGGCGGGCATGACGCAGTCAAAAAAGTCAATGCCCCGATGAACCCCCTCGATGATGTTGGAGGGCGTGCCCACGCCCATAAGATAGCGGGGCTTGTCCTTGGGCATATGCTCCTCCACCGCGTCGATGGTGTCGTACATCTCCTGTGTACTCTCCCCCACCGCCAGACCACCGATGGCGTAGCCGGGAAGGTCGAGCTGGGCGATGGCGTCCATGTGGTCACAGCGGATGTCCTTATAGGTGGCGCCCTGATTGATGCCGAAAAGCATCTGACCGGGATTGACCGTCTCCTGTACCGCGTTCAGACGCTCAAGCTCGGCCTTGCACCGTACCAGCCACCGGCGGGTCCTGTCCGCGGAGTCCTTGACATAGTCATAGGGCGCGGGAAGCCCCACGCACTCGTCAAAGGCCATGGCGATATCCGAGCCCAGGTTGGACTGGATGCGTATGGAATCCTCGGGTGCCATGAATACGCGGCGGCCGTCGATGTGGGAGTTGAAGGCCGTGCCCTCCTCGGTGATCTTCCGCAGCCTGGCCAGTGAAAATATCTGGAATCCCCCCGAGTCGGTGAGTATTGGCCCCTGCCAATTCATAAACTTATGAAGGCCGCCCAGCTCTCTGATAAGATGGTCGCCGGGACGGAGATGCAGATGATATGTGTTGGAAAGCTCGATCTGGCAGCCAAGCTCCCTGAGGTCACGGGCGGAAAGCCCGCCCTTTATGGCCGCCTGAGTGCCCACATTCATAAATACGGGCGTCTGGACAGCGCCGTGGGGCGTGTGGAAAACGCCTCGCCGCGCCCGCCCTTCGGTTTTCAAAAGTTCAAACATTTTTTCCTCCGTGCCGTGTTCGGGGATCGTCCCTGTTATCCCGCCTGCCGAAACGCTCCTCATGATTCGTCTTTACCGGCGGTCCCGTTCATTATATTATATCCGCGCGGGTTTTTCAACACTGGCTTTATAGATCATTGGACGGGCCAATATATGCCAAAATTCATCGAATTGACAGAAAAATTGACTTGAAAAAAAGGCCTCGCTTTGCTAAAATAAACGATATGGAAAATGTAACTGAAAAAAAATCGAAAATCATGGGCGGCTCAAAGGGAGCGCATACGGCAAAGAAGAAACCCGCCGGGAGCAAAAAGAAGCGGGTGCTTATTTGCCTTATTTGCGTTGTTCTGGTGCTGGTGACAGGATACCTGACCGCGGTCTATTCCAACATCCCGTTTATCAAAGATCTGCGGACCCTGTATATCGAGACCGCCATGAATACGCTTCATCACCAGTGGCTGGCAACCGCCTTCATCCCCCACAGCGTTATCGACAAGGTCATGAGCGATATTCAAAAGCAGCTTGATGAAAACATGATAGACCAGAGTAAGCTCCCTCCCGGCAAGCAGGATACCGCCGGCGCCGATACAGCCGAGGACACCGCCGGAAAGGATACGACGCCCACCGAGC
>CANQSU010000212.1 GCA_947626585.1 uncultured Oscillospiraceae bacterium
GTGGTGGGGTATCTGCTGGACGTGTACTGGGACATCTGCCCGGCGCAGCCGAACCTGGTCAAGGCGGCGCTGTTCGTGGGGTACTGGCCGCAGCTGACCTCTGGCCCGATCACCCGCTACAACGAGGTGAAGGACCAGCTATACGCCGGGCATAAATTCAACTCCCGGCAGATCGCGTTCGGGATGCAGCGGATGCTGTGGGGCATCTTCAAGAAGCTGGTCATCTCGGCGCGGCTGGGCGTGATCGTGGACACGATCTACAGCGATACGGTCACGTATAACGGCTATTACATATGGGTGGCGGCGATCTCGTTCCTGTTCCAGCTGTACACGGACTTTTCCGGGTGCATGGACATCGTTCTTGGCGCGTCGGAGTGCTATGGGATCACGCTGCCGGAGAACTTCCGCAGTCCCTTCTTTTCCCGGAGCGTGCAGGAATATTGGCAGCGGTGGCACATGACGCTGGGCGCGTGGCTGAAGGACTATATCCTCTACCCGGTGCTGCGCTCCAGAGCGTGGCGGCGCATGACGAAATGGATCAAGGGACACTGGGGCAAGAAGGCGGCGAAGCAGATACCCAGTATCCTGGGGATGCTGTGCGTGTGGCTGTTCATGGGCTTGTGGCACGGCGGGAGCTGGAAATACATCATCGGTATGGGTGTGTGGTTCTGGTTCCTGATCGCCGCGGCGCAGGTGCTGGAGCCGGTATTCAAGAAGGTCATCGCGGTGCTGAAAATCAACACGGAGTGCTTCAGCTGGCACCTGTTCCAGTCGCTGCGGGTGTTCGGGCTGGCGGTCATCGGCAATATGTTCTTCCGGCTCGACAGCTTCATGGAGACGCTGAGGACGATAAAGAGGGGCCTGTTCCCGAACAACCCGGAGATATTCTTTGACGGCTCGCTCTTTACCTTGGGACTGGATGCGCAGAACTTCGTCCTGATGGTGGTGGCGCTGTTGGTGCTGCTGATCGTGTCGATCCTGCAGGAGAGGGGGAGCCTGCGGGAGCAGATAGCGAAGCAGAACCTGGTCTTCCGCTGGGTGATCTGGTACGCGCTGATCTTCGGCATCCTTATCTTCGGTATGTACGGACCGGGGTATGACGCGGCGATATTTATTTATCAGGGGTTCTGAGATGAAAAAAGTGATCCAGAGCGGAAAAGTCAAAAGAATGCTCGCATTTGTGCTGTTCCTCTTTTTGGCTTGGCAAGTATTTGTGCATTTGACATATCTATTCCGAGGAGCGGAATGGAGTGCCTATAATATTTTTGCATATCGGAATGAGAAGAAGGACTCAATCGATATGGTGTTTGTGGGGGGGAGCAGCGTCTATCGATTCTGGAATCCTCTGCAGGCATATAGTGAGCAGGGCTTTACTTCTTATGATTACACATCGTCTAATTTTCCGGCACCTATAGCCATTGGAGCCATGGAAGAACTGAAAAAAACGCAGGACCCCAAGTTGATAATTTTTGATATTCGTATGTTCCATACACGCTTATGGGACAATACCTATCCAGGGGGCTTCCGCTTATATGTTGATTCCATGGAACCTTCATTACAGAGAATGAGAATGATAGATTATTATGGAGAGATTAATGGCATCTCATGGGTGGATAGGTTGCCATTCTATTGGGATATTGCATATTACCATACCAATAGAGCGTTATCGTCACCACTGAATTGGACCCTTATTGACCATGAAATCTCTGAACAGGCTATGAGGGCTGCAGGTTACTTTGCCCATGGCTTTCTTCCGGGAACAGAGCATTACTTCTTTGATATACCTCAAGATAGAACTGATGCCTCCGCGGAACTGCGGAAAAACATAGCGCAATGTTATATTGACTTGCTGGAGTATATCAACGCGAGTGATGTTCCTGTGCTGCTGGTAGAGTCTCCCTTTGTACCTCTAGAAAATGACGTAGAAGAGATGGATACCTTGCTCCAGCTGGCAGAGGAATATAATGTCCCGGTCCTGGATACGAACCAGTATATAACGGAGATGGGGCTTGATTACCGCACAGATTTTTATGATACGAATCATGTGAATATTTTGGGTGCTGAGAAATATACCAGTTTCCTGGCGGAGTATTTGGCGGAGCATTATGATCTGCCGGACCATAGAAACGACGGCGCCTATGCGGATTGGGACAGCGCATATGCCGACTATGCAGAACAGGCGGTGCAGCTTGAAGAACTGACATGGGGGGGTATACACTCTAAAGAAGAGACGATAGCGAAGGAAGACTTGATCCGGGAGACGGACGATCCGCTGGAATGGCTCGCCATGACGGATGATCCTAATCTGGTGTTGCTTTTTGATAAACGAAAAACAGATGGTCCTGTTTCTTACACCTCTCTGGCAGCGCTGAAGCATTTGGGATTATCCACTGACGTCCTTTCGTCTGAGGAAAATCATATAGGTGTGTATTCCGAATCTCTGCTATACGCAGGAGCCTTTGAGGAAGAATACAACGGTATGATCGACATGATCTGGGATACGATGGACGATATCCCGTATTCTATAACAGAAAACAGCATTTGCGTTCAAGACCAGCACTTCTTGACCGAACGACGAGGGATTACCTTTGTGATTGTGGATAAAAATACAAGAGAAGTGGTGGATTACGCGATGCTGGATGTGGACACTGACGGGCAGCTGGTATTAACACATCTTCACTTTTAAGTTCGATCGAGATCACTTTTCTACTGTAGTTTACCAATTAGCGGAACAGGCCGCCATCCCTCTATCTTGCAGGACCCTGCTTTATCGTGCTATATCGATAAAATGTACGGTGAGCGATTTGTGTAATCCCCAGCCGGAGTCCTTTGCCCAGGCGGTGGACGCGGGCAGCTTCAACAAGGCGGCGGATGACGCCTTCATCACGCCTGCGGCGGTCGTCCAAGCGGATCGACCTGCTGGAATCGGAGTTGGACCTGAAGCTCTTTGTCCGCAGCCACCGGGGACTCACGTTGTGACCCGCGCGGGCAAATCCCTCTACCAAGACGCCAAGTGTATAGGTGATAGACACGTCGGGTGGTACAAACGAAATACAAAGAAGTGTAGCTGCGGCGGGGTGTTTGACCCCGCCGCAGCTATAACTTTTTGTGTGTACGGATGAACGAAAGGGGACTTCTCCCGCCGTTTGGCGTGGGGCATATCCACCCGTCCTCCCACATTTTGCCTTTTCCTGTCTCCTTACGATCGCAGACGACTTGTATCCCCAAAGGCGATTGATTTTCAAAGCCTCATATGATAGAATACACTTGGCTTATAATAAAATTGGTATATTGTGCGCAAGTCTTATGAAGCGAAGGAGCAAAAGCCTTCCCATGAAAAAGTCCAGAAAATTCTTGCCGCTGATCCTCATGGGTATTGTCGGCGTCGCCGTGATCATAATAGGGATCGTCTACTTTGACTTCATCTCTCAGCGGATATATGAGGACAGCACGGGTCACCTGGAGGAGATCTACGGTCAGGTGAACCGCTCCTTCGGCATATTCGTGGAGCGGAACTGGGGCCTTCTGGACAGCTGCGACGACTACTTTGCCCTGGCGGAGGAGACGGACGGCGCCGCCATCGGCGATTTCATCGCGGACAAAAAGGATTACTGGGGCTTTTCGGAGTTTTACTTCCTCCTATGACGGCGCCTGCATGACGCCGTCCGGGGAGAGCGTCTCCCTGGATCTGGGGGAGGCCTGGGACCTGCTCATTGACCGGCAGGAGCCCATCATGGCCGGGGTGTCGCTGCCCGGCGGCAAGGAGGTCACGGTGTTCGCCGCCCCGGTGCGGCCCGGAACATATAGGGATTTCCGCTTTGACGTCATCGCCGTGAGCTATACCAACGCGGACCTGGCCGCATCCCTGGAGGTGGACGCCTTTTCCGGGCAGGCTAAGTGCTTTGTGATCCACAATGACGGAAGCGTGCTGCTGTCCACCCAGACCGGCGGCAGCGTGTTCGGCAATTACCTCACGTACCTGAAAGCCGTATCCGATATGGACGAGGCGGGCTTCGAGGCGATGCAGAGCGACTGGCGCGGCGGCGTGGCCGGCCTCGTGCAGTGCCAGATCGGCGGCGTCAGCCACTGCATCCTGTATCAGCCCGTGGGCTATCAGGACTATATCCTGCTGAGCGTGGTGCCCCGCTGCGTCGTTAGCGCCGGCTTTTTGTCGGTGCAGCAGACCACCATCGGCGTGCTGGCGGTCGTCTTCCTGCTGATCGGCGCCATGGCCGTCGCCCCCATCATCCTGCACATCCGCCAGCGGTCCTGTATGGATCGGATGGAGCTGCGGTACCGGGAGCGGATGTTCGACGTGCTCTCGAGCAGCGTGGACGACATCTTCCTGATGCTGAACGCGGCGAACCAGCACGTGGACTACATCAGCCCCAACATCGAGCGGCTGCTGGGGGTTCCGGGGGAGGA
>CANQSU010000213.1 GCA_947626585.1 uncultured Oscillospiraceae bacterium
ATGGCGACATAGCCAAGTGGTAAGGCAAGGGTCTGCAAAACCCTGATTCCCCAGTTCAAGTCTGGGTGTCGCCTCCAGAAGAGAAAACCCCGTCCATAGGGACGGGGTTTTCTCTTCTGGAGGCTACGGCATTTGCCGGAGGCAAAGGCCGCCCCCGGCGCGCAGCGCCGGGGGTTTATTCAACGTGAAGGGGAACCCTGTAAGGGGCTGTGAAAAACAGAGCAAATACCCGCTCTTTTTTCACAGCCCCTGTTTGCCTGGTTACCCGTTGAACTCCCCGCCGGACTCGATGGTGGCGACAGCGTTTTTTACGTAATCTCCCACCTGTTCTCTGTCCATATCCAGGGCCACGGCAAGCTCGCCGTAAAGCATATCCTCGGCCCGCTTCATGAAACGCTCGTCTATCTGGCCCAGCTTCTTGCCGTGCGCCGCGGCGTTACGGCGCTTTTCGACCACGTCCTTGATGAGCTTCACAAGCCCGATGCACTCATAGCGCTGGATCGCCTTCTGGTAATGTTCGGTGAGAAAACGGAGATTCATGCTCTCGTAAAGCTCACCGTTGACAGAGGGGATGGACCTGATCAGGTCGATGGCCTCCTCGCGGGAGATGACGGGGCGCATGAATACCGGCGTGTCCACCGGCGCGAATACCTTGCCCGTGCGGTAAAGAGGGGACAGGGTATAGTAAAGCCTGTCCTTATTGGCGCCGGACACATTTGGACAGCCTATGTCCTCCACGACACAGACACCCTCGCCTCCGTAAATGATATAAGCCCCCATATCAAACATAAACGCACTCTCCCGAATTTCCGACCGCATAATTGACGCTCACACCTTCTGATAAGATAATTATACCATAGATTTTTCCCGAATGTAAGTGGAAATTTTCAAAATCGTCACAAAATTATTGCAATTTTTGCGTTTCTGGCCCGTTGCGCTTGCATTTATTTCAAAAAATCACTATAATTGATTTAAATCATTTATCAGGAGGGAGCATTATGAAGAAATTGGGCTTTGGCCTTATGCGCCTGCCCACTACCGACCCCAGGGATCAGAAGAGCATCGACATGCCCCAGATGTGCAAGATGGTCGACACGTTCCTTGAGCGCGGCTTTACATACTTTGATACAGCCTGGATGTACCATGACCATCAGAGCGAGATAGCCGCCCGGGAGGCGCTTGTGAAGCGCCACCCCCGGGACTCCTTCACGCTGACCACCAAGCTGCCGGTGGGAGGCCTCAAGGAGGAGGGGGACCAGGAGCGGATATTCGAGGAACAGCGCAAAAAGTGCGGCGTGGAGTTCTTTGACTATTATCTTCTGCATAACCTTAACACAAACAACTACGAGATCGCCAAAAGGTTCGACTCCTTTGCCTTTCTGCGCCGCCTGAAGGAGGAGGGGAAGATCCGCCATATCGGCTTCTCCTTCCACGACAGGGCCGACGTCCTTGACAAGATCCTCGCCGCCCACCCGGAGGTGGAGTTTGTCCAGCTTCAGCTGAACTACCTGGACTGGGAGTCCGAGCGCGTCCAGTCACGCCTGTGCTACGAGACGGCCCTCCGCCACGGCAAGAAGGTGATCGTGATGGAGCCCGTCAAGGGCGGCGCCCTGGCCCGGCTCCCCAAGGACGCCGAGGCCCTTTTGAAGGCCGCGGATCCCGACGCGTCCATCGCCTCCTGGGCCGTGCGCTTTGCCGCCGGTCTTCCCGACATCCACGTGGTGCTGTCCGGCATGAGCAATATTGAGCAGCTTGAGGACAACACAAGCTTCATGTCCGATTTCAAGCCCCTCACCGACGACGAGCGGGCCATGCTCTTCAAGTGCGCCGATATCATCAACAACTACACCGCCGTTCCCTGCACCGCCTGCCGCTACTGCGTGGAGGGCTGCCCCAAGGGCATCCAGATCCCCGATATCTTCGCCCTCTACAACGCCCATATGAAGGCGAAGCTGCTCCGCAGCTGGCGCGACCCCTCCGGGGAACAGTACAGGGAGCTTGTGGCGAACCGGTCCAAGGCCTCCGACTGCGTCCGGTGCCGCCAGTGCGAGAGGGCTTGCCCCCAGCACCTGGAAATCGTCAACTCCCTGAAGGATGCCGCGGCGGCGTTTGAAAATTGTGAGGTGTGATCAAAATGAAGGTTCTTTTGGTAAACGGAAGTCCACACGAGAAGGGCTGTACATACACCGCCCTTGCCGAGGCGGCAAAAGCCCTCAACGATGCCGGCATCGAGACCGATTTCTTCTGGCTCGGCACCGCGCCCATCGCCGGGTGCCGGGGCTGCGGAGGCTGCCGAAAAACCGGCGGACGGTGTGTCTTTGCCGGGGACAAGGTCACGGAGTTCACGGACATCTGTGATGATTACGACGGCTTCATCTTCGGCTCCCCGGTCCATTACGCCGCCGCCAGCGGCGCCATCACCAGCTTCATGGACCGGGTCTTTTACTCCGCCGGGGCCAGGCTCCGCGCCAAGCCCGGCGCGGCTGTGGTCTCGGCCCGCAGGGGCGGCACCACGGCGGCCCTGGATCAGCTCAACAAATATTTCTACATCACCGGCATGCCCATCCCCACCAGCCAGTACTGGCCCATGGTCCACGGCAACACGCCGGCCGAGGTGGCGGAGGATCTGGAGGGCCTGCAGACCATGCGGCTTCTGGGCGAGAATATGGCGTGGCTTTTAAAGTGCATCGAGGCCGGTAAGGGCGCCGGGATAAACCCGCCCGAAAAGCAGCAGAAAATCAACACCAACTTCGTGAGATGACAGCATTCCCCGCTAAATCGGCGGGGAATATTTTTTGTGACAAATTGTAAAATATACTTGACAAATTATCTGATAAGTATTACAATAAAGAAAATCTGAAAGGGGTGTTATCATGAATAGGTTATTAGTTCCTCTGATACTGTTGTGCCTGGTGGGCGGGTTTACGGCAGCGCTTCTTTATGCGTCCTATGACCGAAAGAGCAAGGTGGGCAACGGACAGTTTGATGAGCGCCAGCTCATTGCCCAGGGGAGGGGCTTCGGGTTGGGACTCCTCGTGATGGTTCTCGCCGGACTTGGCATCTATTTGTACGATGGACTGTCGGACAGAGAGATCATGACAGCCGGTACGGCGGCGATCCTCCTGTGTTCAGCCGGCATGACAGTGGCCAACATTTACTGCATTGTCAAGGACGCCTATGTGACCATCCGGGGGAGCAGGATCGCATCACTTATCTCCGCGGGGGGTCTGGGGACGATGATGCTCAACACCGGCATCAAGCGTCTGCGTGAGGACGGCCCGATGGTGGACGGCCGGCTCGGCCCCTGCTGGGGCTATCTTGCCATCGCTTTTATGTTTCTCAGCATGTTCATATGCCTGCTGGTGAAGCTCCTTCTTGATTGGAGAAACCGGGAATGAAGAATCTACGGCTGAAGGCCGCCAGGGCGGCGCTGGATCTGAGCCAGCAGGCCCTGGCCGACCGGGTGGGCGTGACCCGCCAGACCATCAACGCCATCGAGAAGGGGGACTACAACCCCACCATCAACCTTTGCATTGCCATTTGTAAGGAGCTTGGCAAGACCCTGGACGAGCTTTTCTGGGAGTGACGAAACACCATATAGAGGGGGAATATTAACATTTTGTTAATGTCCCTCTTTTTGTTGACATTTTTCAGAGAGTGTGATAATATAACTGTATTAACACAGCTAATACAGCAAGTACAGCTGTGAAAGGGGTGATCGAGTGTTACAATTGAACTACCGGGACAGCAGGCCCATCTACGAGCAGGTCCGGGACGGGCTCCGGCGACTCATCATCACGGGCGTCATCCCGGCGGGGGATAAGCTGCCCTCGGTGCGGTCCCTGTCCGGGTCGCTGGCCATCAACCCCAACACGATCCAGAGGGCCTACGAGGCGCTGGAGCAGGAGGGGTACGCCTACACGGTGGCGGGGAAGGGGAGCTTCGCGGCGCTCCCCACGGACGTGCGGGAGGACCGGCGGCAGGAGCTTTTATCAAAGCTTGACGCCATCGTGCAGGAGCTTGCGTTTCTGGGCGTGAAGCCCGAGGATCTGGCGGAACGGTTTGCCAGGAGAGAGGAGGATGAACAATGATCGAGGTCAAAAATGTTGTCAAAACCTTTGACGGCTTCCACGCCCTGGACGACCTCAACATGACGGTCCCCAAGAACGCCATCTACGGCCTTGTGGGGCCCAACGGGGCGGGGAAGTCCACCATATTGCGGCACCTGTCCGGCGCCTACCGGCAGGACTCGGGCGAGATCACCCTGGAGGGCGCGCCCATCTATGAAAATCCCGCCGTCAAGCGCAGGATCGCGGTGATCTCCGACGAGATCTACTATTTCGGCTCCGCCACCACGCGGGACATGATGAAGTTCTATAAGGGCCTCTACCCAAAATTCGATGTAGGGCGCTACGATCGCCTG
>CANQSU010000214.1 GCA_947626585.1 uncultured Oscillospiraceae bacterium
GTCCTGAAGCGGCTGAACGCACAGATCCAGCATCTCACGCACTTCCTCCATATCCCGAAACATTTCGGCGATATTGTCCCGGGTCGCTTTCTTGCGCCGCACCCTATCCCTATAGATCAGCGCCTCTTTGCACCCGCATTTCTCCGTCGCCCACTCGTCAAGCTGCTCCTGCGTTGCTCTCCCGTCTGTCTCTAACTGAGTTGTCTGTCCGCAAAACCGGCAGGCGCCGTACTGGAGTTCCACTCCTTCCGGCTTTTCTCCTAACGTATTCATCTCACTCCTCCTCTTCTTCCTGCTCCAGTATGTCCAGATCCCGGATCAGTACATCCACTCTGTCTATGATCGCCCGCAGCCTGCCTTTAATCATTCTCCAACTCGGCGCATCCGTGTTGTTCATCATCTCGCGTGCCCTGTCCGTATGGAACTTTATCTCATCGATCAATTCTATCGTTGCTTCCGACAGATTCCCATCCCCTCCCGGATCTGCCGGTACTCCCTCTGCGCTGCCTCCAGCGGCTCCAGTTTCCCCGTCTCCCGATTCAAGCGCATCTGCGTTGTCGTCAGGCGCTCCCACGCTTTCAGGACTGCTGCCCGCTGCGCTTTTCTCGCCCTCATCCTGTCCGTCAGGCTCCATTTCTCCGTGAAGCGTCTCACTCTCTCCATCCTGCCCGTCCTCTCTTTCTTCCGTTATCTGCTCCGTTTCAGTTTCAGGCTCGCTTTCCCCGCTCTGTTGCGACGTCGCAACCGGCTCTTCTCCTTGATTTGACTGAGCGTCCATGTCATCGTAGAACGCCACCGCGCTCTCCAGCGGCTCGAACGTGGCCGCCAGGATATCCAGGAACTCCGGCCAGGTTAAAGACCGGGGTTCCGGCTCCGTCATGAGCTTATACTTGACGCCCTGTCCCCACTCGTAGAGAAACAGGAACACCAGTCCCTTTTTGTGGAACGCCTGGTCGGATGGCGTCAGGAGTTCCGCGGCCTGCTGTTTCCCCTCTGCCGTCCCCTGGGCCAGCAGGTCGAGGACTTCTTGCAGCGTGGCCTGTTTCGTCCGGAACATATCGATGATGCACTTCTCCAGCGGCGTGTATTCCCGGATCACGCCGCCTGCTGCCGGCATCGGGTTTATTGCCTCCTCTGCCTCCTGCACCTGTTCCGGATCCTCCGCATCGAATTGTTTCAGCTCGCGGATCGCGCGGACGGTGGTTTTCTCATTGATGAGCGCGATCTCAGCGTCCGGCAGCGTCAGCATTTCGGACAGCTTAGAAGAGGAGAATCCCCGATACTCCGCTTTCATTTCCAGTGAATTGCCGTTCTCACTGTACTTCTCATTTATCGCAATAAAACGACTTACTGTACTCTTTCCTAACCCATACTCCTTCTGTGCAAACTCGAAGATATCTGCCGCCCCGCCATACATACCGGAGTCCCGAATCTGTTTCAGCCGATACCCAATATAAACAAAATTATTCGCCGTCTCGGCCAGTTTCTGACGGATATCCTCTTTCCATTGCATCCATTGATCAATCGTGATCTGTGTGTATTCTTCCATCGTCCTCTCCTCCCTATGCATAGGCCAGAACCGGCTGTTCGGCCTCGACTGCTGCCGGCTCAGACACCCCGATCAGCCCGCATTTTAACTTTGTCACATAGACATCGATCCACTTGTCCATCCGGTCTTCATCCGGCTTCCTGTCGTACGCCCCGTACCATTGTCGGACATTCAGATCCTCCGTGCCGATCTCCACCGTGATGTAGGGGAGGCCCGGGGCCTTGACCGTCCGGAGGAACAGGATAGTCGTCTTCCCGCTGTTGTGTTTTTCCAGGTAGTTATCCCCGCCGACGCAGTGGTGGAGCACCCTGCCTTCTATAACGATCTCCCCGGCGTCTCTGGCCGGTCGGATCAGGAACTCCTCGTCCTCAAAATAGAATTTTTTCCGGAGCCGCCGATAATGCTTTTTAATCAGCGGAAACTTCTCCAGGACCTCCCTGATCCGGGCGTCGGCCTTTTCTTTGTTCTCTTCCAACACCATCTTCTCGTGCGCGATCTTCAGGTCGCGTGGAAAGAGGTAAACCGTATTCCGTAGATCATATCCCAGACGCTGACGCATGGCCAGATAATCAAAATATTCCTGGGCCGTTGCCCTGAGCCTGTGGATCGCTGTGGAACAGCCCGTCCCGTACTCGCAGTCCGCATACTTGGCGATGGTGTTTAACAATTTTTGCACACCCATATATTGCAGAGCGGCGGCCAATTCTTCCCCGTTGTCTACGCCAATCTCCGCCATCTTCTCCAACTGCTCCTGTGTCCACCGCTCGCCCATCCGGTTTTCTAACTGCATCACTTCCAGAATGTCCAAGTCCCCTTTGAATCGGATCAACTGCTTTACCTCGTCTTTCCGGATTCCCAGGAACTCGTCCGGGCGCCTGGCGTCCTCTTTCTGGATGATTCCGGCATTGCACTTCACCAGGGACCGCGCCACACCGGTCATTTTCAGCTTCACGATCATCTCTAGCTGTGGTATCTGGAGATAGCGCTCGGCATAATCGACGGCGTTGATCGCCTCGCTCTCCTGCCGTTGATATTCCTCCATGTCGCTGTACTGGAGCAGCGTACCTTTCATCTCCTGAAATGTCTCTGGCATGATAACTGCGGCGCCTATGTTGATATTCGCCATGCCATACAGGTTGCAGTCGTCCCAAAAATCCACGTTGCTGTAGCCGTCGTGCTTGTGGTAGTCGATCTGCCGCTTTTTCCCCGGCTCAAAATAGGCCCGCGCAATCTCCACGCACTCCAGCTGCTCCCCAGCTCCCGTCAGCTCCTGTCCCTTGTCCTCGCAGATCAGGTTCATCCGGTAGCCCTTATACACTTCGATATACCGGAAGACCATGCCTGTCTCTTTATATTTCTGCCCCAAAAAGAGATAGGCGCTGATCTTCATGTCGCTTTTCGCCCGGCCCTGGGCCATGTACTTCCCCATTTTCCCGCACTGCGGACAAGTGCCGTACCCGCCCATCCTCGGCTCCTCGATCATCGTCTCTAATTGGCTCTCGTAGCTGATCCCCGGTTTCCACCGGCTGTCAGATACCCACCCGCACGCAGAGCACGCCACCGTCGCCCGGACGCCGTGCTTTTTGTAATACAGATAGTGCCGGTTATGGAAAAGGCGGCGGTCAGCATATTCCAGGATTCTCTGCTCCGGCAGCTCCGGCGTGTTGTCCATCCGTTCTTTCAGGGCCTGATGCCGGCGTTCATATCTCCGGCGTGACCGTTCGCTCTGCTCCTCAGCGGTGATCCGCCTCTGCGCATCGTTGATATATTCCCACCAGCGCTTATCCATCCATTCCTGTCTCGTGTATGGATGGACGGCGCAGAAATCCTTGATCCGCTCCAAGTCCTTCGGCGTGCTGAGGATATTCTCGGCTTCCATAAAACCGTCCGTCCTCACGATCCGCTCGTCGTGCTCGTACCAGATGAGGTCGCTGTTATTCCAGGTGGTGCCCCGGATCCGCCCCCGCGTCCAGCTCGCCGTCTTCGTGAAATAGGTGCCGAAGTCCTTCTTGGTCAGCGCGATCCGCACCACCGGCACCTGTTTCCCCTCTTTCCTGTTCCGGTACATTTCCAGGAGCAGGTGTTCCTCTCCCGCAATCTTTACCGTAGCCGTCACGCCGACGAACAGAACAGCCTTTTTTCTACTTGTCTTTTGCAATCCCATAAACGGGACTTTCTCGATGGCTTTCTTTTTCATCGTCTCACCCCCCCCCAGATAGTAGTCGCGGATGATCTGGTGGGCCGTCGCCATACCGGGGATCCCCAGCGTACACCGGCCGGCGGTGACGTTCGCGGCTTTCAGGATTTTCTGATCGATGTTGTGCTGGTGCTTAAAACTCCAGGCAAGAAGTGCCGCGATACATCCGGCCAGGCTCTTTCCCTTTTTCCGGACCGCCCGCGCGATCTGTGGGTCCTTGCTGCACTGGGTCTTGATGTAGCCCACCCAGTCCTCCATAATCTCGGCGCAGTCCACGTTCTTCTCCTCAACCTCGATCTTGCCGATGGCGGCGCTCATTTCGTCGCAGATGTAGAGCAGATCACCCTCCAGAAATACTTCCAGGATATCCTCACCAATCCCGTTTTCTTTAGCCAGCGCCCTCAGGCTCTCCAGATCGCCTTCTCTCCTCAGATTGACGGCAGTTTCATTTATTTCCGCCGCGCTGTCAAATTCTCCGAATCTATCGAACATCTTGTTCGACCTCCTTTCTCGTGTTCCATTCCGGCACCCGGATCTCCAGACAACACCCATCGTCCGGGACTTCGTGTTTATGCTTCAGTTCCTTGTCGATCCGTCCCTGCATACACTTCCTGTATGTATGATCTTCGTATGTCCATTCTGT
>CANQSU010000215.1 GCA_947626585.1 uncultured Oscillospiraceae bacterium
CCTCCCCTTCATAAGGGGAGGTGGCCCCGCGGGGCCGGTAGGGTCGAGGGTGAAGGGTTTTGCCGGCACCTGAATTCGCGGTAATCGGAACCCTCGACCCCTCAGTCACGGCTGCGCCGTGACAGCTCCCCTTCGTAAGGGGAGCTTAGACTGTAGACAAAGCCTCGCGGAGTTTTTCGCCCGGGGCGCGAAAAATAATTGATATTACCCCCGCTTGTTCATTGCTTCAACTCAAAGCGTACACGCCGGTGAGCTTGGGACGCAGGAAATCACGGAGGGTGTGAGTGATGAGGATGACGCAGAGGGTTGGGTCGGAGAGGAGGGCCGTCTCGATGTCGACGGCGTTCTTCTCGTCCAAAGCGGAGGTGCCCTCGTCGAGGATGACGTATTGGACATGGCGGATGAGGGCGCGGGCCAGGGCGATGCGCTGGCGCTGGCCGCCGGAGAGGTTTTTGCCGTTTTCCGAAATGACCGTGTCCAACCCCTGGGGCAGAGACTCCACAAGCTCCTCCAAGCGGCATTCGCGGACCGCCGCCATCACCTCGTCGTCGGTGAAAGGCTCGCCGAGGGTGATGTTGAAGCGGACGGTGTCCTGGAAGAGGTAGACCCGCTGGTCCACGTAGGCGACGCGGGCGTAGAGGCTTTCCAAATCGATCTCTTTCTGCTCCTGACCGCCGTACAGTACCCTGCCTGTGTAATCGGGAATAAGGCCAAGGATTATTTTGACCAGCGTGGTCTTGCCGCTGCCGCTTTCGCCCATGACGGCGTACTTGCCGCCGGATTTGAAGGTAAAATTCGTATTTTTCAGCACCGGGCGGTCGCCGTAGCCGAAGGAGACGTTCTCCAGCCTGATCTCGGGGAGGGCGGTGATCTCGCTCTCTCCGCCGGTGCGGGTGGATTCCTCCTCAAACTTCCCCCACAGCGGCCTGGACGCTTTGACAGTCATAAAGCATTGAACAAGACTCCCCGCACCGTTGAAGAAGCTCCCCGCCAAATTGCCCACCGACAGGAGCGCGGACGCGGACGCGGCGCCGAACACCGCCGCCAGCAGGGTGACGAACAGAAGAACGATCTGACTGACCATGCTGACTGTGGAAATCAGGATCTGAACGGTCGTGTCGGTTTTATTGAACCGGAAGCACACCCTTTCTGCCTTTTCGGACGCGGCCGTAACGCGCTGGCGTATGCGGTCGCGGAGATTTGTCAGAAAGAAGATCGAACCGCCCATGACCGCATCCTTGTAACTCTCCGTGGCGGTTTCCAGAGCCGCGGAGCGTTCGGCGTTTGCTTTCCGGAGGCGCTTGCTTGTAAGCTGGGGCAGCAGGGAAGTGACAATAAGCAGCACGGCGGAGGCAAGGCCAATCCAGGGACTCAGCAGGCAAAGCATACCGAAGGCGAAAACCGCCGTGCTGAGGCACTCAATGCCCGAGAACAGCGCGGAAAAGGACTGAGCGTAGATCTGCTCTACATCGTTTGTCAGCCAGGAAACATAGTTCCCGCTGTCCTTGTCCGTAAAGCCGGTATAGCTCAGGGAGCCGATTGTACCGCCGACCATGTTCCGCAGTCCGTTTTTGAGCTTTTGCTGGAGCTTTGCCCGTGCCAGCAGGGAGATATAATAGAGCAGCATCGCCAAAAGCCAGATCGCCGTAACGATCGCAAAGGTGAGGCATAACGCCCTGACCTTATCCCCCTCATACTCGTAAGCGGTGAAGAAAAAGGACAGTGAGTAACCGGCAAAGGTCATGGCAAGGGACTCTGTGATAATAAGGAATGCCGTTACGGCGACACCGGCATAATTCTTTCTGATAAGGGATCTATACTGTTTCATCTGAAATTGCCTCCGTTGTTTTCCGTTATCTCAAGCCACAGCCGCGCCAGCCCCGGCACCACGCCGCTCTCCATTTCGATCCTTTGCCGTAAGCCGTCCATGGCGGTTTTCCCGTATTCGCCGTAGGTGGGCTGCCGCTCGAGCCCCAGCTCGACAAAGAACGCCGCGTCCGTGATCTCCCCCGGCGCCGCACCGTCAAAGCGGGCGGCTTTTCTTACGGCTTCGATAAGGATCCGCCGCGCCGCCTCAAATTCCCCCTTGAAGCAGCGGCACTCGGCGACCGTCTCCAAAAGGATACACTCGTATCTGTCGAACCATGTGAGCTTATCCTCCGGCTGGATGCCCCGCAAAACGACCCGGAGCCACTGGAGACAGTCGATTGCCGTGTCATAGTCCTTGCGCTGGAAATAAACATTGGCAAAGCCGATCATGATGTTGCTGATATCCTCCGCGAAAGCGGCGAACGCCCGGCCGAGGTATTTTTCCGCGCCGTCCGCGTCGTGGAGGCAGTCCCCCAGCACCATGCCGATCAGCGCGTTGTTGATGCCGCAGACGTTGTACTTTTTCAAGATCCGCAAAGCCGTTTCCGTATGGCCCAGCAGCAGATGCGCCTTGGCCGTCCGCGTCCGAATGGAGACCTCGCTGACAGAATCGTCACGATTCTGCGCTATCAGCTCACAGGCGTGATCCATGAGTTCGATGGCCCGGCGGTTGGCATCCGGGTGTTCCCCGTCCCCGCCCAGCTCCAGATACGTAAGGGCGCACCGGTAGACGATGTCAAAGCTGTTGGGATAGCTTTTCAGGGCCTTTTCCGCTTCGGTGATCGCCTCGCCATATTCCTTCGCCTTTGTCAGCGTCACGATTCTTTCAAGAACAGAAGCCGCGCCGCCCGTTCTCCATTCATATCCTAAAAGGACGTCGGTCGAAGTATGGAACAGGTCGGCCATTTCTAAAATCAGCCCGATCTCCGGCGTGGACTGGTTCGACTCCCACTTATAAACCGCGCTGACGCTGACGCCCATCGCCTCCGCCAGCTGCTCCTGGGTCATTTTCCGCTCCCGGCGGAATTTTTTGATGTTTTCCGAAAGCCTGACTTTCATTGCCCGGTCCTCCTCCTGTAGGATGGTGCGATCTTACCACAAAACCGCGCGGAAATGAACATACCGGCGGTAAAAACGGTTGTGAAATTTTTCTACTGTTGGTACGGGTCCCGGCGGCATACCGCCCGCGCCGTTATACTCTTGCATTTTTCCCGATTTGTGCTATACTTGGCAAAGACAGAGAAAACGGGGTGATCGTATGACATGGGAGGAGCTTGAAAGAGCGGCGAAGGGGTGCGCCAGGTGCGCCCTGTGCGAGACGCGTACCAACCTTGTGTTCGGCGTGGGCGTCCGGGACGCGGATGTGATGTTCGTGGGCGAGGGGCCCGGCGAGAACGAGGACCTGCAGGGCGAGCCGTTCGTGGGCCGGGGCGGCCAGCTGCTGGATGTGATGCTGAAGATCATCGACCTTGACCGCCGAAGGAACATCTACATAGCCAACATCGTCAAGTGCCGGCCCCCCAAAAACCGGGACCCCCTGGGCACCGAGCAGGAGGCCTGCATCGGCTGGCTCCGGGCACAGATGGAGCTTGTAAGGCCCAAGATCGTGGTGTGCCTGGGGCGCATCGCCGCCCAGGTGCTGATCAGGCCCGACTTCAGGATCAGCCAGGAGCATGGAAGGTTCTTCGACGTGGGAGGCGTGCAATATACCGCCCTCTACCACCCGGCGGCGCTCCTGCGGGATCCCCGGAAGAAGCCGGACACCTTTGTGGACCTGAAAAATTTGCAGGCGAGGATCCGGGAGATCGCTCCCGGCACCTACGAGAGGAGCTGAACGTCTCCCTATGTCACTGTTCCGTAAGCCCGAGCCGTCGGACTACGGCTGGATACATGAGCTTTCCTCCCGTCAGAACCTGAGAAGCGCGGATTTCAGCTTCTGCAGCATATATTGCTGGGACCACAACATCGACTCCTTTGTGGGCCGGATGGGGGACAGGCTCCTGGTGAAGGTGTGCGTCAAGGGGGTGCCCATGTACCTCTACCCCATCGGCAGCGGGGACCTGGGCCCCGCGGTGGAGGCCATGGCCGAGGACGCGCGCGCCCGCGGCCACGCCTTTATCCTTCGCGGAATAACAAGGGAGGTCCTGCCGGAGGTGGAGGCCCTTTTCCCCGCGCGGCCCACCCTGGCGCTGGACAGGGACTACTCGGATTATGTCTATCTGGCCTCGGATCTGGCGGAGCTTTCCGGCAAGCGTTACCACGGCAAGAAGAACCATCTCAACCACTTCTCCGCCGAGCATGACTGGCGCTTTGAGCCGATCACCAGGGAGAACATACGGCTTTGCCACGATATGGCGGCCCGCTGGTTCGTAGACATGGAGGAGGAGCGGGAGGAGGACTACGCCGGCGAGGCGGAGGCCATCCGCCGCGCCCTCCGGGTCTATTTCGACGTGGGCTTTGACGGCGGCCTCATCATCGCCGACGGGGAGCCGGCGGCCTTTACCATCGGGGAGATGATC
>CANQSU010000216.1 GCA_947626585.1 uncultured Oscillospiraceae bacterium
GACATGCGCAACATCATCCAGTCCCAGATGCAGGCCAAGCAGCTGAACTTCTTCATGGACACCATGGACGTGACGGACGAGGACATATACTGCGACAAGCTGCACATCAACCAGGCGCTTTTGAATCTGCTGTCCAACGCCATCAAATTCACTCCCTCCGGCGGGTCCGTGTCCCTGATGATCACCCAGAAGCCCGGCGCTCCCACCGGCTACGGCAATTATGAGATACGGGTCAAGGACACCGGCATCGGCATGAGCCCGGAATTTGCCGAGCACATCTTCGAGCCCTTCGAGCGGGAGCGCACCTCCACCGTCAGCGGCATCCAGGGCACCGGTCTGGGCATGGCCATCACCAAGAGCATCGTCTCCGCCATGGGCGGCACCATCACGGTGCACACCGAGCAGGACAAGGGCACGGAATTCGTCATCGACCTGCAGTTCCGGCTCCAGTCCGCGCCCAGGCAGACGGCGGCGATCCGGGAGCTGAGCGGCGTGCGGGGCCTGGTGGTGGACGACAGCTTCTCCACCTGCGACAGCGTGACGAAGATGCTCACCCAGATCGGCATGCGGGCCGAGTGGACCATGCACGGCCGGGAGGCGGTGCTGCGGGCGCGCCAGGCGGTGGAGATGGGCGATGAGTTTTACGCCTATATCATCGACTGGGCCCTGCCCGATCTCCACGGCCTGGAGGTGGTGCGCCAGGTGCGGGCCATCGCCGGGGACCACGTGCCCATCATCGTGCTGACCGCTTACGACTGGACGGCCTTCCAGGAGGAGGCGCTGCAGGCGGGAGTGACCGCCTTCTGCAACAAGCCCATCTTCATCTCCGAGCTGCGGGACGTGCTGGTGGCGGCCCTGGGGAAGGTGGAGGCCGCGCCGCCGGTAAAGATACTGCCCGACCCGGTGGAGGAAATACGGGGCCGCCGCATCCTGTTGGTGGAGGACAACGAGCTGAACCGGGAGATCGCCCAGGAGCTGCTCACCGAGAGCGGTTTTCTGGTGGATACGGCCGAGGACGGCACCGTGGCGGTGGATATGGTCTCCCATGCCCAGCCGGGCCGCTACGCGCTGGTCCTGATGGACATCCAGATGCCCGTGATGAACGGCTACGAGGCCACCCGCGCCATCCGGGCCCTGCCCGACCCGGCGCTGGCAGGCATCCCCATCGTGGCCATGACCGCCAACGCCTTCGACGAGGACCGGCAGCAGGCCCTGGCGTGCGGCATGAACGACCACGTGGCCAAGCCCATCCAGGTGGACAAGCTGCTGCAGGTGCTCATCGCCCAGCTGGAGCAGAGCCGCCAGCCGGATACGGCGGAAAAGGCGCAATAGCAAACGAGGTCCTGCCGCCGTCGCAGCAGGACCTCGTCTCTGTTCTTTTTTCCTTCCTACGCCTTTTCGGGGACCAGGATGCGCACGGCGTGGGGGATGTTTTCGCACTCCACCTGGAGGTGGCTGCCGCCGTCCTCCCCGTCCAGGGTCCATTTGACCGGCTCCCGGAGCGTAAAGCGGACGCGCCTGGTCTTGATCATGGTGACGTACTCGGTGTCGAACTTGTTGGCCAGCAGGTCCGTCATGATGGGGCCCACCTGCAGCACGCTCTCCGGATTGCGGATGAGCAGTACCTCGAACAGTCCGTCGCTGACCGACACGCCCACCGTGTCCTTGAGCCGGATGAAGCCCGCCACGGAGCGGGAGTTGGTCACGCCGCAGAAGATGAAATCGTCCTCCAACACCCCATCGTCGTATTCCACCCGCGCCCAGCGGTGGGTCAGATTGGGCAGCCGGCTGACGCCGTCCAGAAAATACGCCAGCTTTCCCAGGGCGTATTTCTGGTCCTGGGGCGTCTCGTAGGACACCTCCGTGAACGCGCCGAAGGCGGCCACGTAGGTGAAATAGCGCTCGTTGAACCGGCCCACGTCAAAGGGTACGGGCCGGCCGGCGGCGGCGGCTCTGGACGCTTGGACCGGGTCATGGGGGATGCCCAGGGTGGCGGCGCAGTCGTTGGTGGTGCCCATGGGCAGATACCCCAGCTCCGGGCGCGTCCCGGCGGTCATCAGGCCGGTGACCGTCTCGCTGAGGGTCCCGTCCCCGCCCACGCACACGATGCGGTCATAATTGCCCGCCTCCGCGGCGGCAATGGCCGGCGCGTCGCCCCGCTTGTCGGTGAAGGCCACCGTGACGGAGCAGCCCGCCTGGTGGAAGTTCATGAGCACCTCGCCCAGACTGTTTTTATATCCGCCCTTGCCGGCGTTGGGATTGATAAGAAGCAGTACCTTCTTCATTCGTGATCACCCGCCAAGTATTATAGCCGTCCTGTCAAAAAAATGCAACAGCGGGATAAATGCCCGCCGGAACAGGGCCTCCGGCAAAAAAATCATTAAAATTGCGTCGAAAACCTTGGAATCATGGCAAATCCACGTTATAATAGCAATGTACGGGCGATCATGATCGCCCGCGACCGAAATCGTCTTTTCCCCCGGCGTCGGCCGGGGGCGGGAGGTGCGCAGCAATGAGGGAGTGGACGGAACAGGAAGAACAGGAAATGATCGAGTTGGCCAAGCAGGGCGATCCCCGCGCCAATTACGAGCTCAGCCTGTGGGCGCTCCGGCGGGGCGAGGAGGAACCGGGAGAGACCCGGTGGAACCGGCTTGCCGCCAAATGCCTGGTGAAAGCCGCCCAGGCGGGTTATCCGCCCGCTCAGGACCGGATGGCGGAGCTTCTGCATCAGTCGCAGGGCGCAAAAGCGGCCCAGCCGGCGCCGGAGCCTGGACCGGGACCGGAGCCCGCGCAGCCCGTGCACCGGGAGCCTGTCCGCCTGAGCGACGCCAGAGCGGCCGCCGCCCGCCGCGGGCAGAGCCCGGCCCCCGAGTCCACCGCCCGCCGTCCGGCCCGGATCGTGCCGGGGCCCCTGGACGAGGAGGAAGAGCCGGAGGACTACGGCGACGAGGACGACTATCCCCGCCGCAGGCGCGTCAAACAGCGCAGGCCGCCGGAGGACGACCGGTATGACCGCGACGACGGCGGACAGGACGCCGCGCCGGCCGGCGGGCCCGGCGCCGGATGGGGCGAGAGGCAGTGGCGCCGGGTGGAGATCATCTGCGTGGCCGTGTGCGCGGTGCTTCTGGTAGCCATCGCCGTGATGATCATCACCAGCCGCAGCGGCTCCGCCGGTCAGACCGGCGCCGCCATCCCGGCCGCCGGAGCGGCCAATCTCACAGGCGACGCGGACAGCGCCGGGACCACCGGCGATGACGCCGGCGGCGCCGGGGATGACGCCTCCGCCCAGGAGGAGTACCCCTCCGCGGAGACCATCGCCGACATCCAGGCGGCCGATCTGGAGATGTTCCCGGCGGAAAGCGAATATGTGAACGTACCTACCACCGCCACGGTAAAGGTGGACTCTCAGTCCCTGCGCCTGCGCAAGGGCCCCAGCACCACCTACACCCCGCCTATCTGCAGCATGGAAGACGGCACGGTGGTGAGCATCTTCGCCAACAAGGAGAACTGGTCGCTGGTGCTGTACGAGGGCGGCGAGGAAGGCCCGGTCTACGGCTGGTGCAGCAGCGAATACCTCATCGTCACCGCCGGCGCCGCCGACGACAGCAGCGTAGGCTGAGAAAATCAGATCATTTTCCGGGGCACCCGCCCCGGAAAACTTTATGAATGGGGCCCCCACGCGAATCCAGCGGCGCGAATCGCGTGGGGAGAGGAGAAGCCGCGAGCCACTCGAGCTTTGCCGCTTGCGGCAAAGGGAGACCTGGCCTGCGTGCTTCGACGAAAAAAGGGGCGGGCTGCGTTATGCGGCCCGCCAAAGCATAGGGTTGTGGGATAAAGATATGAGCCGGGCCCTCCGGACCCATTGGATAAGCTGTGATATAAGGATAAGCTTTCCGGCCGCATTTGTAAAGAGCGAAGGCCGTCGAGCAAGCACTACTTTTGTCGTCACGGCAAAAGAGACGTTCTGGGCGGATAAACAAACCATATTGACGGGGCGCGCTGCAAAACACAGCGCGCCCAGGTGTTTTTCAAAACGTAATGCGCACGTTCTCCCCATCCGCCGACAGCGCTTCCACCAGCGGCACGTCCTGCCGGCGCAGCACGCCCGCCGCCGCCCGGAAGCCTGAAAAAGCGCCAGACACTGGCCAGGGCTCAAATGCGCGTCAAGGTTTTTGTTGATAACTCTCCTCGCCGCTGCAGCCGTGAACGGATTGAGCAGCAGCCCGGTGGGTATTCTTATGGTCCTCCTTTTATCCGCATCCACGATCTCTATACGCATGTCACTCCACCGTGATGCTGACGGTGTCCCCGTCTGCGGTCTCCACCTCCA
>CANQSU010000217.1 GCA_947626585.1 uncultured Oscillospiraceae bacterium
ACGCCCGCGCCGGCCAGGACGCCGTAATACATACTGAAGGTGGCCTTCATGCCCCGCTCCACGCAGAGGATCACGATAAAGACGAAGATCAGCACCCCGCCCAGGATACGGGAGACTTTTTTCGAGGGAATGACGTCAAGAATAAAGAACACCAAAAAGCCGTAGGCCAGGGAGAAAAAGAGGATGGGGAGAAGCCCCGCGCCGAAGAAGCTCACGTCCCGGTCAAAGACGCGCAGTAAAAGCTCGTGGAACAGCAGCGCGCAGGGGAAGAAAAGCGCGGAGAGCAGGGGAGAGCCCTTGACATGCCTCCTGCCCCGGCCGGAGGCGCGCGGGGAGGAGCGGTACGCGCCGTTGGACGGCCGGTAAGAACCGCCGCCGGAGGAGCGGTAAGACCCGCTCGACGACCGGTAGGACCCGTTCGCGGACGACCGGTAGGAGCCGCCGGCGGACCCGCGGGAGGAGGGGACGGAGCGCCCCGCGGGCGGGTCCGTCCTTCTCACGTTCCGGCCCTGGAAGCCCGTCCCGTAGTCGTCGATGCTATTGAGATCCGGATCGGGACCTTTCCCGAAGTCAAAATCGAAGTCGGAGGAAAAGTCCGAGCTGAAATCGTCCTCAAAGTCCCGTTCAAATCCGTTTCCTTTTTCCATATTCAAACCTCCTGTCCTTGCCCGCCGGATCATTCCCCGGCGGGGTCGCCAAAGTCGTAACCGTAGTCCGGCCTGACGTCGTAGTCGAAAACCTCCTTGGCGTCAAAGAGGTGCAGATACTTGTCGCGGGAATTGCGCAGGGTGGTGCCGTCGGCATGGAGCCGGTCGCATATCACGGCGGAGATATCTGTTTTCTCCGTGGCGAAGGACTCGGTGCCCATGGAGCAGAAGATGCGGAAGCCCTCGCTCTGCAGGAATTTGAACACGTCTCCCGTCTTGTGCCAGTCGTCGCCGCCGTCGGGCTTGGACCCGTTGGGATACAGGTAGATGATGGTGTTGCCCACAAGCTCGCCCACGTCCTGCTGCCAGCGGGTCATGTCGCGCTTGACGGCCTCCACGTCGTACTTCTTGTTGGACAGGTTGATATGTCCCCAGGTGTGGCACCCGAAGTACCAGCCCGTTTCGATGAGCCGCTGGACGACGGGCTTCACGGCCTCTATCTCCGAGGCCCGGAAGGCCATCTGCTCCTCGGTCATGCCGGTGCTGATGGAGTTGGTGCGGTAGCCGAAGATGCCCTCGTAGCCCGTGAGGGACAGGCACGCCTTAGCGCCGTTAAAGGAGAAATCCGGGTGTTCCCGGACGAACCCGTCCAGAATGGGGATGGCGTCAAGGTCCCTGGATATGACCTCGTATCCGCCGGGGTCGTGTCCGTAGGCCGCGATCTGGCCCTCCTCGTCCAGCACCAGCTTCTCCATGAAGCCCTGGCCAAAATAGCTCTCATAGTAGCATGGGTCGTCGATGAAGAGGACCAGGGGCTTTTTTCCCTTGGGAAGCCGCAGAGTGTTCTTCACCATCCGCCTCTGGTTGCGCCCCACGTTCCGCTCGGTCCACACGGTGTTGAGGTTGACGAGGATGTAGTCGTTGTCATAGAGGGACTGAAGGATCTTGTCAAACTCGCTGACCGTCACCGTCAGGGCATCGTAGCTCTTCTGATAGTCGTCCCCGTCAAAGGCCAGCTCGGGATAGGAGATGACCATGTGGAACATCAGAGTCTCCACCCTCCCGTTGTAGTCCGCCAGCTCCTCCTCGGGCCAGACATAGGGGCGGTAGGTGTAGTCCGCCGGCTCCTCGTCCTTCCTGTTGGCCTCGGCCTCCAGCCGGTCCAGCTCCTCGTCCCGCTTTTTCTTCTCCTCCTGGGCCGCCAGCTCCTCCTGGCGCCGCCGTTCCTCCTCCTGCTCCTGACGCCACTTCCAGCTGTCCTCGTTGCGCTTGCAGGAGGTCAAAATAAGGGACAAAATCGCCGTTATCGTCAGTACCAGGGCCATGCCCTTCCGGTGCTTTCTCATTTATCCGTATCTCCGTTCCAGAGTATTTCGCGTAGAAGCGTCGATTCAGAAAGCTATTATATACCAACTCGCGCAAAAAAGAAAGTTCCAACCTGTTAAAAATGGTTACAAAAATCCTTTTCACGTGTTATAATATCCGCGTACACGGTTCTTATCTGGAAACTTACATCAAAAATGTATCCGATCGGCATCAAACAACGGTTTTATGGAGGGAACGGCCATATGCTGAGACTCTATCTGGGCCGCGCCGGCAGCGGCAAGACGTCGTACATATTGAACGAGCTGTCCCAAAGAGCGAGGGAGAAGCGCGGCGGAAACGTACTGATCGTCCCCGAGCAGTATTCCCACGACTGCGAACGCGCCCTGGCGGCCCTGGGGGACGACGTGTGCCTCTGGTCCGAGGTGCTGAGCTTCACCCGTCTTGCCTCCCGGGTCTTTGCCGAGACCGGCGGCCTTGCCCGTCCCACGCTGGACGCCGGGGGCCGCGCCCTGGCCATGAGCCTGGCCTATATGTCCGTCAGCGCCTCCCTCAGGGTCTACGACGTGGGCCTTCGAAGGCCCGATTTTGTCAGGAGCCTGCTTTCCGCTTACGACGAGCTGCGATCCGCCCGCGCCGGCACGGACAAGCTTCTTGAGGCGTCCGAAAGGGCGGGGGGGAGCCTGGCCGGGAAGCTTTCCGATCTGGCCCTGATCTTCGAGCGCTTCGAGGCGGTGAAGGAGCGCAGCGGCGCCGACGCCAGGGACGATCTGGAGCGCCTTGCCGATCAGATCGGGGAAAGCTCCGTGGGCTCCACGGGCGGGGTGTGGATCGACGGCTTTACCGATTTCACCCACCAGGAGCTGCGGGTCATAGACGAGCTTTTGAAAAAGGGCGCCGACGTGACCGTGTGCCTGGGCGTGGAGGATCTCTCGACCGATGAGCCGCACTTCCGCCTGCCCGCCCGCACCGCCTGGAAGCTTCTTGATCTGGCGAAGGACCGCGGCGTGGCCGGGGAGATCGTATACTTTCCAAAGGGCCGGGACCGCGACCCCGCCCTGGCCTACATGGAGCGCGCCCTTCTCGATTACTCCGCGCCGCCCTATGAGGGCGCGTGCGGGTCCATAGAGGTCTGGGCCGCCGGAGGCGTCTCCGAGGAGTGCGCCGTGGCGGCGGCCAGGGCTCTGGAGCTTGTCAGGGCCGGGGCCAGATACCGGGACATCGCCGTGGTGTCCCCCTCCTTTTCCGAATACGCGCCCATCCTGGAGGGCGTTTTCGCCAGGTACGGCGTCCCCGTCACCAGCACCGAGAAGAGCGACATCCTGGAAAAGCCCGCCATGGCCATGCTCCTGGGCGCCCTCGACGTCATCTCCGGCGGCTGGGACTACCAGAGCGTGTTCAAATACCTGAGGACCGGCCTTGCCGGCCTTGGCCTTTCGGAGTGCGACGAGCTTGAAAACTACGTCCTCAAGTGGAACATACGGGGGGAGAGCGCCTGGTCCCGCCGGTGGGACATGGCCCCCGGCGGATATTCCGACGGGATGTCGGAGGAGGACCTGCGGGCCCTTGAAAGGATCGATTCGTACCGCGTCCTCGTCTCCGGGCCGATCCTGCGGCTGGCCGGCGCCCTGGGGAGCGAGGACGGCGCCCTCGGGAAAACAAGGGCCGTCTACACCTTCATGGAGGACACCGGCCTTTATTTCAAGCTTGAGGAGAAGGCGCGGAAGCTTAAGGAGCGTGGCAGGACCGACCTTGCCCAGGAGTACCGGCAGCTCTGGCAGACGCTGGTCCGCGCCCTGACGCAGCTTGCCGCCATCCTGGGGGAGACGGAGATCTCCCGCGACGAATTTCTCCGCCTTTTGAAGCTTGTCCTGGCCCAGTACAGGGTGGGGGTCATCCCCTCCTCCGTGGACAGCGTCCGTGCCGGCGACATGACAAGGCTCCGCGCCAGGGGCGTGAAGCACCTGATCGTCCTGGGCGCGGTGGACGGGGCGCTGCCCGTCAGCGCCGCCTCCGGCGGGGTGTTCTCGGACGATGAGCGGGAGAAGCTGCGCGACCTGGGCATCGACACGCTGGACGACCGGGAGGACAGCCTTGCCCGTGAGCTGTCCGGCGTCTACATGTCCCTGACCGTGCCCACCGGGAGCCTGACCTTCACCTATCCCGACACCCGGCGCCGGTCCTATATCGTCTCCCGGATGGAGAAGATCTTCGGCCTCACCGAGAAGCTCCCCGGCGCGGAGGTCTGGTCCGCCGCCCCGGAGCCCTGCTTCGAGCTGGCCGCCTCGGGCG
>CANQSU010000218.1 GCA_947626585.1 uncultured Oscillospiraceae bacterium
GCGCGTCCAGGTCCACCAGGCCGTAGTCCAGCGCCGGGGCGTCCGGGTACTCCCCGAACCCCAGCTCCGCCTCCGGCAACAGCATGTCCCGGATGCGGGCCATCCAGCTTTTGAACGTGTCCAGTTCCCTGTGCCCCACATAGTAGTCCCGGAAGTCCCTGCCCTGCTCGCCTATGGCCAGCAGGCCCCGGGCCACGTCGTCTATGTAGATGAGGTCATAGAGGTTGTTGCCCTCGATGAGCCTGGGCTTTTGCCCGGCCATAAGCTGCTCCATCACGACGTTGGGCAGCGTCCGCGCACGGTTGCCCTCGCCGTAGGGCATGGCGATCAGCGCCGTGCAGTAGGGTAGGCCGCTGTTGTGGGCCAGGGTCTTGCCGATGAGTTCCGCCGCCAGCTTCCCCGTGGAGTAGACGCAGGTGTACCGGGGGGCGAAGTCCTCATTGCCCACGAAACTCCGTATCTCCACCGTGTTCACCGTGCTGGCCAGCACGAACTTCTTCGCCTTCAGCCGGATGGCGCAGGCCACGGCGTCACAGGCGTACTTTGCGTTGTCGATCTGCGCCCCGTAGTCCCGAAGGGCCTCAGAGCCGAAGCCGCCGGCAAAGGCACAGTGATAGAACACATCCGGCTCCGCCGCCAGCTTCTCATGCAGCCGGGGGTATTCTGCGAAATCCGCCGCGACAGCCGTCACGCCCGCCAGCGCCGAGAGCGCCGCCAGCTTGTCCCTGTCCCGGCCTACGGCCTGCACATGCATGCCGCGCTCCGACAGTAGTCGCGTGAGGCGCGCCCCAATAAACCCCGTGGCGCCGGTCACCACCGCCGTTTTCATCAGGAGTTTCCTCCCACCGTCAGGTTCAGGTCGCTGTCACGCAGAAACGGTGCCTTGGCATCGGACGGGGACAGGATGGGCTCCGCGACGCCCCACTCGATGCCGATGTCCGGGTCGTTCCACCGGATCGCCCGCACCAGCTCCCGGTCATAGTAGTCGTCGAACTTATAGAGCACCACCGACCCCGGCTCCGTCGTTATGTAGGCGTGGCCAAAGCCGCTGGGCAGATAGAGCTGCTTTCTGTTCTCCGCCGACACCTCCTGGCATATCCACCTTTTGAACGTGGGCGAATCCCGCCGCAGATCCACGATGAAGTCCCGCACCGCGCCGCGCAGCACACGCACCAGCTTCACCTGGGGGTGGGGGTTATTCTGGAAGTGGATCCCCCGGATGGTCCCGGCGTCCCGGTTATAGCACTCATAATCCACCACGAACTTGGTGGTGATGCCGTAGTCCAGCAGGGTCTTGTCGTCATAGGCCTCGGTGCTGTAGCCCCGGTTGTCGTCAAAATACGTGGTCTCTATGAGCTTCACGCCCGGCAGGGCCAGATCGGTAACATTCATTGCCGCACCTCCCTCACGCGCACCGCGCAGGCAGGAAGGAAAGCGGCAATGTAATAACTACATCGTGCCCCCCCCCGTTGGTAATTTTTGCCATACTCTCTCTTGTCATCTCATGTATCCACCTTTCCACCGTCATCTCCGGCTGGTAGTGCAGTATGCTGTCCAGCTTGCCCGCGTCAAACACCGTACTGCCCGATTCCACCTTCCGCGCCGCCTCCGGCCATGGCGTCTCTATGACCTCCGCGCCGGCGGCCCGGGCCACGTGCTCCGCCAGCTCCCGCACGGACATATCCTCGCCGCCCACGTTGTATACGCCGTTCACACAGCGGTCATCCAACCCGGCCCGCCACAGGATGTGACACAGGTCCCCAATGTACGTCACTGTCCGCCGCTGGCTGCCGTCCCCGTAGATGCTGATCCGTCCCGTCTCCCGGGCCTGCCGCAGAAAGAAGTCCAGCGTGCCGTAGGAGGACACCGGCCGGACCAGCGTGCCGTATGGCACGCATATCCGCATGACGCAGTACCGCACGCCGTACTGCCGGCCGTACATCTCCAAATACTGCTCACAGGCGTACTTGTGCATCGCGTAGGGCGTCAGAAACTCCTTCGGCGCATCCTCCCGGAGGGGCACGTCGCTCCCCCGATAGACCAGTCTGGTGGACGGGAACACGATCTTCGCCCGCGACCCGATGGCGCGGTAGGCGCCCAGCAGATGGAGCAGCAGCCGCTCGTTGGTGTCCAGAAACTCATCCGGCGCGTCAAATCCCTGGACGGTCCCTGTCTTTCCGGCGAAAAAGAAGATGACATCGCACCCGTCTATCGCCTGTTCCACTTCCTCCTGCCGGGCCAGGTCCACCATGCGGTAGCCCGCCGCACCGTCCACATGGGCCGGACTGTGGCCACAGGGCAAGGCTTCCCCGTAGTGTGCCGTGCTATTGACCGCCAGCATGTTCCGCGCTATGTATCCGTTGGCGCCGATGATAGCCGCTCTCATAGCGTCTCTCCTCTGTTCCGCAGCTGAGCGACTGCCAATCCCTGCCGTCGGATGCTCTCATACATGTCCTCTCTGGCCTTGCTGCCATCCACGCTCTTCATGAACCGCTCTATGGAGTGCAAAAACTGGTCGTCCGCGTCCAGTTCCATAGCGCTCTCGCCCGTCGATGTACGCAGGATAAGACTTGGCTTCACGTCCGCACCCGCCGTGAAGACGCGAGGGGCAATGAGCGTCGCCTTGCTCCCCCACATCTCCAGCCGGCACTGGTAAGCGTTGTCCATGCCAAAGGATATCTGTGCGCATTGGCCGGCCTCATTCTCCAACACGGCATTGCCGTACAGGTCGACTTCATAGCTGACAGGCGTCGTGAGTTTCGCCTGCACAACTTGAGCGCTCTGCCCCAACAACTCCAGCGCCAGCCGTACAGGGTACCCGCCGCAGTCCAGCAGCGCCCCACCGCCCAGGGTCTTCACATACCGGAAATCGTTGCCGCCCCGCTTGGGGAATCCGAAGGCCATCCGGTACAGCCTGATACCACCCAGCTCCCCGGATGCGATGAGCTCCTTGACCTTCGCCAGCTGGCTGTGGTACAGGAACATGTAGTTCTCGTGGACCGCCAAGCCCTTTCCCCGGGCCAGTTCTAAAAGTCCTTCTGTCTCCGCCGGGCTGGTGGTGAACGGCTTCTCCATGAGCAGGTGCTTGCCGCTCTCCAGCACCTTTTTGCCCCACTCCGCATGCAGCGCCGGGGGCAGCGGCACATATACCGCATCGATGGACGCGTCATTTAAAAGCGCGTTGTAGCCGTCGTAGACGGTGCCGCCGAACTGGTCTTGGAAAGGTTTTCCCTTCTCCGGCGTACGGGACGCCACGCCCGCGTATTCGATATCTCCGCACTTCGCCAGCGCCGGCAGAAACCGCCGGAACGCGATATCCGATGTGCCCAATATGCCTATTCTCATCTTCACGCCTCCAACAGCGCCAGCAGATTCCTCAGCTGGATGTTCAGGATGTTGTTGATCTGCAGCATCTCATTCAGCGACTGGTAGTCCAGCCAGAAATATCCCTCCGGCAGAGAAGGCATATCGTGCTCCTGCACACGCAGAAGCACGTTCCGGTTCTGCTCATGGTAGAACCGGCCGCCCTCCTCGCTCATCATATGGTCGTACATCACGCCCGCGCCCTGCTCCAGATTCCTCTGGAACAGCGCCGTGACGGCGTCCTCCACGGGCACCATGCCCGCCTCCGTCTGCACCGTGGGGCCAAGCTCCACCGTGTCGAACACGCCTATCTCCTGCTTGAACCGCACCAGGAACTTCAGCACCCCGTCCATCTCGCAGCACAGAAGGCCAAAGAGCGACGCCCCGTTGGCCGCGAACAGCGGCTGGGTCCACCGCCGCACCTCCCGTCCCTCGATGGCGATGTCGCAGAAGATCACCCGGAAGGGATAGGGATGCTTGCACACAAGCTCACCGTCCTTCATCTCCCAATCAGTGAGTTCACTCAGCGGCACAACCGTCTGCTGGAAGGACTGGAACATCTTGTAGCTGTTGAGCCGCTGGTACATCCGCGGCAGGGCGTCCTCCCCCGTGCGGATGAACAGGGACCGAAACAGCGCCTTGTCGTGAAATTGCTCGGAGAGATCCAGAAGCTCCCGCTCCGTGAGCCGCAGCTTGGAATAGGGGATGCAGGAGAGCACCGTCCGGGTGTCCATGTTCACCAGGTTATCCCGGCGCATCAGCTGCTTGATCTGCCCCAGGGTCATCCAGCAGTGGCTGGGCAGCACCGGCACGTCCTCCTCCACCCGGATCATGATGTTCCGGTTCCGCTT
>CANQSU010000219.1 GCA_947626585.1 uncultured Oscillospiraceae bacterium
GGATGCTGGTCTTGGGGGCCGCGCCGGTGCCGCCGTCGTAGCCGGAGATCAGCACCGTCTGGGCGCCCGCCTTGGCGACGCCGGCGGCGATGGTGCCCACGCCGGCCTCGCTTACCAGCTTCACGGCGATGTCCGCGTAACGGTTGGCGGATTTCAGGTCGTAGATGAGCTGGGCCAGGTCCTCGATGGAGTAGATGTCGTGATGGGGCGGGGGAGAGATCAGGGCCACGCCGGGGGTGGAATAGCGGGTCCTGGCGATCCAGGGGTAGACCTTGTTCCCGGGAAGGTGCCCGCCCTCGCCGGGCTTGGCGCCCTGGGCCATCTTGATCTGGATCTCCCGGGCGCTGACCAGGTACTCGCTGGTGACGCCGAAGCGGCCGGAGGCCACCTGCTTGATGGCGGAACCCCTGACGGTGCCCAGCCGCTCGGGAAGCTCGCCGCCCTCGCCGGAATTGGACTTGCCGTGGAGGGTGTTCATGGCGACGGCAAGGCACTCGTGGGCCTCCTGGGAGATGGAGCCGTAGGACATGGCGCCGGTCTTGAAGCGCTTGACGATCTCGTCCACGCTCTCCACCTCGTCGATGGGGATGCCCTCGGCGGGGAAGTCGAAGCGGAGCAGGCCCCGGAGGGTGTGGGGCACCGCGTCGTTGTCCACAAGCTCGGAATATTTTTTGAAAAGCTGATAGTCGCCCTCACGGGTGGCCCTTTGCAGGGTCAGGATGGTGAGGGGGTTGTACATGTGGTCCTCTTTGTCCTCCCCGGACCGGAGCTGATGGGCACCGGTGGAGTCCAGGGTCGGATCCACGCCAAGGCCCAGGGGGTCGAAGGCACGGGAGTGACGCCACTCCACGCCCTCGCCGATCTCCGCCAGGCCGATGCCGCCCACGCGGGAGATGGTGTTGGTGAAGTATTTGTCGATGACGTCCTGCCGGATGCCCACGGCCTCGAAGATCTGGGCCGACTGGTAGGACTGGATGGTGGAGATGCCCATTTTGGAGGCGATCTTCACGATGCCGTGCAGGACGGCGGCGTTGTAGTCGTCCACGGCGGCGTAGACGTCCTTGTCCAGCATGGATTTGTCGATAAGCTCGGCGATGCACTCGTGGGCGAGATACGGGTAGACCGCCCGGGCGCCGTAGCCCAAAAGCGTGGCGAAGTGGTGGACGTCCCGGGGCTCGCCGGACTCCAATATCACGGAGACGGCGGTGCGCTTTTTGGTGCGGATCAGGTACTGCTCCATGGCGGAGACGGCCAGGAGCGAGGGGATCGCCACGTGGTTTTCGTCCACGCCCCGGTCGGAGAGGATGATGATGTTGGCTCCGTTCCGGTAGGCCCGGTCACAGGCGATGTAGAGGCGCTCCACGGCCCGCTCCAGGGGGGTGTTCTTGTAGTAGAGGATGGAGACGGTCTCCACCTTGAAGCCGGGCTTCGACATGCTGCGAATCTTCAGCATGTCAACGCCCGAGAGTATCGGGTTGTGGATCTCAAGCACCCGGCAGTTTTCCGGTTTATCCTCCAAAAGGTTGCCGTCGGAGCCCACGTAGACGGTGGTGTCCGTGACGATCTCCTCGCGGATGGCGTCTATCGGCGGGTTCGTGACCTGGGCGAAGAGCTGTTTGAAGTAGTTGAAAAGGGGCTGGTGCTTCTCGGAAAGCACCGCCAGGGGGATATCCGCGCCCATGGAGGCCGTGGGCTCGCCGCCGGTGCGTGCCATGGGGAGGATGACGCTGCGCACGTCCTCGTAGGTGTAGCCGAAGGCCTTGTAGAGCTTATCCCGGACCTCCTGGGAGTGGATGGGGACCTTCCTGTTGGGGATGGGAAGCTCCCGGAGCTTCACCAGGTTGGCGTCCAGCCACTCGCCGTAGGGCTTGGAGACGGAGTAACGGCGCTTCAGCTCCTCGTCGGAGATGACGCGCTTTTCCAGTGTGTCGGCAAGGAGCATTTTTCCCGGCTGTAAGCGCCCCTTCTCCCTGATGCGGCTCTCCTCGATGTCGGCGACGCCCACCTCGGAGGAGAGGATCAGATAATCGTCGTCCGTCACATAGTACCGGGCGGGGCGCAAGCCGTTGCGGTCAAGGACCGCGCCCACCCGGTCGCCGTCGGAGAACAGCACCGCGGCGGGGCCGTCCCAGGGCTCCATCATGGTGGCGTAGTAGTGGTACATGTCCTGCTTCTCGGTGTCCTGGGCGTCGGGGTGGCGCCAGGGCTCGGGGATCAGGATCATCACGGCCATGGGAAGCTCCATGCCGCTCATCATCAGAAACTCAAGGGTGTTGTCCAGCATGGCGGAGTCCGAGCCGTTGGGGTTGACGACCGGCAGGATACGGTCCATATACGGGTCCAGGACCTCCGAGTGCATGGTCTCCTCGCGGGCCACCATACGGTCGATGTTGCCGCGGATGGTGTTGATCTCGCCGTTGTGGAGGATGAGCCTGTTGGGGTGGGCCCGCTCCCAGCTGGGGTTGGTGTTGGTGGAGAAGCGGGAGTGGACCAGGGCGATGGCGGACTTGTAGTCCGGGCTTTGAAGGTCAGGGTAGAACCTTCTGAGCTGATGCACCAGGAACATGCCCTTGTAGACCACCGTGCGGCTTGAGAGGCTCAGCACGTAGGTGTTGTCGTTGGACTGCTCGAACTCCCGGCGGATGACGTAGAGGAGCCTGTCAAAGGGAAGGCCCTTTTCCACATTCGACGGTCTTTTGATGAAGCACTGGGCTATGTAGGGCATGCAGTCAAGAGCCTTTTTGCCCAGTATGGAGGGATCCACCGGCACGTCCCGCCAGCCGAGGAACTCAAGTCCGTCCTTGACGGCGATGATCTCCAGCATCCTCTTGGCCTGACTGCGGGCCACGATGTCCTGGGGGAAGAAGAACATGCCCACGCCGTAGTCCCGCTCACCCTCGAGCTGAATGCCGATCCTGGCGGCGGCCTTTTTGAAGAAGCTGTGGCTTATCTGGAGCATGATGCCCACGCCGTCGCCGGTCTCGCCCGTGGCGTCCTTTCCGGCCCGGTGTTCCAACCGCTCCACGATCTTGAGGGCGTCGTCCACCGTCTTGTGGGTCTTGATGCCCCTGAGGCTGACGATGGCGCCGATGCCGCAGGCGTCATGCTCAAAGCGGGGATCGTAGAGGCCGGTATTCTGTTTGGTAGTATTATCTGTCATATCCCATCACGTCCTTGTTGTGGGGTAATCGTCGCGGAACACGCTTGACCTCGGACTTCCGTTGGCCGTCCTCGGGCGCTGTGTTCGCTTCTCCTCTCCCCACAAAATCGTTGATTTTGCGGGGCCCCAAAAAAGCTACATTTCGAGGATTTGCCGCGCTGTTTCCGCCAGCTTGGTTCCCGTTTCCATGCTTCTTTTCTGGAGATACTTATGGGCCTGGGCCTCGGTGAAGCCTCTCGACTCCATCAGAAGCTCCTTGGCTTTGGCGATGAGCCGCTGTTCCTCCTCGGTCCTCTGGGGGACCTGGCTCCGGGAGGCGATCTCGTCCAGCTGCAAAAGGATATTCACGCTGCCCCGCAGCTCCGCCGCGGAGACGGGGATCTGCAGCTTGAAGGTGTCCGGGTTGTCCAGAAGCTCAAGCTGTGCCTGCTTGGCCAGGATCAGGAATTTGGCCTGACCGTGCAGATCGTGGGCCAGCAGATCCGCCGGCATGTCCGAGAGCTTGCAGCCGCAGATGACGACCCCGGAGCCCATGGTCTTGACGGCCCTCAGCACCTCCGCGCCGGACCGGCACCGGAAGCGCACGGGGATGCCGGATCTCTCCAGCATGTCGGCGATCTTGTCGCGTGATTCGTCCTTTTCAAAGGCGACGACTGTGCGTATCATGGGTTTTCACCCCCAAAATATACCCGTGGGCCGCCGTGGGCGGCGGCCCGTACAGATTATAAAGGAAAATCCGTTCATTACCTGATTCCGCCTCCGCCGTACGGGCCGCCGCCCACGGCGGCCCAATGGGGGAAAACGGAGGCTTGCTTATCAATAGGTGACGATGTACTTCTGGATCTCCCAGTCGGAGACATAGGTGCGGTAGGCGTCCCACTCCTTCTTCTTGCCCTGGGTGTACTGCTCCACCACGTGTTCGCCCAGCGTCTGGCATATAAGCTCATCCTTCTCCAGCTCGTCGATGGCCTCGCTGAGGTTGCCGGGCAGGGAGTGGATGCCGTGGGCGTGGCGGGTCTTGCGGTCCATGGCGAAGATGTTCTCGGTGATCTC
>CANQSU010000220.1 GCA_947626585.1 uncultured Oscillospiraceae bacterium
GAGCATCAGGTTCAAAAGCATCCTGGTGTTCTCGGGGGTGACCTGGAAGCTTGACAGATAGACGCCGCGGCCACGGCCCACCCTGTGGGCGGCGACGGTGGGCAGTCCGTTTTCGGCGGCCAGCACCGTGGTGTCCGGCCCGGTGAGATAGAGGTGGTCAAGTCCCTTCACCCCGGCCCCCTCGGGCAGGAGTCCGGGAACGGTCTCCACCTCAAAGGTGAACCTTCCGTGGCAGACCCGCGCACCGGTATCCAGGTCCACGCCCAGGACATTGCGAAGCTTGAAGGTCCCCCAGCCGCCGGGCAGAGCGGAGGGCTCGCCCACACCGATAAACACGCCGCCCTCCGAGACCCACTTTGTGATCGCGGTCACAAGCTCCGGGTCGTTCCAGGCGTCCCCGCCGCTCCAGGCGGTGCCGGCGCGGCCCGCGTTTATCAGCACGTCCACACCCTCGAGAGCGCCGGAGGCGGCCTCGTTGAAATCGATGAATCTCACGTCCACGGGGAGGCCGGAGAGAGCCTCGTCGATGTGGATGAGATCGTGCATGTAGGTTTCGTGGAAATGGCCGGACAGCGTCCAGGGCCGCAGGGACCCCCAGGCGTGCATAACGGCCACCCTCAGGGGGAGTACCGCCGGCTTTCCGCCCTCGTGAAGGGCCTTGATGGCCCTGAACTCGTCGGCGACCTCAGCGATATAGTCCACAAAGTCCGGGAAGCCCTGAAGAAGGTGTATGTACCCCCCCAGACCGATCCGGTCGATCTTCGCCCGCAGGAGAGCGCGCCGGACGTTGACCCAGTATTGCTGAGCGTCCCTGGTGGGGCTGCCGCCCTCCGTGAAGGTGGGCGCACCGCCAAGACCCACGGGGAACAGATAGGGATGGAGCCTCAGCTCGTGGGTACCGGCGGGAACGCCGGAGCAGAGGCGCGCCTCGTACCCGGAGAACACGCACTTGATGATGCCGTCAAAGCCGAATTCGGGGAAGTGCGGCCCGTAGGGCTCCACGCCCACCCAGCTGTCGTCGTAGAACACATAGGCCTTCTTGCCGTAGCTGTGTACCAGGTCCACCAGCCTCCGCCCGAAGGAGGCCACGAACCTCTGGGTGAACTCCATGTAGTCCCGCTTGTGGGCGGTGGGGGGCATGTGGGTCACCTGCAGGTCGCCGTGGTTGATGAAGTCCTCGGCCGTCAGGGCGTAGCCGTATTCCTTTTCAAAGTCGGCAAGGGCCTTCTCGCTGACGGTGAAATCATAGCTGCCCCAGTCGGTGAACAGGGTCCGGCACCGCTCGTCGCTGCCCCACATCCAGACGAAGTTGTAGAACATACTGGTGAAACGCACCACCGTGGTGGCCGGGTGGTCCCTGCACCACCGATCCAGATAGTCGTAGAGATATTCCTGCGCCACGGGAAGGCGTGGATCTATGGGCATCAGATGCTCGCTCTGCCAGGAGTTGGTCACATGGTTGTACATGTTGATCTCCTCCCAGATCCGGTAGGCCAGAAAGCTGACGGTGTACGCGTGGTAGGGGATGGGGTCGACCACGATGACCACGCCGTTTTCATAGCTCCACCCGCCGTAGGGGATCAGCACGTTTCCGGTTCTGTCCCACACCTGCCAGCGCTTTATGGACTCGTCGCCGTCGTTTATTTTGAACTGCTCGGCAAAGAACCCGGCCATCAAATCGATCTTCAGCGCGCCCCCGTCCGCGATCCGGGGCTCGGTGGACAGAAACGTCTGCTGAAGACACTCCGGGTGCGCGCGCCCGAACTCGTTGTGTTCCCGGATGATGCAGATGGTGGAGTAGACGCCGTAGCCGGCGTCGATGATCTCGTCGGACAGCTTGGTGCCGTCGCTGTCGCGCACCACGTCCGCGCCCCATTTCGCCGCCAGCTCCAGGGTCAGCTTTTCGAACCCCGCCTCGCCGGGCATCGTAAATCCGCCCGTTGTATGCTCCATAATGAACTCTCCCTTCCATAAATAGTGCAGGAATAATAGTCAAATATATCCTAAAATAGCGCTTTGATTTTGCTTCGAAGTATGTTATAATACATTATGTAACAGGCCAGGGCATATCGGGGATCAGACCGTAATCCACGAGCCTCCTGTCCTCGCCCGGCGGGGTGTTCCCGTGCCAATTTTCCGGCGCGGGGCGGGAGAGGGGAGACAACGGCCCGTGTACCGGCCATTCGGGTACGTCGTAAGCGGGTATCATGCCGGCCCGCGCAAGCTCGCCCGCCACGAATCCCGCGGCCATGTGCGCCCCAAAATCGTTGGGGTGGGCGTAGTCGCCGGGGTGATACCATTTTTTGGAGCCCTCCATGCCGGCGCTCAGGAGCTTCGACATCATCAGGCCGTGAAGGTCCAGCACGGGAACATTTTCACTTTGCCCGATCCGCTTCATGGCCTCGGCGTATTTTGCCAGAAGGTCGTTGTACTCCGTGGGGCTTTTCCAGGTGTTCCGGGCCAGGGACGTGACCAGTACAGGCCGCGCGCCCTTTGCGCGGAGCTCGCGAATGAACCGCAGAAGGTTCTCGGTGTAGCCCGTGTCGGCGGCCAGATGGACACGCTTCTGGTCGTTGTGGCCGAACTGGATGAGTACGATGTCGCCGGGGCGGACCTGGGGGAGCATCACATCGTAGTGGCCCCGCTCCCGGAAGGTCTCGGTGGACAGTCCCGAGTGGGCGTGGTTGGAGACCGCGAACCCGGTCCCCAGATAGAGCGGCAGCATCTGGCCCCAGCCGCAGTAGGTGACGCCGGGGGCGTAGGGCGTCTCCGCGGGCTGATCGGTGACGGTGGAGTCGCCCATAATAAACACACAGGGCCCCTCAAAGGTCGAAATTTGAAGGGTACGGATCCCCGCGCCCAAAACGGCGATGTCAACGCTGACGTCCTCGGCCCTTCCCATGTCCGACACCGCCGCGTCGCCGCCGCCCACGGCGATGATGGGCGACACATCGCACAGGACCTGGATTTCCCGGGTCTCCCCGGCCTTCATTGCGCCCTTCCAGCTGAGCCTCCGGCGGGAGACAAAGACCAGGACCTCGTCACAGCCGTCTTTCGCCGTGATCTCGGCGGTGATCCTGAACCGCCCCGGCCCGGTGTCGGCCTTGAACCAGAGGGGGAGGGCGCGGTCTTTCAAATCATCCTCCAGGGCGTCCTTCCCCGGCACGGCGAACACCGCGCCGCCCGAGGCCCGGAGCGACATCAGCTCGGCGCCCGCGTACCACCAGGCCGGCTCGAAGGCGCTGTTGGTCTCGGGGACCCGCAGGGCGGGGTATTTTGAAAGCTCCGCGTCCGCCACAAAGCCGAAACCGCCGGGAGTGTATCTTTTTATGTCACTTCCGCCGAAATCCACGGAAAAAGGCACATTAACCATCGATCATCACCTCAAAAGCTCACCGGCTGTCCTCCGGGGATCTCCAGCTTCTTCCCGTCCGCCTCGATCCAGATGCTTTGAGCGTTGGGGTTGTAGACCCTGTCCCCGGCGGCGGTGAATTGGAGCCTGCGCGCGTCCTCCAGATAGTCCACGATCTGGATGTTGGTGGCGTACCAGATGTCGTCCCTGCCCTCCATCATGGCGCAGAATTTCTCCATCACGTCCCAGTTGTCGAAGGTCGTGAACTCGTAGCTGTGGCCCCAGACGTACATCATATAGAGATACTGGGTCTTGTGCATGTCGATAAACTGCTGTCCCAGCTCCAAAAGCTTTCCGTTGTGGTGGCAGGTGCCCTTCCACTCCATAAAGTCCGTGGGCATCCCGAAGCCGCCGGTGGTGGGGACCACCCGGGCGTATTTGATGCCCAGGGCGGGCAGGAGAGCCATGATCTCCTTTGAATAGGACCCGTTGGGGTAGGCAAGGCCTCGCACCGGCGCGCCCACGATGTTCTCAAGCTCCATCCTGTCCTGCATCACCTGTCTGACCACCTGCTCCATGGGGCACCGCTCGATGGTGGGGTGGGTGTAGGTGTGACAGGCGATCTCGTGGCCGGCGTAGAGGGTGGTATACTCCCCCGTCGGGATCCTCTGGGGGTCGAAAAACCGGCCTGAGTTGAGGTTGAAGGTGCCCTTGATGCCGTGAGCGTTGAAGATCTCCACAAGCCGGCGGTCCTCAAGCCGCCCGTCGTCATAGCTCATGGTCAGGACCTTGTG
>CANQSU010000221.1 GCA_947626585.1 uncultured Oscillospiraceae bacterium
TATACATAGGGGACATTCAGATCGCCCTTTTTCTCATAGTACGCCTTCGCGCAGCGGTACATATCCTCCCAGGAAGCAGTCAGGGCATTGTTCAGCTGCTCAAAGAGCTGTCGGCAATCCCGTACCTCGTCGATGATCTGAAAGCGCCTGAGCAGTTCCTCCTGCTCCTGTTTGCTGCCGCCGGTCCGCAGGACGGCCTCTTCAAACTCCCGCTCCAACGCGCCAATGCTACTCAGATTCTCGATATTGTTTACCACGTCGAAGATCACAGGCGTCTTTTCGCTCCCCGCTGAGAGGGTCCGACCGATCTGCTGCTTATAGATGATGGGGGAGACTGTTGGCCGGAACAGGATCACGCCGTCCACATCCGCCACATGGATACCCTCGTTGAGCATATCAATGGTGAACAGCAGCTTCAGATGGTCGCTCTCATCCTCCCGGAACTGCGCAAAGGCCTCTCTGGTGGCCGGGTCCGGGGAGTAGGCGCGATAGATATGCGGCTGGGTGTCAAACTGTGAAAACCAATCCGGCACACAGGCGATCATGCGGTTCATATGCGCCACGTTGGAACAAAACGCGATGTATTTCCCGTGGCGGTCCGGTATATGGCGGGCGAACACTACATCCAGCCCGTCCGCATCCTCCAGGCTCCGGCGGAGCGTCTTCAACATCTCCATTGCCCGGTCACGGCGAACAGGGTCGCGCAGTTTACCCACACGGGCCTCATATTTTTCAAGGTCCTTCTGGAAGGAGTAGACGGAGAGCACGTACTTCGGAGGCTTCAGGATATTCCGTGCGATGGCCTCGCCCAAGGTGATCTCCGACGCGACGCAGCCGTCGAACAGCTCCTTCGCCATATCCCGCTGATTGTCCAGAAATCGAATATTTGTCGCGGAAAGGCCCAGAATGGGGACGCTGGGATAAGCAGTAAGGAGCGCTTGAATGCCCACGCCCCATTGCTCCGCGCCGCAGCGGTGGAACTCATCCAGGATGATAAGATCCGGCTTGATGGCAACGATCTCGCCCTCCTCCATTGTCATGAGCCTAGCATATGTAATAAAAATGATGTTTTCCGGCACAGCCCCACTGTCCGCGGCCAAATTCTCCAGCTGTGTGTTGAATATGTACTCGGAAGGGGAGAGCCAGCAGATGATTTTCTCAGGGAAGTCCTCGCAGAACTTGAAACCGATGAAGGATTTCCCCGTCCCGGTGGGGTGGATCACGGCTGCTTTGCCAGTTTCCCGCAGCATGGAGAGGGCGGCATGATACGCATGGTCATTGTGTTCAAAGAGTTTTATGCTCATATGCCGCCCTCCTTTTTGCTTCCACTTGCATATCCTTTATTATTGGATGTGTGACTCTCTAAATGGTCTTACGACCGATACATTCTCTTATAGTAGTCCCGGTACGCGCCGCTGGTGACGTGCTCCACCCAGGCGGGATGGTCCAGGTACCATTTAATGGTCTCCTCCATGCCCTGCTCAAAGGTGTAGGCCGGCTTCCACCCCAGCTCCGACGTGATCTTCCCGTTGTCTATGGCGTACCGCCTGTCGTGGCCCGGCCGGTCCTGCACGTGGGCGATCAGGCTCTCCGGCTTATCCAAGGCATCCAGTATCAGCCGCACGATGTCCAGATTCGCACGCTCATTGTTCCCGCCGATGTTGTACACCTCGCCCACACGGCCCTTATCCAGCACCGCACAGATGGCCGCACAGTGGTCATGGACGTGCAGCCAGTCACGGACCTGCATCCCGTCGCCATATACCGGCAGGGATTTGTCATCCAAGGCGTTGTGGATCATGAGCGGAATGAGCTTCTCCGGAAACTGGCAGGGACCGTAGTTATTCGAGCACCGGGTGATGTTCACCGGCAGGCCGTAGGTCTCGTGGTACGCCCGAACCACCATGTCCGCCCCCGCCTTGGAGGCGGAGTAGGGACTGTTGGGGGACAGCGGTGTGGTCTCTGTGAACATACCGGTCTTCCCCAACGCGCCGTATACCTCGTCTGTGGAGACCTGGAGGTACCTCACTCCAGGTTTATATTCCCGGGAGTACTTGTCCTCCGGCGCCAGTTTCCAGTGGGCCTTGGCCGCGTCCAGCAAGGTTTGGGTGCCCACCACGTTGGTGGTGAGAAAAAGCTCCGGCTCCAGGATGCTCCGGTCCACGTGGCTCTCCGCCGCGAAGTGCACCACCGTGTCGAAGTCATATTCGTCAAACAGCTCCTTGACCCCTTCCCGGTCCCGAATATCCCCTCGGACAAACGTATACCGGGGGTCTGTTTCGATGTCCGCCAGGTTCTCCAGGTTGCCGGCGTAGGTCAAAAGGTCGTAGTTCACCACCTGCTGGATGTCGTCCCGGGTACCCAAGATGTAATGGATGAAATTGGACCCGATAAACCCGGCGCCGCCGGTCACAAGCACATTTTTCATATCCCGTCTCCCTCCGCGATGGCCACCAGGTACCGCCCGTACTCCGTCTTCATCAAAGGCTCCGCCAGCTTCAAAAGCTGGGCTTTGTCAATGAAGCCCCGGCGGTACGCTATCTCCTCGATGCAGGACACATAGAACCCCTGCCGCCGCTGGATGGTGCTCACGAACTGGGACGCCTCCTGCAGACCCTCGTATGTACCCGTGTCCAGCCAGGCCATGCCACGGAAGAACTTCACCGCCCGCAGCTGGCCCCGCCGCAGATACTCCTGGTTCACCGCCGTGATCTCCAACTCACCGCGCTCCGAGGGCTTTATGTGCTTGGCGATATCCACCACCTGCTCGTCGTAGAAGTAGAGCCCCGGCACGGCAAATTTGGACTTGGGCCGCTTGGGTTTTTCCTCCAGGGACAGCACACGGCCGCTCTCGTCGAACTCCACCACGCCGAAGTCGGAGGGGTTGTGGACGGGATACCCGAATACCACCGCTCCTTCCTTCAGCGACACCGCCTCCGCAAGAAAAAGGGAAAAACCGCTTCCATAGAACACGTTGTCCCCCAGCACCAGCGCCACCTTGTCCCCGGCAATGAACTCCTCACCTATGAGGAAGGCCTGGGCCAGCCCGCCAGGGTATTCCTGCACGGCATAGGAAAACTTCATGCCCAGCTGGGTGCCGTCTCCCAATATTTCCTGGAACACTGGCACGTCCCGCGGCGTGGAGATGATGAGCACCTCCCGGATGCCCGCCAGCATGAGCGTGGACAGGGGGTAATAGATCATGGGCTTGTCGTAGATGGGCAGCGCCTGCTTCGACACGCCCTTCGTCATGGGATACAGCCGGGTGCCGCTGCCTCCGGCCAGAATGATGCCTTTCATACAGTCGGTTTCCTTTTTATTGATTCGTCAAATACGCCCGGACATTCTCAAAGTACGCCAGGGCGTGTTCGATGCACACGTCCATGTTGTAATACTTGAACTCCGCCAGCCGCCCGCACAGGAAGAGGTTTTTATACTGTGCCGCCTCATCCAGATACTTCTGATACGCGGCGCTGCTCTCCTCCGTCACCACGGGGTAGTAGGGGATGTTCCCCGCCTGGGCATGGGAATCATAGGCCAGAGGATACTCTGTGGCAACAACAGACCCGCATACGGCGCTGTCGTCATACATGATCTTCCGGTACTCCGTGCTCCGGGTATACCCGGGCGCCTGGGGGTATGACACGATCTGCGCCGGCAGGATGCTGGGCTTGTCCTCATAGGTGTACCGGATGTCCAGGGACCGGTACGGCAGCGGGCCGTACTTCCCGCCGAACAGCTCGTCGATGGGCCCCGTGTAGATGAGGCACTCCACGCTCTCCCCGGCGTACCACGCCTTGCCGTTCTCCAGTTTCAGATGCTCCAGGGCGTCCGTGTTCAGCTGGACCTCGATACTGGGGTGGTCCAGCAGGTTTTCAAAGAGCTTCGTGAACCCGTGGATAGGCAGGTACTGAAAGTCCTTGTTGAGATACCGGCCGTCGTATCCCATGGCCATGGGCACCCGGTCCAGCACGTACTTGTCGATCTGTTCCGGCTGCAGGCCCCACTGCTTGGAGACATAGGTCCGGTAGGCCTTCTCAAACAGTAGGTTTCCGTATCCGCTGATATCCTTATCCTCGTGGTCCACCAGCTCCAGGATGGGCACCCGGTCACGGCCGTCGAAGGCCGCCCGCAGC
>CANQSU010000222.1 GCA_947626585.1 uncultured Oscillospiraceae bacterium
GGGAAGACGTCGGACGGGTTCCAGGACCGTGTTTTGAATGGCGGCCCAAAGGTCGACCATGCGACTGCCGGCGGCTGGGAGTGCTGGAAGGCCGGGGATCGGATCAGTGCCATTGTTGACGCCTGCCACCATTCAGGCTTGCTGGATTTCGGCGGAAGCGGTTATGCCGGTCCCACGGTTTGGAGTCGGATGAAAAAGGCGAATGACGGGGATATCCCTGTTTATAAAGCCCTGTATGAGCCTGTTGGGCCGGTGGTCCGGGTCCCGATGAACGGACGGTACGGGATTTCCCCTGAGGTCTTTTCCATGGCGTGCTTGATCCGGGGCGTGTTTTCTGCCGTCGTTGACGCGGATTTCCTGGACACTGAGGCGTTCATGCGGGGCGCCCGCAAACCCGGTAAGAAAATATCCGCCGATATGCTTGTCAGATTAAAGGACTACGCAAAGAAGAAGGGTTGGGACGACCCGAAGACGGAGCTTGACCGGCTGCGCACGGAGATTTTTTACAACGCCATGGAAAAGGGCTGGAAGTCAAAGCCCGGGCTGTTTTCTGAGACGGACCCGACTGGCGGCGGAAAGACGACGGCGTCCCTGGCGTTTGCCCTGGCGCATGCCCTGGAATATCACAAGGACCGCATTATTTACGTTGTCCCGTACACGTCCATCATCGAGCAGAACTCTGAGAAATTCCGGGAGATCCTTGGCGCGGACTCTGTGTTGGAGCACCATTCGAATTATATGGGACTGTCGGACTTGGAGGACGAGGCAGAGTTTGGGTACACGCTGCGGCTGGCGTCCGAGAACTGGGACATGCCGGTGGTCGTGACGACGTCTGTCCGGTTTTTCGAGGCTTTCTACGGCAGCCGGACGTCGGAGTGCAGGCGGCTGCATAATATCGCGAATTCCGTCGTGATCTTTGATGAGGCGCAGATGATGCCGGTGCCGCTGCTCAAGCCCTGCACCATGGCCATTGAAGAGCTGGTGAAGAACTTCAACGTGACGGCGGTGCTGTCGACGGCGACGTGTCCGTCCTTGGACCGGTTTTTCTCGATGCCGATCACTGAGATCGAGGGTAAGAAGGATATGCTTGCCAAGGCGCTGCGCCGGAACCGGATCGTGGTTGAAAGGGATAAGAAGGACTGCGCAAAGATCACTGAGATCATGTCGGAGCAGAAACAGGTTCTCTGTATCGTGAATACGCGGGCGGCGGCGCAGGAAGTCTATGGCCTGCTCCCGGCAGAAGGCCGGTACTGCCTGACCACGCTGACGTACCCGAAACAGCGGCGCGCGATGCTGAAGAAAATCAAGGAGGATTTGGATGCCGGAAAGACGGTCCGGGTGATCGCCACGTCGCTGGTCGAGGCCGGTGTCGACATTGATTTCCCGTTCGTGATGCGGGAGGCCGCGGGACTGGACTCGATCCTGCAGGCCTCGGGGCGGTGCAACCGGGAAGGGCGGAGGCATCCTGACGAGTGTATTGTCCTGGTGTTCGTTCGTGACGGCTATGTGCCGTCGGCCCTGGAGCAGCATATTTCGGCGTTCTGGACGGTGTATGGCCGGCATTCCGACCTGAACAGCCTGGCGGCTATCAAGGCGTATTTCGACGAGCTTTACCGCCTGACCGGTGATGACCGTATGGACCGTGGCGGTGTCGTCGAGATGTTCGAGACTGGAAAGCCATACGGGCCGTACCCGTTCCGTACGGCGTCCGAGAAGTTCCGGTTTATCGACAGCGGCGCGAAGACCGTTTATATCCCCGATGAAGAAAATGAGGTGCTGCTCCTGGCGCTGCGGTCTGGGAAGGCCGGGATGGGCACGTACCGGGCACTTGGGCAGTACGGCGTGTCGGTGTATCCGCGTAAATTTGACGAGTTGGTCCGTTACGGGCATGTTGAAGTAATGCCTGACGGCAGCGGCGTGCTTGTTGATAAGAAGCTGTATTCAGAAGAAACGGGCTTTGACTGCGAGCCGGTGTCTGGGAATGGAATTTTTGTGTAATGAAAGGAGGGATCATCGTGTCCGTTATTGTTCATCTTTGGGGTCCGTTCGCGTGCTTCACGCGGCCCGAGGTTCGTGCCGAGCGCGTGAGTTACGATGTGATCACGCCGTCCGCTGCCAGGGGTATTCTGGATTCGATCTACTGGCACGAGGGGATCAAGTGGGAGGTGCAGGACATCTACGTCCGGAAGCCGGTCAAGTTCCTGAACATCCGCCGGAATGAACTGAAGGGCGGCGTGCCGGCGCGGGCCGTGATGTCTGCCATATCTGACAACGGCGTGCTGCCGGTGTGCGACACGAATGGGCAACGTACGCAGCGGGCGTCTCGGATCCTGAAGGATGTCGATTATTACATTAGGGCTTGCTACCATGTCGATGGGAACGTGTATGACGGCCCGGAGGCGAAGGCAGCGAAGATCATCATGACCCGCCTGAGCCGCGGAAAGTGTTACAGTCGGCCGTATTTCGGGTGTCGGGAATACGAGGCAAATTTCGAGCTCGTTGATGAAATCCCGCCGTGCCCGCCGGAGCTGCAGGGTGAGACGGACCTGAGCTGGACGCTGTTTGACAGGGACTACGACAACTCTAAGAAAGACGGGCCTGATCCCGTGTTCTACCGGCCGGTCATGAGGGACGGGCACATCATTGTCCCGGGGAGGGGTGAACTGTTATGATCCTGCAGGCATTGTGCGAGCTTTATGAGGATCTGGTCCGCAACAACGTCTCTGGCGTCGCCCGGGACGGATGGGACGGCGTGGGCGTCGGGCAGGAGATCCTGGTACGGTCTGACGGCAGCTTCGAGGGCGTGTCCGGCCTGCGGGTCGCCCAGGAGAAGGGAAAGCCCCGCCCGCAGACGATGATGCTTCCGAGCTGGGGCAGCGCCGCGGGGAGCGCGGTCCGCGCCAATTTCCTGTACGGGCAGGCGGGGTACGTGCTGGGGCGCAACACACGTGGGACTGACGCGGGACGGCTGGACGCGATGGTGTTGGCATTCAACGACCTGCACCATGTGCTGCTGGACGGCATCAAGGACCCGGTCGTTGAGGCGGTTCTGGCTTTTCTGGACCATGTTCGGGACGACCAGGACCTGCGTGACGAGATCGCTGGGAAATTATCTGATCAGGCCCTGGCCGGGGACAATTTCATCTTCTCGGTGAACGGCGTCCGGCTCCAGGACGTGCCTGGCGTGACCGACGCGTGGGACGCGTATTTCCGGAACAGCCAGAATGGTCGAAAAGTCCAGAGCCTGATTTCCGGTGAGATGGTCGTGCCGGCGGACAAGCATCCGCTCATCAAGGGCCTGTCCGGCGCACAGGGCAGCGGGGCGGCACTGTCGAGCTTCAATATGGACTGCACGGCGTCGTTCGGCTACGAACAGAACCTGAACGCCCCGGTCAGCGTCCATGAGGCGTTCGCCTATACCCAGGCCATGGGCTTTTTATTGAGGGACAAGTCGTCTCACATCCGTTTCTCGGACGACCTGACGATCTTATGGTGGCCGCGGGGCGGCGGGTCCGAGTACCCGGAGTTTATGCAGGACTGCACGTTCGGGCCGGCTGATACGCTGCGGGTGGACGAGGTCCGAAACGCCATGGTCGAGCTGGTTGCCGGCAGGCCGGTCGGAAACCTGGATCCCGGCAGGGGCTTTTACATCCTCGGGGTGTCGCCCAATGCTTCCCGGATCATGGTCCGGTTCTTCCTTGAAGGGACGTTCCGGGAGTTCGTCGGGAACGTCCGGGCACATTATGACCGGATGGCCCTGACACGGTTTTCTGATCCGATGTATCCCTGGAACTGTTTCCTGGCCATGTGCCGTAAGGACGTGTCGAAGGAGGTCTCAGAGTTCCTGGCCGACGCGTTTTACCGTTCGATCCTGTTCGGGACGCCGTACCCGAAGCAGGCCGCGGACTGGCCCATGAAGCGCATCAAGCTGGAGACGCGGATGCTGTCCCAGCGGACGGCGCTGGTCAAAGCGTATTTCCTTCGGGCACTGCCCGACGGCGATAAAAGAAAGGAGTGTTTCACTATGAGTCTGCAGGCTGATTGCCGTGAGCCTGGCTACCTGTGCGGGCGCCTGTTCGCCCTCTACGAG
>CANQSU010000223.1 GCA_947626585.1 uncultured Oscillospiraceae bacterium
CTCAGGTCGGAGAGGGGCTCGGAGTCCGCCACAGAGAAACAGCGGGAGTATATCCTGCGGCTTGTCAAGACCTTCCCCTCCTCAAAAGAGCTGGCGAGCTCAAGACCACCAAGGGGAAGAAAGTCTACGGCTACCTGCCGCCGAGGGTCAAGAGCGTTGTCGACGAAATCGTGGACGAGCTGGCGAAGGACGAGAGGGTCGCGGCGGCGTACTCTCTCTGGCAGGACATGCAGGACGAGGTGGTCCGCACCTACACTGACGATCTGCCGGAGCGTGTGCCGCTCTCTCAGCAAAAGGAGTTCAAGCCCGTGCGGAACATGGTGATCCGCGAGACGCTGAAGCTCTCCGAGCGCAGGGTCACGTTTGAGGACGAGGGTATGGATGACGAGCCGGAGAGTACGGAAACAGTACCGCCTACGACCTCCGGTATCCACAGAATCTATGAGCAGGCCGAGAGATACCGCAAAGCGAAGAAAACGCTCTACGATGAGGACGCGGACATGGACGAAAAGCAATCCGCCATTGACGAGTTGCAGAAGCTGTGGGAGGAGGGGTACACGATTGCCGCCCATCAGCTGGGCAAGGTGTACCGTGACGGGTTGACCGTCGCCGCTGATTGGGTAAAGGCCGAGGGATGGTTTCGAAAGTCCGCGGAGCAGGGGACAGTCTGCTCGGCCTACGCTCTTGGCAAGCTCCTGCTGCCGGTCGGACTGTCCACCGAGGCCATCCGCTGGCTCAAGTACGCCGCCGATAGAGGCGACCAGTACGCCCGGTACACCTTGGGCAAGGTCCATCTCGCGGGAGAAAACGCGGAGAAGGACGTGGACACCGCCGTCGAATATCTGAGAGCCTCCGCCGAGCAGGGCAACCAATACGCCCAATACACCCTCGGCAAGCTCTACCTGCTGGGCCGGGAGGTGTCGTCCGACAGGGAAACGGAGTGAGTTTCAGGAGAAGCGCATTGTCATGGGCCGCAAGCCGGACGACTACGAGGATCAGGTAATGAGTTGACAGCGAATAAAATATATAAGCGAGGAGCGCAGACCAACCGTGGGGGTAATCTGCACTGGCCTTACGCTGCAGGGAAAAACGGTGTATACTGGTTATAAGTTCAGGATCAGGATTGGAGAGGAATTATTGTGAAAAGATTTTTGACCGCTTTGCTGGCTGGGTGCGTTCTCATATCTCTGACTGTCTCCGCCTTGGCGGCGGGCCCGGAGAAAATCACCGAATACGACGAGCGCTTCACTGACGTGCTTTCCGGAAACTGGGCGGAACCATACATTGCCGCGGTCTATGAGTACGGCCTGATGAACGGCACCTCTCCGACGACCTTCTCGCCCGGCGGTTCCATGACGGTGGCCGAGGCCGTCACTGTGACGGCCCGTCTTCACGTCATGTACGCGGGCGGCGGGGCGGACTTCTCAGGCGGGGAACCATGGTATATGCCGTATATCGCCTATGCCGAGGAAAACGGAATGATCGGCCCATGGCTTGGGACGGACTACGGTCGCCCCGTGACCCGCGAGGAGTTCGCCCTGTGCATCTCTAACGCCATCTCGGACGAGCTCCTGCCTGCCATAAATGACATTCCGAATCTGTCTATTCCCGAAGTGGGCGGCTACCCCATGGCTGATGCCGCCATGGCATTGGAAAACGCAGGAGTCAGTGCCATAAACTACTCTACCATGTTTATGGATATGTTCCTGACGGACGTGTTGGGAGAGGATCGTATCGACACCGCCGTGGCGAAATACAACGCCATCTACCGCCTCTATAACGCCGGCGTTCTGACAGGTAACGATGAATACGGCTCCTTCTCACCCAAGAGCGACATCAGGAGGGACGCTGTGGCCGCCATTCTGTGCCGGGTGGTGGAGCCGGAGACGCGCTGTAAACTGGCCTTCGCGCCGAAATCGGCGTCTCTGGTCCCGGTGGATAAGCTTACGAATCTCAAGAGTCTGAAAAAACATATGAGCGACAAGGAACTCAGCGCCGCTTACGAAGCCGCCCGGAGGGTCGTGGAACCTCTTGCCAATCTCTCCCGCGAGGCGCAACTATGCGGTATCGCCGCCGCGTTGAGGGCCATTACGGAGGCGTCGGTGGACTATTCCATGGATTCGCCTCACTATAACGACCCCTACGGCTTTTTCGTCCTGGGCGCGGCCTCCTGCGCCGGTTGCACGCGGGCGACGGGCCTGTGCCTCAACATGCTGGGCATCCCATACGAGCATGTGAACGAGAACAGGTCCTCCCACCAGTGGACAAGGGTCGAGGTCAACGGCGAATACTGGATCTGCGACGCCTACGGCCTCTACGTGGGCCCGGAGCCCGCGCCGTATGCGCATCCCGCGCTGGGGTGAATGAAAAAGGCCCAAAGACATCTTTCTCTTGACATTTTGCGATATTGCGGTATAATCGGCATAAGAAAATTGCGGATTTGCGAAATTTGTCGAAAATAAAAAACGCGGGGGAGAGGCGCATGATCTTTCAAAGGAAAATATACGAAAAGCTTTTAGAATGGAAGCGGGAGTCGGACGGGCATTCAGCGCTGCTCATCGAGGGCGCACGCCGGATCGGAAAATCCACGATCGTGGAGGAATTCGCGAAGAACGAGTATGAGAGCTACATTCTCATAGATTTTGCCGCGGCGTCCAGATCTGTGCGGGAGCTCTTTGAAGATGTCTCAGATTTGAACTATCTCTTTCTCCAGCTCCAGCTTCAATTCAAGGTCGATCTTGTGGAGAGAAAGTCCCTCATCATCTTCGACGAGGTGCAGCTCTGCCCATTGGCGCGTCAGGCCGTCAAGCAGCTTGTAAAGGATCACCGTTACGATTACATCGAGACTGGCTCCCTCATCTCCATCAGGAGGAACGTGAAGGACATACTAATCCCCAGCGAGGAGCGCAGGCTCAACATGTATCCAATGGATTTTGAGGAATTTCTTTGGGCTCTGGGGGACAAGGTCAGTTATCCCCTGATACGGCAGTGCTTTGAAGCGGAGCGAGGTGTGGGCCAGCAGGTAAACCGAAAGCTGATGCGTGATTTCAGGCTCTATATGCTCGTCGGCGGTATGCCGCAGGCGGTCAAGGAATTCATCTCCGCAAACAATTTCCGCAAGGTCGATCTCATAAAGCGCGACATTCTCAGTCTCTACGAGGACGACTTCAAAAAGATCGACCCGACGGGACGGGCGACGCTACTCTTTGATGCGATACCGGCCCAGCTCAACAAGAACGCCTCACGGTATCAGGTGTCAAGCGTTTTAGAAAACGCCCGCGCAGGGGATCTTCTGGAGCTCATTGCGGAGCTTGCCGACTCCAGAACGGTCCTGACGGCCTATCATGTCAACGACCCCAACGCCGGACTGTCCGCCAATAAGGACCTTACGAAATTCAAGCTGTACGTGTGTGACACAGGACTTTTTACAACGCTTATGTTCAAGGACCGGGATTTTACGGAGAATGAGCTTTACGAAAAGCTGTTGAACGACAAGCTCTCCGCCAATCTCGGCTATCTCTACGAAAACGTCGTCGCCCAGCAGCTGGCCGCCTGCGGGAATGAGCTTTTCTACTACACCTTTCCGACAGAGACGTCGAAGCACAATTATGAGATAGATTTTATCCTCGCAAGAAGGAACAAAATCTGCCCCATCGAGGTAAAATCCTCCGGTTATAAGAACCACGCGTCCTTGGACGCGTTCAGCGAAAAGTTTTCAAACCGTATACTGAAGAAATATATTGCCTACACAAAGGACTACGCAAAGGATCAGGAGCATTTTTATATCCCGGTCTATATGATTCCGTTCCTGTAAGCAAATCACAAGCCATATCTAATCCGGTCCCGATACTCATCTGATGAGTATCGGGATTTCTTGTTAAAGGAGGTAAACAATGTCACGGCATATCCCTTTCACAGACGAGCAAAAGCTCCAGGCCGGAGATGTGGATCTGGAGAAATTTCTGCTCCGGCACGGGGAGAAGCTCATCGTCTCCAGGCAGGAGAAAATGTGCCGTCCTCCTCATGCTGCATGAGGAGGACGGCACAAAGAACTTTATGGCCGGTCTGCTGATATAGAATCTGTCTTG
>CANQSU010000224.1 GCA_947626585.1 uncultured Oscillospiraceae bacterium
CTGATGGGCCTCATGTCCCCCGGCGGCGTCCACAGCCACAATACCCACACCTGGGCCTTCCTGGAGATGGCCAAGCGGCGCGGCCTTGACAAGGTCTATATCCACTGCTTTATGGACGGGCGCGACGTGCCCCCCGCCTCCGGCAAGGGGTATATCGAGGAGTGCGTGGCCAAGTGCGACGAGATCGGCGTGGGTAAGATCGCCACCATTGCCGGCCGCTTCTACGCCATGGACCGGGACAACCGCTGGGACCGGGTGGAGAAGGCCTATAACGCCATCGTCTGCGGCGAGGGCAATATCGACCCGGACCCCGTCCACACCATGCAGGCCAGCTACGACGCGGGCGTGACGGATGAGTTTGTCGTTCCCACGGTCTGCGCCCCCGAGGGGACGGTCAAGCCAAACGATTCCATCATCTTTACAAACTTCCGCCCCGACCGGGCCCGCGAGATCACCCGTACCTTTGTGGACCCCGATTTTAAGGGCTTTGAGCGCAAAAAGGGCTTCTTCCCCGTCAAATACGTCTGCACCACCCAGTACGACGCCACTATGCCCAACGTCACGGTGGCCTTCCCGCCCGAGGAACTCAGGAACACGTTCGGCGAGATCCTGGCCCAGCGCGGCATGAAGCAGCTGAGGATCGCCGAGACCGAGAAGTACGCCCATGTGACCTTCTTCTTCAACGGCGGCACCGAGCAGGTCTACGACGGCGAGGACCGCGCCCTGATCCCGTCCCCCAAGGAGTTCCCCACCTACGACCTGATCCCCGAGATGAGCGCCCGCAAGGTGGCCGACGAGTGCGTCAGACGCGTCGAGTCCGGCAAGTACGACGCTATCATCCTCAACTTCGCCAACTGCGACATGGTGGGCCACACCGGCGTTTTTGACGCGGCCGTCAAGGCCGTGGAGACCGTGGACGAGTGCGTTGGCAAGGTCGTGGACGCCGTAATGGCCCAGGGCGGCGTATGCCTCATCACCGCCGACCACGGCAACGCCGACAAGATGATCGCCGACGACGGCACCCCCCACACCGCCCACACCACCAACCCCGTTCCCTTCTTCATCGTGGGCGCGCCGGAGGGCTTAAAGCTCCACAACGGCCGCCTTGCCGACATCTGCCCCACCATGCTGGAGCTGATGGGCATCGACCAGCCCGCCGAGATGACGGGAAAGAGCCTTATAGGCTAAAATCTCACATTAACGACAAAATGAAGGACGCACCGGCGTCCTTCATTTTGTTTGCTGTATATGTCATTCAAGCTTCGCTCTGACGTTATTTCGCGGTCTATGACATGTATTGGGCCAACGAATTTTCATACTCCGCTGTTATGTCGTCCAAAATCCCGCGCTCCGCCTCCGTAAGCTCCAGCTCCGCGACGCCGTCGAGGGGGGACTGGGTCTCGGCCATGATCCACTCTCCGGCGAGAAGATAGATTGCCCCGTCCACGTTAATTTCCTTTTCCTCCGCCAGGGCTCTCAAGAGCCTTTGTGGATCGGCGTCGAAGCGGCGGGCAAGCTCGCACCCCGCTTCTTCGGCGTAGGCCCCGTCGGCACGTGAGGCGAAGTCGATGAGTTCCCGGTCGGAAAGCTCCTCCGCGTGATTCCACGCCCAGTCCATGGTGAACCCGCCAACCGTGCCGGAGATACCCTCGGTGTTGCCGTTGGTGCCGTTGGTATCGTTGGTATCGTTGGTGTCGTCGGTGTCGTCGGTGTCGTCGGTGCCGTTGGTATCGTTGGTGTCGTTGGTGTCGTCGGTGCCGCTGGTGTCGTTGGTGCCGCTGGTATCGTTGGTGTCATTGGTATCGGTTGCGCCGATAGTATCGAAAGTACCCTTTTCGCCTCCGTTCACGGGAGGCGTTTTTTCATCGCCGCTCGCCGTTGCAAATACAGTAACAGCCCCGGCCAGCACCAGTATAAGTGCCAGAGCCAACGCGATAACGGAATTTTTTCTGAATTTCATAATCGCTCGTATCCTTTCTTCCGCGGTATTTTTACTGAAAAAGCTCCCGAATGGCGCGGGCAGAGCGCGCTTTTCCTCCATGCCGATTATGGTCTCGGCGTAGTCCCGCCGCCTGCCCGGGCCGTAGTGCCGCAGGACGGCCTCGTCACAGGCAAGCTCCAGATCCCTGTCAAAGAGGAAGTACATCACCCACACCATTGGGTTAAACCAATGCAGGCACAGCGCCACGGCCATAAGGAGTTTCAGTGCCGCGTCAAACCTGCGTATGTGCGTGTATTCGTGGTAGAGGACGTATCCCGCACTGTCCGTATCCGACCAGTCGAACGCGCGCGGAACGAGTATGACCGGCCTCACGATCCCATAGGTCAGGGGAGAGGGGAGCCCCGCCAGCTCCCGGAGCTCTACCCGGCGGCGGGGCCTTTGCTCCGCCAGCCACCGGGAGGCAAATTCATTTTCCACCGGCACGGCCGTCCTCAGCTCCCGGCAAAGGCGTATCCGGGAGACGGCGAAGTATAGCCCCAGCCCCAGTCCCACAGCCGCCCAGACAGCGGGAACAATGGGGAAGCTTACATGTTTGCCACTCGTGTCCTGGGAAGGCGCGTCCGCCGGCCTCGCCGGCGCGGTGGACGGGACAGTCCCCGGTGCCGTCGTTATACCCGGATGGCCGGCATTATCCGCCGGCGCGGAGACGTCAGGAAGCTCTACGACCTGACGGACCGGGATCGGGATCGCCGGAAGCGGCACACCCGCCGGGACGGTCACGGACAGCGGCGTTAAGAGCCGCAGCAGCGCCAGACACCAGAGCGCCGGAAAGAGCCGCTTTGGAAGTTTGTTCAGCCCCACGAGCCTTATGAGGACTATGACGGCGATGAGTATGGCGCCGCCAAGGCTCATTCGTATGATTGTCGTTTCCATGGCGTCACTCCCACTCCTCCACGATGGTTTTGAGCTTTTCAATCTGCTCCGCCGTCAGCGCCTTTTTCCCCAAAAGAGCCGCAAAGAGCTTTGAGGGCGCGCCGTCGTAGAGCTTGCCGATCAGCTCGTTCGTCTCCGCCTCCTGCACGGTCTCCCTGGAGATAAGCGGATGGCACACGAAATTCGGCTCCCGCCGCTCTATGGCCCCCTTGGCGATACAGCGCTTGATGAGGGTGTAGGTGGTGTTGATATTCCAGCCCACCTCCTCCTTCAAAACGTCGGAGATGTGCTTCGCCGTGGTGTCGCCCTCGCGCCACAGTACCTTCATGACCCTCAGCTCCGAGTCAAACAGCTTTGCGTCCATGTTGTCTGCCCCTTTCATGTTACCTGTGTTACCGCGGTAGTATGGATCCAATAGCATACTACCACAGTCATATAAGATTGTCAATACTACAGGAGTAATATATATAAAAATTTCTTTTCGCTTACAGGACATAAAAAACCGCCCTTGACAGAAGGGACGGGATGGGGTATAATAAACGTGTAAAGAGGGAGTCGCCTCGCGTGTCCCTGACATGCGGTCTTTCTCCGACTCAGTGCAAGGGTCAAGCCTTTATCACAACTGAATCAGTCATGGCAAAGGCAACAGACCGTCACCGTGCGGGGTGGCGGTCTGTGTTTTTATCTTTACGAGTGACTCTCAGAATCAGCGTAATTGTATACTCACGCTTATGAAAGGTCCATGTAAAAGACATAGGCATAGAAAACATCCTCCTTTCCGGAGGACAGACCGCCGCCGATGATTGCAGAACGCGTTTGGCGACTCCCACCCCTTGCGGGGCACAAAAAATTATACAATAGTTGTCGAGTTGTGTCAGGCAAAAGACGCGCCGATTGGCGCGCCTCAACCCGTTGACAAAGGCAAAGCCTTTGCCAACGGAAGAAATATGCATCTATTTTTTCACGCCTGCGGGCGCGAGGCTTTGTCTACAGTCTAAGCTCCCCTTCGTAAGGGGAGCTGTCACGGCGCAGCCGTGACTGAGGGGTCGAGGGTTCCGATTACCGCGAATTCAGGTGCCGGCAAAACCCTTCACCCTCGACCCTACCGGCCCTGCGGGGCCACCTCCCCTTATGAAGGGGAGGC
>CANQSU010000225.1 GCA_947626585.1 uncultured Oscillospiraceae bacterium
CCGGCTTCCAGAACAACGACAACATCAAGGCCATCGGCATGGTGGTGCAGAACACCTTCGGCGACTTCAACCCGATGCTCGACGAGCTGACCCAGGGCGGTTATGATGCCGGCTACAACGGCGTCCCCACCTACAACGCCTTCAACCTCGCCACCAGCTTCACCTCCACTGTCTATGACTACAGCTGGAACTGGACCATCGACCCGTCCCTTTACGACATTGGCTATTCTGCCTACTACATCAAGGATTTAGCCGACGCCATCTGGCAGAACTAAGTTCCTCGGAACTGAATAACCCCGGCAAAGCGTAACTCGCACCGCGGGACTGGGGACCTTCCCCGGTCCCGCGGTTTTTTGGCGGGATACATTGACTATTTAGCGAAATAAATCCAACGCACATGGTTTATAACGCCGGTGTGCCACTGCCGTCGGGACGGTCCGAAGGCGGTGCCATGCCGACGAATTAACCATTTCTAAAGGGGTTTCCCCGGAACGGACTTCCCTATCCTTCAGGAAAGCGAGGTAAACAAATGGGCAAATACATACTCAAGAGGATCGGCTATCTCCTGATGGTCACGGTGATCCTCTCCTTCATCCTTTTCATGATTTACTCCCTTGTCCCGGCCAACCGGGCGTACACGGACGCCCAGGCGGAACTCAAGGGCATGAAGAACTCCATCAAGCCCGGCGAAGAGCAAAAGGTCTTTGACGAGCTTTATCTGAAGTACCAGCGTATGTACGGCACGGACACGGACAACAGGGTGATCCGCTATCTGCGCTGGGTGGGGGTGTACCCCCTCTATAACGGCAAGCTGGACGGCCTGTTGGAGGGCAACTTCGGCTACTCCTACGACTACAAACTGCCGGTGGTGGACATGGTGAAAACACCCATGCTCAACACCATCAAGATCAACATCTGGGCCACGGTGATCGCCCTGGGCATCACTATCCCGCTTGGTATCCACTGCGCCGTGAAGCGGGGCAGCAAGCGGGATCAGGCGGTGCAGGTGTTCACCATCGTCGGCTACAGCCTGCCCACCTTCCTGATCGCCATTTTGTTTATCTGGTTCTTCTGCGGCAAGCTGAATCTCTTCCCCACCAACGGCATGAAGACGCCGGGTTCAAACTACACGGGCTTTAAGAAGTTTGCCGACGAGATGTACTATATGGCCCTGCCGCTGATCGTGGAGACCTTCTGCTCCCTGGGCGGCATGACACGGTACGTGCGCGCCTCCATGATCGACGCCCTGAGTCTTGACTGCATCAGGACCGCGCGAGCCAAGGGCCTCCGGGAAAAGGTGGTCATTTACTCCCACGCCTTCCGCAACGCCCTCATCCCCATCGTCTCCCTGGTGGTGGGCTGGTTTTTGGGTATCTTCGGCGGATCCATCATGGTGGAGAACATCTTCGGCTGGAACGGCATGGGCCGCATCATGATCACGGCGCTGCGAAGCGCGGACTACGACGTGGTGATGCTGATGCAGATGTTCTACATCGTGATCTCCCTTCTGGGAACGCTGCTGATCGACATCATCTACGGCCTCGTGGACCCGCGTGTCCGCGTGAACAAGTAAGGAAGGAGGACGCCATAAATGAGCAACAAGACGGAAGAAAAGAAAAAGGCGGCCTCCAAGCCCGCCCGCCGCGGCTGGTTCGGACATCTGTTCCACTCGGCCTCCGCGGAGCTTGCCGATGAGATGGACGCGGCAAGAGCCGCCGACGTGGAGGCCATCGTCAGCCCCTCCCGGCAGATAGTGAACAATTTCTTCGATCGCAAGCTGGCCGTGGGCGCTCTGGCGCTGCTGGTCGTCATGTTCATCGTGATGTTCGTAGGGCCCCTTCTCATGCCCAAGTACAAGGACACCTACACCGACGTCACCCAGCAGAACATGGCCCCCAACATGAGCCTTATGAAGGTCCCCAAGGAGCTTAAAAACGACATCAAGACCATCGACGGATACGGCACCTTCACCGTGGGCCTCTCCAACGCCGGCAAGGTGTACGTGTGGGGCTCCACCCAGCTGGGCACCACGGGCATCGATATCGGTGACATCCCCGAAGAGGTCCAGAACGCCAAGATCGCCATGGTGGCCGCGGGTTATGATCACATCATTGCCATCGGCGAGGACGGCAAGATCTACGGCTGGGGCGCGTGGCAGCTGGGCCAGTACGACACCGAGGCGGAGTATCTGGCCCGGGGCAAGGACCCGGACCCCAACATTGAATTTTTGAGCGAGGACCTGCGGCAGAGCGGCGTGGACGTGAGCCACGTAAAGAAGCTCATCTGCGGCTATCAGGTCAGCTGCATTCTGATGGACGACGGCAGCTTCCATCTGTGGGGCAACAAGAGGACCTACGCCAACATGGACCTCTTCCTGCGTACCCCGTCCCTGGACGACATAGCCTTCACCCTCAACTACATCGTGGGCCTCAACGGCCAGCACAAGACCATCTACACCGGCTCCCGCGACCTTTTCACCCTGGTCAAGGACAACGTGAACAGCAACGCCGTCAAGACCAGCGAGTTTTTGGGGGACAGGACCATCGAGGCCATCACCGCCACCAATAAGAACGTGGCCCTCACCCTGTCCGACGGCACCGTGGCCTTCTCCGGCGACTTCAACCTGGACTGCACCCCCGCGCCCACCCTGGCCGCGGACGAGGACTATGTTCAGATCGTCGGCGGCGCGTACCACTACAGCGCCCTGACCAACAAGGGCAACGTCTACTCCTGGGGCCAGAACGAGCTTGACCAGACCGACCTGCCCAAGTCCACCGCCGGGGTGACAAAGCTCTATCACGGCGCGAACCAGACCTACGGCGTCAACGACAGCGGCCAGCTGGTGACCAGCTGGGGCCTGAAGGGCTACATCTTCGGCACCGACACCCGCGGCGCCAACATCTTCCAGCGCATTATTCAGGGCGGCAAGATGACCATGACCATCGGCGCCGTGGCCGTCATTATCTCCAGCGTCATCGGCATCATCATCGGGTGCGTCTCCGGTTATTTCGGAGGGAAGGTGGACATCTTCCTCATGCGCGTGGCCGAGATCTTCTCCGCCATCCCGTTTCTGCCTTTCGCCATGATCCTCTCCTCTGTCATGGGCCACATGAACATCTCGGAGACCATGCGCATCTTCATCATCATGTGCATCCTGGGCGTTCTGACCTGGCCGGGTCTTGCCCGCCTTGTGCGCGGACAGGTGCTGCTGGCCCGTGAGAGCGAGTACGTCACGGCGGCAAAGAGTATGGGCGTGAAGGAGAGCGTTATCGCCTTCAAGCACATCCTGCCCAACGTCATGAGCGTCATTCTGGTGTCGCTGATGCTGGACTTCGGTACGTGTATGCTGACCGAGTCGAGCCTTTCGTATCTGGGCTTCGGCGTTCAGTACCCGCGGCCCACCTGGGGCAACATGCTCAACGGCGCCAACAACGCCACTATCATCAACGCGTTCTGGTGGGAGTGGGTTTTCACCTCGCTGTTCCTGGCGGTGACAACCATCTGCATCAACATCGTGGGCGACGCGCTCCGTGATGTGATGGATCCCAAATCCAGCGCCGAGAAGTAAGGAGGGAGACAGATATGGCACTTTTGGAAGTAAAGCATTTGCGCACCTTCTTCAAAACGAAAAGGGGAATCGTCAAGGCCGTCAACGACGTGACCTACTCCCTGGAGCCGGGCCGCACCATCGGCATCGTGGGCGAATCGGGATCCGGCAAGTCCGTCTCCGCCATGAGTATTCTGAGGCTCCTTGACGAAAACGGCTACATCGAGTCCGGCGAGGTGCTTTTTGAGGGCAAGGATCTGACCAAGCTATCCACCGAGGAGATGTACCACATCCGAGGCAACGCCATCTCCGTCATATTCCAGGAACCCATGACAAGCCTGAACCCCGTATTCACCGTGGACCGGCAGCTTTCAGAGCCGCTGATGATCCACCAGGGCATGAACAAGAAGCAGGCCCATCAGGAAGCGCTGAAGATGCTCTATGACGTGCA
>CANQSU010000226.1 GCA_947626585.1 uncultured Oscillospiraceae bacterium
CTCCCCCGCGCGCACAGGCGCGGGGGGGAGCGTTGTTATTGTTCCTTATGGATGGGCTGGCGCTTTTCCCGGACGGCGTTGAACCAGGCGCCCAAAAACAGCAGGTACAGCGAGCAGTACATCCAGAACAGGGAGATGATCACGATGGCCACGGTGCCGTAGATGCTGTAGAAGCCGAAGCGGTCCACGGCCCAGGAATAGACATGGGAAAAGACCAGCCAGGCGGCGGCGGAAAAGGCCGCGCCGGGCAGCTGACGGACGAAGCGGAGCTTTCGGTGAGGCACGGTGGAAAACAGCAGCGCGTTGATGATCGTCACCGTGACGAAGAACGTCACCCCCCGCAGCCGCATCACCACGCTCCACAGCTGCGCGACGGGGATCAGCTTTTCCCCCACGAACAGCAGCGCCACGTTGCCCAGGACCAGGGCCAGCAGCGCCGCGGTGAACAGCGCGCCCAGTAGCCGCCGCAGGAGGAAGTTGCCATAGACCTTGCCGTCGTATATCTGCCCCACGCCCCGCATGACCTGGCTGAGGAACTTGCCCGCCGACCACAGCTCTGTGACCAGGCCGATGCCCAGCGCGGCGGCGGAGCCGGCGTACACGCCGGATATCAGATCCCCCACCAGCTCCTGTACCGGCGCCGGCGCGTAGCCCAGCAGGTCCAGCAGCGCGTCCTGCAGCTGCTGCTGGGAGAAGGGCAGGTACGGCAGCAGGCCCAGCAGCAGCACGACCAGCGGACCGAGGGAAAAGAAAAGATAATACGCCCCGCTGGTGGCGTACAGCCCGATATTTGCCTGACCGTATTCCGCCGCGTACCAGGGCAGCCGCAGATACAGGATTCGTAGCTTTGTGCGCATGTGTCCGTTCCCCCAGCGGACCGCCTGCCGCGGTCCCTTCCTGTTGATAGTATAGTCGCGCCGCGGAGAAATATCATATCGTCAGCAGATACTGGTACAGCGGCATCAGCGCCGTGAAGGTGTCCATCACCTGGGCCAGCAGCTCCGGCCCCGGCGGGTCCGGCTCGAACCACTCCTGCCGGCCTATCTCCACCGCCCGGGCGTTGTACCAGTCGTACAGCAGCGGCCCGGGGTCCCCCCTGGGCTTTTTGTATACCTCCCAATAGGGCTTCAGCTCCGGCCGCCGCCCCAGGTCCCGGACGATCTTCTCCAGCCGCTGGGGGGCGGCGTCGATGCTCTTGCGCCAGCGGTCCAGCAGCTCCCCCTTCATGTTCCAGCAGCCCATGCCCGCCTCCCAGCTTTTGGCGTCGATGCCGAACCAGAACTGGGGCGTGGGGGTGTATATCTCGGCGGACACGCCCAGGGAGAACCACATGTGCTCCTTGAACGGCCCCCGGCCGAACAGCCGCCGGGCGTCCCGCCAGATGCGGGAGACGTGCAGCGCCGGGGCCTGACCGGGGAAACGCTCGGCCATGGCCGCCTTCACATCCTCCGCCAGCGCGTGGATGGGTATGTCCAGGCAGCGCTCAAAATCGGCCCGGTGGGCGTTGAACCAGGGCCGCTCGTTGTTGAAGCTCAGGCCCCACAGGAAATCCGGCAGGTCCTTGGGAAAGCCCTGAAAGGGCGGGATGTTTTTGGGCATGCTCACGTCTCCTTTTTCGGCTGGCCATAGCGGCCAAAGCGTTCCCGCGCGCGGCGCATCTGCTCCTTTGTGAGCGGCGCCGGCTCCGCTCCGGCGGCCAGACACCGCAGATACACGTCCGCGCAGAACTCCAGCTGTACCGCCAGCTGGAACGCCGCGTCCATATCCGCGCCCAGACAGAGCAGGCCGTGGCTCGCCAGCAGCACCGCGTCGCATCCGTCCGCCGTCCGCACCGCGGCATCCGCCAGCGCCTGGCTGCCGAAGTCCGCGTAAGGGGCGCAGGGGACCGTGTCCCGGCCGGACAGGGCCACCAGGTAGCTCATGGCCGGCAGGGGCCGGCGCAGACAGGCCAGCGCCGTAGCGGCGGGGGAGTGGGTGTGCACCGCCGCGTGCCGGTCCGGCCGGGCGGCGTAAAAGCCCAGATGCATGGCAAGCTCGGAGGTGGGCCGCCTCGTCCCGTCCACGACGGACCCGTCCGGGGCGACGACCACCGCGTCGGCGGCCGTCACGGCGTCGTATCCCATCCCGCTGGGGCTGACGGCGATATAGCCCGTGGCCGGGTCCCGCACGCTCAGATTGCCGCCGGTGCCGGCGGTAAGACCGGCGCGGACGAGCTCCCGCCCGAACTGCGCCACCAGACAGCGCTCTCTTTCCAGAAGCATGCCAGACCCCTCCTTTTTCTTTATCATACCATATCAGGCCGGAAAAACACAACCTTCCGGTGGATGACTTTGTACGTTTGCCCTCCGGACGAACGTACAGGACGACTGCGGCAGCCGGGGAACGGGAAGGCCGCGGTGCGCGGGGGGGAGCTCGAGGGGGCGGGAGCCCGCCTCGAATGAGACAACGGCTTTGTACGTTCGTCTTTCAGACGAACGTACAAAGCCGGCCATCCGAAGATGACCGGCTCTGCAACAAAGAAGAGAGGAGTGAAAAATGAAAAGAATCAGCGTTACATGAATGCTCTGCTTTTCGGGAGCCTCGGCATGACTCCCTTTGTCCCTGTGAGCATATAATACACTGTCCCTGGTGGTCAATGGTGAATAAATTCGCAACGTTTTGTTAATAAATCGTGAATGCAGCATTAACAAAGGGCCGGTCGTTGACAGGCGGAGCGGATTTTATTATAATGAACATCGCATAGCGAATGCGATCAAAGGAGGATAAGGTCATGCTGCTGCACGCAAAGTCGAAGATGCTGTCTATCCACAAGAAAATGGAGATCATGGACGAGTCCGACCAGGTGCTCTACACGGTGGAGAGCAAGGCCGTCTCCATCCACGATACCACCTATGTCCGCAACGCCGCCGGCGACACGGTGGCGACCATCAAGCACAAGCCCATCTCCCTGCACGAGACGCATATCGTCGAGTTCGCCGACGGAGAGCAGGTGGAGGTCCGCACCGAGTGGTTCCACGTGATGCAGGACGTGATCGACCTGGAGGGCCTCGGCTGGCAGATGCGGGGCGATGTGCTCCAGCACAATTACGAGTTCGTCAACCAGCTGGGCGCGGTCCTGGCCCGGACCCATCAGAAGTGGGTGTCTCTGCACGACGTGTACTATATCGACGTGCTGGACGAGGGACAGACAGACCGGATCGTGGCCATCTATGTGGCGCTGGAGCGGATCATCCGGGAGCGGGAGATCCGCCGGGAGAACGAGAGCAGCGCAGCCGCCGGCGTCGGCGCCGGCGCCGCCATCCACTACGGCGGCCGGGACGGCAGCGACTGAGCCAGGACGCAATATCCGGGCCTCCGCGTCAGGCGGGGGCCTTTTTGTGAGGGATCGGGATGAACATTCTCTATGACAGCCGTTCTGCGGCCGACAGATCGCCCCTTGGGCCGGTGTGGGCCGGACAGACGTGCCGCGTGCGCGTGCGCGTGCCCGCCGAGTGCCAGGCGCGGCGGGTGATCCTGACAGCGGAGGGGCTGCAGGCGGAGCTGGAAAAGCGGGACCGGGCGGACGGCTACGACGTGTTCCAGGGGGGATTTGCGCCGGACACGCCGGGACTGTATTTCTATAAATTCCACATCTGGGACAAAAACGGCGACTTTGACCTGTTCCGGGCCGGCCAGGGCACCAATATGGGCGCCGGGGCGCTGTGGCAGCTGAGCGTGCTGCCGGCGGACTACGCCCCGCCGGAGGGCTGGCGGGGGATGGTGTACTACCAGATATTCCCCGACCGGTTCGCCAGCAGCGGCCAGTGTGATCTTTCGGAAAAGCTGGGGCCATACACGGTCCAGGATTTTGACACCTTCATGCCCCGGACCCGGAACGCCACCGACTTTGCCGGCGGCAACCTGCGG
>CANQSU010000227.1 GCA_947626585.1 uncultured Oscillospiraceae bacterium
CACGTCCGGCGCGTTCAGATACGCCTCCGGCAGCATCAGCCGCAGGGACGAGGGGGCCTGGCCCACATACCCGCTCATGCCCTGCCAGTAGTCGGGCCGGGCGGAAAACTGATCGCAGGCCACCGCCGCCCATCTCGTCATGTCCGTACCCGCCTTCGGCAGCAGGATATCCGCCGGGGTAAAGATGTTTTTCATCCTTTCAACTCCTTGTCGGTCGCTTTTTATCAATTCTACAACAATTGGCATAGCATGGCAAGAGGTGATGGAAAGCATGGATTTTACGCTGTTGGGGACCGATCCCCGATTCCTGTATCTGAAGAGGCGGCTGGAGCTGGACGGCCACCGGCTCACGCCCGACAGCCATAACCAGATCGCGCCGCCGTCCTGGCGGCAGGGGGTCCCCTACTATAAGGACGAGATATACGTCATCGAGAACGCCGCCCTCACCGCCGAGGGCGCGCTGGAGCTTTTGATGCGCCGGTCCAACCGGGCTCTGGCGGGCATGGAGGTGCTGGTGGCGGGCTTTGGCCGCATCGGCTCCTTTCTGGCGGGGATGCTGGCCAGCCTGGGCGCCCACGTGACCGTCGCCGCCCGGAGCGAAAAGGCCCGGGCCGCCGCCAGGGCCCGGGGCTATGACGCGGTCGACATAGCAAACATCCCGCCCGTATTCGACGGGGTGGTGAATACCATCCCCGCGCCGGTGCTGTCGGGGGATTACGGCGGGGCGCTGTGCATCGACCTGGCCAGCGAGCCGGGCGGCTGGGCCACCGACGCGCCGGTGCTGCGGGCGCCCGGTCTGCCGGGCCTGTACGCGCCGAAGGCCGCCGCGGACGTGATGGCGGAGGCCGTATACCGTGTGATGGAGGAGGAAAAGGATCATGACTAAGCTGCGACTGGGGCTGGCGCTGACCGGCTCCTACTGCTCTTTCGGAAAGCTCTCGGCGGTGCTTCCGGCGCTGTGCCGGGAATTTGACGTGCTGCCCATATTCAGCGAGAACGCACAGAAGAACAGCCGCTTCGGGGACGGCGCCGAGTGGATGGCCCTGCTGGCCCAAACCACCGGCCACGCCCCGGTCACATCCATCGCGGAGGCGGAGCCGCTGGGACCGAAAAATCTCGTGGACGTGCTGGCCATCGTGCCCTGCACGGGCAACACGCTGGCAAAGCTGAGCCGGGGCGTGACGGACACCGCCGTCACCATGGCCGCCAAAGGCCACCTGCGCAACGGCAAGCCCGTTGTCATCGGCGTGTCCACCAACGACGGCCTGGGCGCCTCGGCGGAGAACATCGGCCGGCTGCTGGTCCGCAAGAACGTGTACTTCGTTCCCTTCGGCCAGGACGACCCGGCCGCCAAGCCCGCCAGCCTGAGCTGTGATTACGGGCAGATCATCCCCGCCGTCCGGGCCGCCTTCGACGGCCGGCAGGTGCAGCCGCTGCTGACGGCGCTGGCATGAGCGCATATCCGGGGCGCGGGGCCTGTCCGCCGCGCCCTCTGCCCCCGCGCACCGGACATCCCCGCGCGGCGCGCCGGTATCCCGGTATATTGGGCCCAGCGCCCCACCTTATTGCATTTTCCGGCCATTTGTGGTATGCTTTTATGGGATTTGATATCCGGGGAGGCGCATGATGTCTCAGGGAACAGAACGGAAAAGAAAGCACCGCTACCTCTCCCCTGGCCAGAAGCTGCTGCTGGTGGTGGTGCTTGTGGTCCTTTTTGCCGTCAGCAGCACGGTGTTCCTTGATCTGTCCCGTATGGACGAGCAGGAGCGCCCGCCTGCGGACGGTTCCGGCTGGGACGATTCGGTGATGGCCTACGTCATCGCCAAGGAGGGCGAGACGACCGCTCCCTTTTATAACGAGGGCTTTGCCGTGGTCGACCAGTGCGCCCGGGGCACCGATGTGGAGCTGGAGAGCTGGGAGCCGTACCTGACAGAGAGCAACGAGGAATATTACCATGTGTATCTGAACGGCCAGTTCGGCTATCTGCGCTGCGAGAACGTCACCGACGACCGGATCGAGATATTGCAGGAAAACCGTATCTACGCGCGCTGCAGCGTGCATCTGCTGCAAAACCCCGGCGAGCCGCAGCTCGGCAGCCTGGTGGATAAGGGCTCGCTGCTGCGTCTGACGGGCTACGATTACTTCCGGGAAGACGGTTCGGTGAACATGTATCAGGTCAAGCTGGGCGATGAGTTCGGCTGGATCAAGTCCGAGTACGTCGCCCTCAGCTTCGACGACGCCATGAGCAACTGGACCAACGACAGCTACAGCTACAACCAGCACGTGGACCGCGGCGACCACTATGGCGCCGGCAACGCGGCGGATCTGGACTACTTCCCCCACGAGAAGGGCGATTTTGCCGACATGGGCAACGTGATGCCGGAGTCGGTCTACGCCATGTACATCTCCGCGGACGACACCTCCCCCTCGACGGTGGAGCAGTATCTGGAGGCGGCCCGCGGCACCGCGGTCAACGCCTTCGTCGTCACCCTCATGGACAACCAGGGGCTGGCCTACGCCTCGCCCTGGCTGGCGGGTTACAGCATCGGCTCCGAGCAGTACACCTGCTTTAATCAGCCGGAGGACTTCGCCCAGTCCATCAATATGCTCAAGCAGGCCGGCTATTACGTCATCGCCCGCATCAGCGCCTTCGACGACGTGACGCTGGCCAAGCTCCACCCGGAGTGGAGCATCTCCGATTCCAACGGCGAGGCGCTGATGGTGGACGACAGCTACTGGCCCAGCCCCTACTGCCGGGACGTGTGGCAGCTGAAGGTGGGTCTGGCCGTGGAGGCGGTGGAGGAGTTCGGCTTCAACGAAGTCCAGTTCGATTACGTCCGCTTCCCCCACTTCATCCCCGATACCGCCGATCTGAAAAACACCCTCAACGAATCCAAGGCCCAGGCGCTTCAGCGCTTCCTCACCTACGCCTGCGACGTGCTGCACAGCCACGGGGTATACGTGAGCTCGACCATGTTCTGCGAGACGGCCAACGACTATGTGGCCCCCTGCGGCCAGTACTGGCCGGCCCTCAGCACCGTGGTGGACGTGATCTGCGGCCAGCCATACCCCAAGGACTTCGGCTCCTACTGGAAGGACGGCCGCCGCTACCGGCAGTATGAGCATCCCTACGAGACGCTGAACAACTTCGCCCTGCACGTGGTGGACCGGCAGAAGGAGTGTTCCTCTCCCGCCATCGTGCGCACATGGATACAGACCCAGGACGTGTACAGCTACCGCTATGAAGAAATGGCCATCATGAAGCAGATCGTGGCCCTGTACGACGCGGATATCACCGGCGGGTACATGCTCTGGCACCCCCAGGGCAACCTGTACGTCCTGGACGACATCGGCACCTCCATCGATCACGACTACACCGACCTGTATGAAAAGGCCAAGGCCGAGAACAAGCTGCTGTCGGCGTACATGAACATCCCCACCGCGAACACATGACCGGATATAATGAAAAGAAAGGACAGCATCCGCTGTCCTCTCTTTTTGTGCCTGAAGCAGCGTCCGCGCCCGCGGGGCTCTTGCGGGAAAGAGGCTTGTAATGCGGTCTCCGGCGTGGTATACTAGCCTTGCGACACAAACCGAATATTCGACGCGTGGAGTGGATACGTTTACCTTTGGTAAAAACGTGTCCCCTTCTCGTATCCGCTCTTTGCGTTGATCAGAGGTTTGTGTCGCAGCAAACGGGGACTGCGTTTTTCGTGGCGCAGCGACCGCTGCGCCACTTTTTATTTTATTGGGAGGTAGTGACAATGAAGCGCGTCATATCCTTTATCCTGGTGCTTTGCCTGCTGGCGCCGCTGGGCGCGATCAGTGTGTTTGCGGACGATGGCTCCAGTTGGGAGCTGACAGAGTTTGTGGATGATTTTGGGGACCCGACGGGGGA
>CANQSU010000228.1 GCA_947626585.1 uncultured Oscillospiraceae bacterium
TACCACCCTGTGGCCTCCGGCGCGATCCAGGGGGTCTCTGTGCCATCTGCGGCCGCTGTGGGTCCCACCTGACGCTGCAAACCGCCGAGAGACGCCCCAGTTTCGCGTCCCTGGGGGACGAGGGGAGAGATACCACCCTGTGGCCTCCGGCGGGATCCTGGGCGTCTCTGTGCCGTGCACACCTGTGCACGGCATGCACAGGTGTGCACGGCACAAATTTCCTGGCCTTTTTTTGAATCACCCCCCTTGACAGGGGGCTAGCTATGCTGTATCTTATAGTCAGTGCACAACAAGGCACGGCGTGCACAAGCGTGCACGAAAGCCAGAAAAGGAGATGAACTCAATGGAAGATATCAACGATGTCAACGATACCCCTGCTACCGATGCCCCCAAGACCAAGGAGCCGGTATCGTCCCACGGCGTCCGGATGCGGGAAAGTGACTGGATCAAGTGGCAGGCCATCAATGCGGACTATGCGTCCTCGGCGGATGCCTTTGCAGAGGTCATCGCAGTCGCACAGATGCAGGCCATTGGCTCCAGAGCAGGTATGGCAGCCAAGGCGGAGATGGTGTCTGAGTACTCCCGGCAGATCACAGCAATCTTTACGGACTTGCTCCGGACCATGGAGGACCAGTCCAACTTGGCTGCCGCGAAGCTCACGTCCATCGAGCAGGCCAACAAGGCCAAAGCCGAGGCAGCAGACGCAGAGATCGCCAAAGCCAAGGCGGCAGTCTCGGAAGCCCAGGCAGCCACAGCCGCAGCCGAAGAGGCCAAGGCCGATGCCGAGAAGTCCAGGGCAGCCCTGCGCATGGAGCGCAACGAGCTGGAGGCCCAGCTGAAGGCAGCACGCAAGGACCTTGAGGACTCTCGGGGTATGCGCGAGCAGGCGTTATCCGAAGCCGCAGCTGCCCGGGCCGAAGTGCAGACACTGCGGGAGCAGAGCGACAAGGATCGTGACACCATCGCCGACCTCCGGGAGCAGTTGGCTGCCGCGAAGGCCGCCATCGTGGCCGAGCAGACTGCCCACACCCTGGCAGACGGCCGGGTAGAGTCACTGACCGACCAACTCGCCACCAAGGACGCACTGATCGCGGCCTTGCAGGCCCACCTGACCACCCTTGGACGGCCGGCAGCTGTCCAGGATACCGCACCCGAAACCACCCTCTGAACGGTGTGCACAATCGTGCACTGCGTGCACAATCGTGCACAATCACAAAAGCCCCAGAGAGGTTAGACCGCCTCTCTGGGGCTTTTCTCTATTCACAGGGTCGTAACGGCCCTGTATGCGCTGGATTCTATCTCCCGCTGAGTTCTAAGTATTTCAGCCGAGCCTCTTCGGCTTCTTCCGGCGTTGGTGCCCTCAGCATCTGGGTGTAATACTCTCGCGCTGCCAAGGAATCGAGCTTGTCCGCCAAGGTCTGGCGGACGATAGCTGGCGCTATCATGTCCTCCTCCAAGACGTGGTATCTGACGAGATCCAAAAATACGTCACGCGGGATCTGCACCATCGGCTGCTTTGCTGCCATTGTTGCAGGACACCTCCTTCCCATTGGCCTTGTGTTCGAAACCGCTGATTCAGTGCCCTTTGCTGCTGGCTGGCAGCCCAGCAGCAAAGGCACTCCACTTCTATGGCAAGCAGGGCATGTGTCTGAAGGTCTAACACATGCGGCGCTTGTTGGGGGCAAGCCCCCAAGCCCCTGACGCAGCATGCTGCGGCTGCGCACCTGCGGTGCTTATCTGCGGCTGCCGATGTTCTGCGAACATCGGCAGCCGAGTTTTTGCCTTCTGGCTGTTGCAGCTCAGTTCTGGCCGAGACTCATGGATGCTCGAGACGTATCGTTTTTTATCATTTTGATGAGATAGTTAAACCGATGCGATATCGGCGTTTTTTTCGCATAGCGGTTCATAGCAGCGTATTTTTCCGATAGGTAGTGATACATTCGGATGTCCATGCTTCCGCTTGCTGCGGTATCTGGTGGCAGCATCCACTCTGGGACAGTAACGAGGACCTGCCACAATTGGTTCATCTCATCATGCGTAAACTCATTTTGGCAGGCACCTGCAAGGAACTCGTACCTGTCATCGAGAGGCGAGGCAGGATGGTTTTCCGGTTGGTCGATTTCATCGATGTCGATGATTTTCACAGGCCCAGGATCGGGTTGTTGCGCGATGAACTCATCCAGAGTGAGCTGATCTGTGTACTCCGTGTTTTTGCTGATATGGAACACAATGGAGAGCCACTTCCCGCCTCTGCCGGTCTGGCCGCGCTCATAGGTGTAGCAGATGTCGGTGCACTCTCGCAAGGCCTGCTGGCAAGCGTCAAGGACCCTTGTTTTGAAATTTGTCCACCCAGTACGCCCGGTGTATTCGGTTGAGGCTATCCCCAGCAGCTCGCGGAGGGACTGTACAGACAACTCGCGTTCGCCAATCTTCTCGTACTGCTTTAAGATCTCGTACATGCGTACCTGGTTAGGCGATTTCAAGCGCAAAGCGTTCCAGAGTTCGTATTTGAAATACCTGTCCTTGAACTCGAACATCAGGGGGAGCGCACGGTCATGTGCATCGATCTCCACGTACCAGTGCCCGTCTTTGTCCTGATCGACCCGGCACTCTTTGAACAGCTGAAATCCGAGATACCCTCCTGTTTCCGTGGGGAGAGTTACGACCTTGCACAGCAGACTGTTAGTCGTGGCCTTAAGCTGCTTGATGTTCAGACGACCGAACTCCATGATGCGTTGGAAATCTTCGATCGGAAAGCGCACGCGCCGTGTCGTCACATCCCACGGATTGATTTTAGACAGGTAGATTGAGAAGAAGCGCAGCTCCTGCACCGTCATGCTGTTGCTTCGGATCTCGTTCAGCACGTTCTGCTTTGCTACAAGCGCTCGCTGGTATAGCTGCTCTTTGGTAGGTCGTTTAGCCACGGTCATCACCTCAGGCAGGAGTATAGCACATCAGTACGTACAGGTCAATATGATTGTACGTACTTGCAATGGCATGTATGTAATTGCGCAATGGCATGTATGTAATTGCGCAATGGCATGTATGTAATTGCGCAATGGCATGTATGTAATTGCGCAATGGCATGTATGTAATTGATCCCGGGAACCCCTTATTTTACAAGGGTTTTCGCCCCCCGAAATCAATTAAAAACAAATCTTAAAGAACTCTTGAAATCAATCTTTCAATCAAGGCTTCCAGAACCTGGAAAACGCCGGATAGATGGAAGAACTTGGAAAATCAGGGGTCCAGGTACTCCTTTTCACGCTTGGCTCTCACCGGTTTCCTGGCATAGGAGCAATCCCACCCATGTCGCTCACTATCTTTTGCCGAAGCCTGTCGGTTACTCGGGATGATGATGGAGCACATAGTGGTTTCTGCAGTTTATCCAGGACATTGCCGTGGTGCTAGTAGGCACCCAATGTGCGCGCACCCTCCGCATACTACGCCCGCGTTACGCGGGCGTAGGCGACCTGAAGGGCTGAGGCTGTCACCTGACGCTGCAAACCGCCGAGAGACGCCCCAGGATCGCATTCCTGGGGGACGAGGGGAGAGATACTACCCTGTGGCCTCCGGCGGGATCCTGGGCGTCTCTGCGCCATCTGCGGCCGCTGTGGGTTCCACCTGACGCTGCAAACCGCCGAGAGACGCCCCAGTTTCACGTCCCTGGGGGACGAGGGGAGAGATACTACCCTGTGGCCTCCGGCGGGATCCTGGGCGTCTCTGCGCCATCTGCGGCCGCTGTGGGTTCCACCTGACGCTGCAAACCGCCGAGAGACGCCCCAGTTTCACGTCCCTGGGGGACGAGGGGAGAGATACTACCCTGTGGCCTCCGGCGGGATCCTGGGCGTCTCTGCGCCATCTGCGGCCGC
>CANQSU010000229.1 GCA_947626585.1 uncultured Oscillospiraceae bacterium
GCGTTGCCGTTGGGGGCCGGGGTCTGGGTCAGCACATAGGGGGGCGCCTCATAGCTGGCGTTCACGTTGTAGAGCATGCCGGTCTGGGCCACGATCTCGCTCTCGTCGCCTTGGAAATAACCCGCGTCGGGATGCTTGGAGAGGTAACTGGTGCTGGGATTGGTACTCCACTCGCTCCTGTGGTCCGGCTCACGGGTGGTGACGGCGATGTCCACATACTCGCAGGTGGCGCTGTAGATGCGCAGCCCGCCCGGATGGTCCCCGAAATACTGACTTTGGGAGGCCAGAATGAAGGAGGCGTCGGCGTAGTACCACTCGTCCATCACGTCGGCGGTGCCGTCGGGGTGGTAGTCGTACATCTTCACCATGAAGTAGAGGCCCTTCTCCCTGGCCTGGGCCGCGTTCATGCCCTTGTAGGTCACGGTGAACACGCCCGCGGGGGTGCTGTCCTCCATGGAGGCCCCGGCGGAGTATTTCACCTCCAGCCCGTTGAAATCGCCGTCCACCGCCGCTCCGGAGTAGGCGTAGGTCTCGATGGTGGGATAGGTGAACTCAAAATTGCCGGTGGACACATATCCCGAGGGATTCCAGTATTGGCCCACCAAAGACTGGCCCACCAGAAGGTAGGTGTTCGTCTCGTTGCCGTCAAGGCCGCCTTTGAAGTCAAGGTCGCGGGAGCCGTTGTAGTGAGCCGGCAGCGGGTCGTCCCAGGTGGCGTCCACAACGTACCAGTGGTCGCCGGCGCTGTCGCGGAGGTTGACGGCGTTCCACATGTGGTCCTCGGGCGTACCCTTGGACTGGACGCCGTGGATCAGTACGCACTCGATGCCGGCGCGCCGCAGGGCCACCTGGAGCGTGCGGGCATAGGCCTCGCAGACGCCCTCGTGGGTCTTGAAGCCGTAGATCGTGCGTATGTATTTGGCGTCGTCGGGATAGCTGCACTCGATCTCATAGCGGTAATGGATGGCCTTCGTGATCTGGTCGTGGATGCTGGCCACGATATAGGCCTTCTTGTCCGCCTCGGAGAAGGACTTGGCGGCGCTGTTGGCGTTCAGGTCCTTCACGGCGCCGGCGACCATGGCGTCAATGGCCGCGTTGACGGCCTTGTCCTTGGCGGCCACGTCCTCAATGGCCTCGCCGCCCAGAAGGTAGGTGGGGCCGCGCCCCGGTCCGATGATCACATGGTAGCCCTTGTTTGGGCCGGACGTGTTTTTGTCCTGGGTCACGCGGAAGGTCAGATACCCGGAGTCCATCCACCAGATCTCCGAGTGGTCCAGATCCAGCGCGTCCTTGGCCGCGCAGAAGTCGTTGAACAGGTCCTTGTTGCCGGCCACATAGGCCTCCACGGCGGCCAGATCCACACCGTCCACATCCATAAGATCGATGGTCTCGGTGCCGTCGTAATACCGGGCCTTGCCGGTCCCCGTGAACTCCTTGAGGAGCTTATCGTAGATGGCCTTCGCCCGGACGTTCAGCTGCTTGTAAAAGTAATCGGACGCGACGGTTTTGGCCGTGTAGGAGTTCGCCGCCAGAACAAATCCGGGCAGGACCCCCACGACCATGGCCAGGACCAAAAGCACACAGGTCAAACGTTTTTTCATTCTCCCACTTCCCTTTAAGAAGTTATGTAAACCATGCCATATGGCAACGCGCGCCTGAAAGTTTACATAATATTACCGTTGACATAACCACAATGGTTTACGTAATACATTATATTAAAGCCCCGCCCGGTTGTCAAGCTGTAAAGTGTAAAATTCCCCTTATTTGTTAAAAAATATACAAGGGGCGGCTCGCCGCCCCTTGTATATATGCTCCGCTGTTTTTTTGTAACCGCCGTTTCGTACCGGTCCCAACTGGAGGCGGACACCGGGCGGCGCGAAAGAGGCCGCCGCGAATGTCTCGCTTTCGTAGGATATCACGCCTTGTTGAAGGCCCAGATGTTTCTGATCTGGCTCTCCAGCTGCGCGTAAGTCCAGAGCCTGGACGTGTTGTCGGGGTTGTTGGGGTCGTGGATGGTGTATCCTCCGGTCCCGTCGCCGCCGGTCAAGACTATGTAGTGGCCCGACGTGGTAAAATCGCCCGGCCCCATGATGGCCGTGACCAGGTCGCCGCCGGCCAGGGCCTGGTCGATCTGGGCCTGGGAAAGCTGAAGCTCGCGCACCGAAAGCCCCAGGCTCTTGGAGCCCTCGGAGAACAGCGTCCAGGCCGTGCCGTCGCCGGCCTCGGCGTATCCGTTCTTCTGGGCAAACTCCGCCACCTTCTGGGGATTGAGGCTCGTGTCTTTGGTGAAGTAGATGGCCACCATGGACAGCGCCGTGGGCCCGCAGCCGGACAGCCCCAGATAGTTGCCCGAGTAGGTGGAGTAGCCCCACCTCAGATCCCACTGGTACAGCTCCGGCACCCTGGAGGTGTCAAGGGACGAGAGATCGATCTGGCTTGCCTCCACCGGCTTGGGGCGGTTGAACCACTCCAGCACGTAGTCCTTGGCCGCCGGCACTTTGTCGTAGAGGGCGCGCAACGCCTCGGGCAGACCGCTCAGATCCGGCGTGGTGTCCGGCGGGGTGGTTTCGTTGGCGCTGTCTCCCGTCTCCGTCCCCGCGCCGGTGTCGTCCGCCGGCACCGTGGCGTTTCTCGGTACCATGCTCATCACCAGCGCCACCACGCACGCCACGAACAGCACCGCCCCCACGATAAAGGGCGTGTAGGGGCTTGAGGGCTCGATCCGCCGCCTGTAGTCCGGCCTGGCGCCGGCGCGGCTCCGGGGCCGGTTTTGGGTGTATTCGTCCCCGCCCCGGGCGTATTCGTCCCGGTAGTCACGCCCGCCGTTTGCCGGCCGGTACTCGCGGCTGTCCCGAGCCGTTCTCCCGCCGGCGTCCCTGTAGTCTCTGTCTCTATAGTCCATGTTCTCTACCTCTGTCTGTATTATCTGTCAGTTATTGTCCCGCGGCCGGCGCCGGGGCCGAGCGCGCCGCCGATTGCATGTTTATGCTGTAAAGCCACGTATCCGTCGTGTTCCTCCGGATCACGGTGAGATCCGCCTCCCCGCTCTCCGAGACCACCAGAACCTGCGCCAACGAGCGGTCGTCGCCAATGTAGGAGGCCGCGTAATCCAGCCCCAGCGGGGCGAGGAAGGCGTTGATCATGTCGTGAAAAGTCTCTTTGTCTTCCGTCGTAAGCTCTCCTCCGTCCTCCGACGCGGTGAACTCCTCCGTGAGCTTCAGCGAAAGCTCGATGCCCAGCAGGGCCCCCGTCTCGTCGTCAATGAGGTACCGCCCCGTGAAGCCGGAGTCCGGCCAGATGAGGGACACGTCCCACAGCACCATGGATTCGCCCCCGTCGCTGATGGCGAGCCTGGGGGATACGGAGGAGCTTCTTTCGTCGCCGAGGTAGATCCCCATGGCCTGCTGGGCCCTGATGGCGCACTTCACGGCCTCGTCGCCGGTCAGGACGCGCCCGGCCTCCAGGGGGATGGACGCCGCCAGGCTGTCCCCGGCGAGCCTCAGCTTGCCCACATTGTCAAGCTGTGTCAGCAGGCTCAGCTGCACCTCGTCCACGGCCACGGATTCGGTACTGCGCGAGAGGGACAGGTCCTTCAGCGCCAGCACCGTGCCGGGCAGGAACAGGCTCACCAGACACATGAGCCCCGTCAGGGAGCAGAAAAGTATGTTCCTTTTCCTCATCATATCCTGCCCCCGTTCAGCACCGCCGTGATGCTGGTGCCCCGGTCCTCCACACTGCGGATCTCCAGGGAGCCCGCATGGAGCTTGGCGATCTCGTCGCACAGCGCCAGCCCCAGGCCCACGCCGCCCTGGGCGCGGGAGCGGGACTTGTCCAC
>CANQSU010000230.1 GCA_947626585.1 uncultured Oscillospiraceae bacterium
CTCCATGTGAAGCTGGGTGTCGACTCCCGCCACGCCGACCAGCAGGTCCGCGGCGCCGTCGTCCTTCCCCATGGCACCGGCAAGACCCGCCGGGTCCTGGTATTCTGCAAGGACGAGCGCAAGCAGGAGGCCATTGACGCCGGCGCCGACTATGTGGGCGCCATGGATATGGTGGAGAAGATCCAGAAGGAGAATTGGTTCGACTTCGACGTGGTCATCGCCACTCCCGACATGATGGGTATCGTCGGCCGTCTCGGTAAGACACTGGGTCCCAAGGGCCTGATGCCCTCCCCCAAGGCCGGCACCGTCACCCCCAACCTGACCCAGGCCATCACCGAGGTCAAAGCCGGTAAGATCGAGTACCGTCTCGACCGCACCAACATCATCCACTGCCCCATTGGCAAGGTCTCCTTCGGAGCCGAGAAGCTCACCGAGAACTACAACGCTCTCATGAACGCCCTTCTCCGCGCCAAGCCCGCCGCCGCCAAGGGCCAGTACATCCGCTCTTGCGTGACCGCGTCCACCATGGGCCCCGGCATCAAGATCAACGCGATGAAGACTCTTTAAACGTGAAACGCGCCGGACCCGTCCGGCGCGTTTTTACTAAACAGACTGCGGGGCCGCCCGGGAGGGCGGCCCTACATTTATATTTATATCGCTTCCGTTATCACCGTGTCGCTCATCGTTCTGTCCAACGGCCTGTGTTCCCGGGCGTACCCGCCGAGGACCAGCGCCAGGGCAAATACCAGAACGAGGCAGTACACCCAGACGACCGCTTTTTTCATTGCCTTTCCTCCGTCACTTCATTCCGGAGCTTTTGAGAAGGCCGAGATCGCTGTCCTCCGCCATTTCAAAGCCCGTCGGGAAGGTCTGATAATCGTCCTCCTCCCCCAGCATGCGGTGGGAGATCTCCGTCTCCGTGACACGGGTCCCGTCAAAGCCGATCTCGCTGATGACCTCGTAGCCCATGTGGCCCGTGAGGCGAGTGAGCTTCCCGTCCACCACATAGAGGAGGGCGTGAGCCATATCGAAGGAGCCCAGCTTTTTGAGCCGCCCGGTGTCCATGCTCCAGACGCCCGCCTCGGCGTCGGCCTCAAAGTGGCCATACCCGGCGATCAGCTCCGGCGTCCCGTCGCCCGTCAGGTCGAAGAGTCCGTAGCGGAGGTAGAGGGACTCGTAGTCCTGCGCCCGCAGATACGCCAGAATCCCCTCGTAGTCGTTGGCCTCCACCGCGTCGCCGTGGCTGGCCGTCTCGCTCTTCACAAGCTTGAGGCCGCCCTTCCCGTCCGGCTCGTAGGTGTTGTAAACGTAGTCGCTGACGCCCTGACCGGCCTTATAGCACTCCACGATCTGCCCGTCGCGGACCTCGGCGTTCCGTAGGGTGATGGCATACACGAATTTTCCGGCGTCGTTGTCCCAGAACCAGTAGTAGTACGGCGCGTCCGCCTCCGTCATACTGGCGCACACGCCCAGGTCGCAGAAGCCGTCCAGGTTCAGGTCAAGGGCCGTCATGGTCCCTTCCCGCTGCGGCGCCTCGGTGTAGCCGGCGTAGATGCCGTCCATAAAGTCCTTGGCTTCCCGCACACTGATGACCTGCATGGGCTCTTCGATCCGCTGGCCGGCGGCGTTACGCTCGTAGATCCTGACCTCCCGGATGCCCCAGCGCTCGTCATAGGGCCCTTTGCGGCCTATCGCCTCGATGTCCAGCCTCTTCCGGCCCTCCTGGATGGTGAAGGATGCCGCCACCTGGTCGGAAAGGCGCTCCGGGTCCTGCCGCGCCCCTTCGGCGAAGTAGGTCTTGCAGAACCTCCGCACGTCCGCCACCGTGGGTTCCGGATCGGCGCTGGCCTCTCGCATGGCCTCCGCGATGCCCGGCTCAAGGACAAACTCGCCCTCGCCGGCGTACCTGAAGAGGCGCACGTCGCGGTACTCCGCGCCGACCTCCGGCACGTAATCCAGAAGCACCAGCACGTCTCCCACGCCCATTCCCGTGAAGTCCCCGAAGCTCACCGCCGCCACGGAGACGGAGGCGTTGTCGTTGCAGACAGGGTGGAACTCATAGTCGGACACCTTCCCGTCCTTAGACAGGAAGAACCGCATGTCCCCAAACTCCGGCGTGGGGCGGTAGGAGATGAACCACACCTTATCCCAGCCGGCAAGCTCCACCTGGAAGCTCTGCTCCTCGTCGATATACTCCGGCAGAAGCTCCACGCCGGCCCCGTACCGGATCTCCGGCCGCGCGGGGGACAGCTCCGGCTCCGCCACCTTCGAAAGGACGCTCCAGTTGAAGGACTTGGCAAACTCCTCAAGCCCTTCCCGCGTAACAGGCCCCCCGAAGGTCTTGTCGCCCTCCGTGCCCGTGAGTACGTTGGCGGTGAAGAAGCTCTCGCCCAGGTCCGCGATGACAAGGCTCCTCTCCCGGCCCAGCGCCAGGCCCACGGCCTGTCCGCCCACGTCGATGTTCCACTCGTCATACCCGTCCGGATCGCCCAGATACAGCGCGATATCCGTCAGGCTGCCCTTGACCGAGCGGTACAGCTGATAGTTCAGGATCCCGCCGTCGCTCAGCGTATACTCACCGTCCATGCCGAAGGTGCCGTTTTCGTAGATGTAGCAGCCGTTTCTGGCGTGCCGCGCGTCGAAAATGTCTCCGCCCTGAAGCTCCGACAGCTCGTCGTACCGAAGATCCTCGCATCTCGTCAGCGCCCCCAGGCCGTACTTGGCCGCCGCCGCCTCCAGAGTGAGGCCGCCGTAGCGGTACTCCTCAAAGGCCTTGGACTCCGCCGAGTCCGCGTAGCCCTGCAATGTCAGGTAATTTCCGTACGCGGGGTCCTTCTCCGGCATCACCATGTCGGAGAGGCCGAAAAATCCCGTGGCCGAGGCCGTGATGCCCAGCGCCGCCAGCACGGCCGCCGCGGCGGCCGTCACACATATTTTCTTTACAACAGGTGTCGATCTCTTTTTCTTCATTTTCACAAAGTCCTCCACGTCGACCTCGTAGGAGGATCGAACATGGGAAAAGGTCTCCTGATACAGATTTCTGGCCATTATACTCGCTCCTCCACAAGCTCTGATCTCAATCTCGCCCTCGCCCTTTGAAGCCTGGTCGTCACGGCGGAATCCGAAAGCTCCAGGATGTGGGCTATCTCTTTTACGGAATATTCCTCATAATAGAAGAGGTACAGCGGGACCCTGTACTTATCCGGCAGGGACATGACCGCGGTGAAAAGCGCCGTCTGCTCCTCGGCCTCGAAGGGGACGCTGAGCGCCAGCTCCTCCGGCGGCGTGGGGACCCGCCTTTTCTGGGCCCGCGCGGCGTTCTTGCAGAAGTTCAGCGCCACCCGGATCATCCACCGCTTCACATGCTCCTCGCTCTCGAATTTTTCCCTGGAGAGGAAGAGCTTCAGAAGCGTCTCCTGCACCGCGTCCTCGGCGTCCTGGGCGTTGCCCATAAAATTGAGAGCCACCCGGTACACCGTGTCCTTATATCTTTCGGCGTAATCGCCAAATTCCGCTCTGTCCATTCGCTCACTGTCCTTTGAAAGCTTTCACTATTAAGACACCTGAAATACGCCTTTTGTCACAGAATGAAGAAAAAAATTTTTATTAAAAAATGACCCGGTCCATATTGTTCCGGATCATTTGAAAAAACGCTCGTCATTTTACCCGCCGATAAGGATGAAAAACTGCATTATCAGCGCCCCCACGGCGGCGCCGGACGTCTGTCCGTGAAGGCTCTTATCATTGCTTTTCCTCCTCGTATAATAAGATTTGACAGGAATTTTGTAAGTGTTATCTGTCATTCACTCCGAAAAACCAGCAGGCA
>CANQSU010000231.1 GCA_947626585.1 uncultured Oscillospiraceae bacterium
GTGTCAATATGGCCACCTACGTTGGCTACCACATCGGCGGGATCCCCGGCGCGGTGCTGGCGACCCTGGGCCTTATCACGCCCTCCATCATCGTCATTCTCATTATCGCCGGATTCCTGGCCAGATTCAGGGACTCGAGGATCGTGGACTCCGCCTTCAGGGGTCTGCGGCCCGCCTCCACCGCCCTCATCGCGGCGGCGGGGCTGAGTGTGGCAAAAAACGTGCTTTTGCACAGCGGCGCGGCGTATGATTCGGCTAAAATCAGTCTTCTCCTCACCCGCCTGTTCAACTGGCCGGCCATAGTTCTGGCCGTGGCCGTCTTTGTGTGTATGCGGATAAAGCCGCTCGGGAAGCTCCACCCCATCATCTTTATCGGCGTCTCCGCCGTCATCGGCGCGGTGTTCAGATTCGCGGGGGCCTGACAGGCCCCTTCTCCCCTTGCGGGAATATTTTAGTCAATCAGTTATATTTATAAGAAATTTGTAAGAATTATATTGACATCTATCTTTAAAAGGTGTACTATCATGTTGTGAAAAATCTATTACATCTTTTGGAGGTATTGTTATGAATTTCTACGATTTCACTGTCAAGGCGCGGGACGGCTCCGACATGGCGCTTGCCGATTACCGGGGCAAGGTGGTCCTGGTGGTCAACACCGCCACCGGCTGCGGCTTTACGCCCCAGTACGACGAGCTTCAGGCTCTGTATGAGGCCCATCACAAGGACGGACTTGAGATCCTGGACTTCCCCTGCAACCAATTCGGCGGGCAGGCCCCCGGCTCGAACGAGGAGATACACTCCTTCTGTACGGGCCGTTACGGCATCACCTTCCCCCAGCTTGCCAAGGTGGAGGTAAATGGCGACAACGCCATCCCCCTCTACAAGTGGCTTGTGGCGTCAAGCGTCTTTGAGGGCTTTGGCAAGGGCCCCATGGCGCTCATGATGGGCGGGGTCCTGAAAAAGATCGACAAGGACTACAAAAATAACTCCGCCGTCAAGTGGAACTTCACCAAATTCCTCATCAGCCGGGACGGCGAGCTTCTTGCCCGCTTTGAGCCCACCGAGAGCATGAGGTCCGTGGCGGAAAAGGTGGCGGCGGCATTATGACACACTACGGGAGAGCGAGACTGTTTGAGCGCGTCGAGGGTCTGCTTTTGGGAAATATATGCGGAAGAAGGTCAACTTCTTGCGCGGACCAGCTTGCAATTGCAGTAAGAAAGGCGTATAATAAGGAAACAAGTGCAAATTTGGGGGGCAAAAACGCATGAAAACCGCCATCCGCTATTACACCCGTTCGGGAAACACCAAAAAGCTGGCCGACGCCATATCCGGGGCCGTGGGTGTCCCCGCTCTGACGGTGGCCGAGCCTCTCACCGAGCGCGTCGACATTCTCTTTCTCGGATGTTCCTATTATGCCTTTGACGTTGACGAGGCCGTAAAAGCCTTCGTTTCACAAAATAAAGCCAATATCGGAAGGCTCGTGCTGTTTGGCACCTCCGCCATGATGAAGTCCGTATATAAGCCCATGAAAAAGGTGGCCGACTTAAACGGCGTGGAGTTGGAAAAGGAAGATTTCCACTGCCGCGGCTCCTTCGGTCCGGCCCACAAGGGACGTCCCAACGCGGATGACTGCAAAAAGTGCGCGGAGTTTGCCGTGAAGGCTCTTGAAAGGTAAAGAAACCGTTTTTTCGGCGTAAAGGCTCTTCCTTGCGGCGGAGCTTTCATGGGGGGCGCGGGTTCTTGCGAGGTGTGTCCGCGCGCTCTAAATATACATATCATTACGCATGGAGGAAAATATGGAGGAAAAAATGGAAGAGAAAAAGTACGATGTGCTGAAGCTGGAGAATCAACTTTGCTTCCCCTTGTACGCTTGTTCACGGGAGATCATCAAGCGCTACAAGCCGCACCTGGACAAGCTCGACCTGACCTATACCCAGTACATCGCCATGATGGTCATGTGGGAACGCCGCCAGGTAAACGTCAAGGAGCTGGGCGAGTGCCTGTATCTGGATTCCGGTACCCTCACTCCCCTCTTAAAAAAGATGGAGCAGAAGGGCTACGTGGCCCGCGCCCGTTCCGAGAAGGACGAGAGAAACCTGATCGTCACCGTCACCGACGCCGGAATGGCTCTCCGTGACAAGGCCCTGGACATCCCCGCCGCCATCGGGTCCTGCATCAACCTCTCCCCGGACGAGGCCACGACCCTCTACCAGATACTCTACAAAATTCTTCATACGGAGTATGAGGATCAATTCTAATCAAAGCCTCCGGCTCAGCCGGAGGCTTTGATTCACCCCGTTGTATCAGCCTTTTTGTTCCCGGAAGTCAGAAGTTCTGTTTCGATCCCCTGCTCATTCAGCGGCTCAAAAATCTTTTGAATCATGATCGCGGTGTTCCCGTCCCTGTGGGCACTACCACTGATGGCCAATACCTACATATCCCAAATCACCCAAGATACTTGCGGAAGAAATCCGTGAGCTTATCAAATGGAATAGCGCCCTTCCCGCCGCCGTCGTATAGATCGGTGTGGACAGCGTCCGGGATGATCAGCAGTTCCTTGTTATCAGAATACGGGTTGTCCTTGACCATGTTGGCGTAGGCGTCCTTTGAGAAGTAACAGGAGTGCGCTTTCTCACCGTGAACAATCAACACCGCGCCGCGTATCTCGTTGGAGTATTGCAAAATCGGCTGATTCAAAAAGCTCATGCACCCGGTGACATTCCAACCGCCGTTGGAGTTGAGGCTGCGTGGATGATACCCGCGCTGGGTCTTGTAATAATCGTAGTAATCCTTTACGAAAAACGGCGCGTCCTCCGGCAGCGGGTCCACCACTCCACCGCCAAGCGCATAATTGCCGGATTTGAAATCGGCGATACGTTGGGCGTTTAGGGCTTTCTTCTTTTCATACCGGGCCGCCTCGGAGTCCTCCACGTCAAAATAGCCTTTCGCGTTTACGCGGGTCATATCGTACATGGTCATGGCTGCCGTGGCACGGATCCGGGTGTCCAGCGCGGCGGTGTTCAGCGCCATGCCGCCCCAGCCGCAGATGCCGATGATACCGATTCTGTCCGGATCCACGTTGTCCCGCACGCTGAGAAAATCCACCGCCGCCATATAGTCTTCGGTGTTGATGTCCGGCGACGCCATATACCGGGGCGCGCCGCCGCTCTCACCCGTGAAGGACGGGTCGAAGGCAATGGTCAAAAATCCCCTCTCCGCCATGGTCTGGGCATAGAGGCCGGATGCCTGCTCCTTCACCGCTCCGAATGGGCCGCACACCGCGATGGCCGGGAGCCTGTCCCCGGCGTTTTTCGGGGTGTACATATCCGCCGCCAGGGTGATGCCGTAGCGGTTGGGGAAAACCACCTTTTTGTGGTCCACCTTCCCGCTTTTTGGGAAAGTTTTGTCCCATTCCTCGGTGAGCGTAAGCTTTTCGGTTTCCATCATTGTATTATACCTTCCTTTCAGATCGTTAAGATTGTGATTTCGAAATTTTCCGGAGTACAAAGTCCAGCCTGTCGACCTTCTCCTGGCTCTCATGAAGCTCGTCCATCAGTATACAGCGGTGACGTCGAAGCCGGCTTATGACCGTTCCCTTCTCTCCGCCAGTGTAGAGCCGGCAAATCTCCGAAATGAGGTCCTGATCACATCCGGCATCCTCCAGATACGAAATAAATTCGTCCATGCTTCTTGGACCGCACCCCGGGAAACAGACAGTGAAAAAAGACACCCCCTGTTGTAGAATGAAAAGTACAACAGGGGGTGTAC
>CANQSU010000232.1 GCA_947626585.1 uncultured Oscillospiraceae bacterium
GGGCGGGATGGACTCCCACAGGCGCAGCAGCACGTCGGAGACGCACTCCTCCGCGTCCCGGTCGCTCCCCAGAAGCCTCCGGGCCAGCTCCCGGCACAGGCCGCCGTATTTCTCCGACACCGCCGCCAGGGCGGACTCGTCCCTGGCCCAAAAAAGCTTCACAAGCTCGGTATCCTCCACGCGCGCACCTCCTTCAGTCGATTTTACAAAAAGGCCCTTTCACCCTGTAAGACGTATTCTCCCCGATTCGTATTATGGGCATGGGCAAAAAAAACTCCCGTGAGGATTCTCGCTCACGGGAGGGGGCCGGATCAGGTATTGGCGGTGGGTTCGTCGCGGAGGAACCTTTCAAGCCGGTCAAGGCCCTTTTTGATGTTCTCAAGGCTGGTGGCGTAGCTCCAACGGATGTGGTCTGTGGAGCCGAAGGCCACGCCGGGGACGGTGGCCACCAGGCCGTGCTTCAAAAGGGCCTGGGCGAAGTCGGAGGAGTCGTTTATCTTTTCTCCGCAAATGGTGGTGCCGAAGGTCTCGGACACGTTCATGAAGATATAGAACGCGCCGTCCGGGGGCAGACAGCTGACCTTGTCCATGGCCTCCACGCGCTTGACAAAGTAATCGCGGCGTTTGGCAAATTCGGCGCGCATCCTTTCCACGCACTCCTGACTGCCCTCATAGGCGGCGATGGAGGCGTACTGGGCGATGTTGCAGGCGTTGCCGGTGGAGTGGCTGAGGTAGGTATCCATGAGCTTGATGATCTCGGCGGGGCCGGCGGCAAAGCCGATGCGCCAGCCGGTCATGGCGTAGGTCTTGGATACGCCGTTGACGATCACCGTCCGCTTGTACAGCTCCGGGTCGACGGCGGCGGCGGAGACAAACCTGCCGTTGTAGACAAGCGTGGCGTAGATCTCGTCGTCAATGAGATAGAGATCGTTGTCCACAATGACCTTGGAGAGGGCGCGAAGCTCCTCCTCGGAGTAAAGCATGCCGGTGGGATTGGAGGGATTGGTCAGGATCACGCACTTGGTCTTCTCCGTAACGGCGTCCCGCAGCTGCCGGGGGCTTATCTTGAAGCGGGTGGACTCGTCGGTCCTCAAAATGACCGGGACGGCGCCGCACATGCGAATGGCCTCCTCGTAGGTGACCCAGTAGGGCGCGGGCAGGATCACCTCGTCGCCGGGATCGAGCATCACGCGCATGGCTATGTAAAGCACATGCTTGGCGCCGGAGGTGACACAGATGTTCCTGTTCTCGTATTTCACGCCAAAGGACTTCTCAAGATAACCGCAGATGGCCTTCTTGAGAGGAGCGACGCCGGAGGAAGCGGTGTAATAGGACTTGTTCCCCTCGATCGCGGCGATGCCAGCGGCCTTGATATGGTCGGGAGTGAAGAAATCGGTCTCGCCGGCTCCGAAGCTGACCACGTCCACGCCCTGGGCCTTCATCTCCTGGCTGAGGGCGTTGATGGCGAGTGTGGCGGAGGGCTTGATGGCGGAGGCGGCGGCAGATAAGCTTTTCATGTTATTTTCCCCTGTCTGTTAATTGATTTTGTAATCATTATATGCGAAATCCTGCATTTTGACAAGTAGATAAACACATTTTCAGATGAATATGAATTTTCTCCACGGCTCAACTTTCATATTTTGTGCATTTTAACATTATTTTGCCGTCCGACGACTTTTTTGGGACGGCGGCGGCTCCCGAAATCCTTTTTTGCTTAAAATGTTGTAAATTGTAACCATTTGTTGGTTGAAAATCCGATAACTTTATATTAAAATAAAAATTGCAAGAAAGTTTCCCGTCCTGTGATGTATTGAAGGGAGGTATTTTTATGAAAAAAGCCTCTGCTCTGATTTATGCCCTGGCCGGTCTCCTTGCCGGCGCACTTCTTACATTGGTCGTCACATATTCGCTTATTCCGGCTCTCTCCTCTCGCGACGCTCACGAGGACAGCGGAACGGTCAGTTCATCAAACGCCGCGCTTACCGACGCGGCCCTTGAAACGGCCGAATACTTCAAAAGCTCGGACTATGAAGCGCTGGCGGCAATCGTTCACCCCGATTACGGCGTTGTCTTCTCCCCCTTTGCTACCGTCAATCTCGCCAGCAACCTCTCCTTTACGGCAAAACAGGTGGAGAATTTCGGCGAGAGTACCGAAAAGCTCATCTGGGGCGTCCGGTCAGACAGCGGTGAGCCCATCAGTATGACGGTCGGCGATTATCTGGCGAATTATGTTGTTGACAGAGACTACACGGCGTCCCCTGTCATAACGGTAAACTACACGCTGAGGGTGGGAAACTCCCGTGAGAACGTCACCGACATCTTTCCCGGCGCCGGTTTTGTGGATCTTTGTTATCCCGGGACCCAGGAGTCGGAATACTCCGACTGGTCGATCCTGCGTCTCGTATTTGAGGAGTACGACGGCGAAATAAGGCTCACGGCAGTGATCCACTCACAGGCTACGGTGTGATCATATTGAACGGTCTATGCGGCGTGATGCTCCACGCCGCATTTTCATGCAATTTTTCCCTTTTTCAGCAACATATCCCCCGCGCATTAAATCCAGCGGAGGCGCAAATAATAGTCTCGCAAAAGATTTTACGGTCTGAGACCAAATAACAGGAGGATATTATGAAAAAAGCGGTATATATTGCTCTGGCTCTTGTTTTCGCACTTTCTCTGGCTTCCTGCGGCAACTCTGACGCCGACAGGAGCGACAACACGAAGGACGGCGTTATCGGCGATGGCCTTGACGACGCGGGCAATGCTCTTGACGATGTGGGCGACGACATCCGCGGCGCTGTGGACGACATGACCGGCGGCGGAAACGTGGGGTCCAACGGTACCGGTAACGGCACCACCGGTACCAACGGCGGCGGCAACGGCTCCATCGGCAGCGGGACCTCCGGCAGTGGGACTCCCGGCGGCGGAACCTCCGGCTCCAATTCCAACGGCGCCGGAAGCACCGGTACCGGCGGCAGCGGCGCCAACGGCAGCGGCGGAATGACCAACGGCGGCTCCAACGGGACCTCCGGCTACGGCTCCTCCGGCGCCGGAAACGGCACCACCGGCCGATGATCAACCCCCTCCGGCCTGGCCGGAGGAGGACCGCTGAAAAGGCCTCGCGGCCTTTTACAAGCAGACACCCCGGAAAGCCAACGCTTTCCGGGGTGATTTTTTACAGCACATCAGGGAACATCCGAACAAATCGCCGCGCCGATCTCGACACTTCGATTTATTCAGATATTCTCTTATATTTTATAGCTCTCTATACCGAGCTTCTGACAAGCGGCAGGCTGAACGCCTACCTTGCCGAACTGGACGAGGAAGCCGAGAGTATGCTTTTCCGGCTGATAAAGGAGCTTGCCGAAAAAGAGGGCGTGACGGAAAAGCTCAAAGCCGAGGACGGTATGAAGTGGGTGCAGGCTATGAACAATATCCGCAACCGAGCCGCCGAGGTCGTTTACAACGACTTGATTTACAACTGACACCCGTCCATAGGGAAAAGCCGCTGTCAACCGACGGCGGCTTTTCCTTTTCAGCGGGTGTTCAAGAAGTCATAAAGTCGGCAGTATAGTCGAATGGGGTATTCTCACCGAGAAAATCGCTGCTTGCGGTAGATTTCTTCACAATTCGGGTGTATAATGTTTAATGTCGAGTGGGTGACTGTTCAACAAATCTTGCTAATGTTTGTCAAGGGAAAAATAAAAAAATTCGGATAAAGATGTAACCTGGAAACAGGCGCACAAA
>CANQSU010000233.1 GCA_947626585.1 uncultured Oscillospiraceae bacterium
CCGTCACCGTCACCCTGGGCACCCCGAGGCCCGCCTCGCCCGGCAGATCGAATATCTCGGAAACCTTCAAAAGGGCCTTTCCGCCCTTTGATTTTCGCATAGCCTTCGCCTCCACTGCTTGTATATCCCTACAGCATATGAAGCCCCTGTCAATTTTAGCCCAATCGAAACATACCCTTTACCAAAAGGGGGTAAAGATATGAATATGCTGTCCGCCCGGCGCCGGGTTTTTGATCTGCTCACCGTTCTGGGCCTTTTGGGCGTCACCGTGGGCCTCGTCCTGCTGCCCTCCCAAATGGTGGAGGCGGCGAAGGGAGGGGTGGAGCTGTGCTTCAACGTGCTGATCCCGTCGCTTTTTCCGTTTTTCGTGATCTCCTCCCTCACCGTGGAGCTGGGACTGGCCGACCGCTTGGGGCGGCTGGCCTCGCCGCTGATGGAGCCGCTTTTTAACGTGGGCGGCGGGTGCGCCCCGGCGCTGATCCTGGGCTTCATCGGCGGGTATCCAGTGGGCGCCAGGACGGTCATCAACCTCTATGAGAGCAAAAAATGCTCCAAACGCGAGGCGGAGCGGATGCTGGCCTTCTGCAACAACTCCGGCCCCGCCTTCATCTTCGGCGTGGTGGGGGCGGGGATCTTCTCAAGCTCCGCCGTCGGACTCATTTTGTATACGACACACCTTCTGGCCTCGATCCTGGTGGGGCTCATCTTCCGCCATCACGGCGGACGGGGCGGGATCACAAAGCCCGTGCGGACCGAGGCGGCCCACACGCCCTTCCCGGCGGCGTTCGTCAGATCCGTCAGCTCCTCCTTCCAGTCGTGCCTTGGCATCTGCGGGTTCGTGATCTTCTTCACGGTGCTGTTGAAGCTTCTGTTCCTGTCGGGGATCATGGACGCGGTGTCCTCGGCCCTGGGGGCGGTGTTTGGGCTTTTCGGCCTGGACGAGAGCTGGGCCTCCCTGCTCCTCACCGGCCTTCTGGAGCTGACAAGCGGGGTATGGAGCCTCCGGGAGGTGTCCGGCTCCCTGGGCGCGTCCATCGCCATGGCGGCCTTCATGCTGGGCTGGGCCGGGCTTTCCGTCCACTGCCAGGTGCTGTCCTTTTTGAATGAGACGGGTCTTTCCGCCAGGACCTATCTTTTCGGGAAGCTCCTGCACGGCCTTCTCTCGGCCTGTCTTGCCGGCATGGCGGCGTCCTTTATATCCGTGGACACCCCCCTGGGCGCGTACCTGGCCGCGGAGGTGGGGAATCTGGCCGGCCTCGACTTTGCCTCCGCTCTGCGGGGCTCCGCCGTACTCTCCGCCGGGGTTCTGGCGATTTTTCTGCTGGCCTCCGCCATTTCCCTAAAAATCAGCGGAAAAAAGCGCTGATGCAGATCTTCAACGAAAACGAACCATTCGGGACGGTCTTTTTCGCGCCATACCCGGTCCGCCGTCTTGAGCATACACAAAGTATTCCCCGCGGCGCCCGCCTTCGTCTGTCATAAAAAATTCTCGCCGCCCGGCGGCTTCTTTTCATTGAAGATCGGTACGAGGTGGTGTATAATGGAGACAAATATATTAGGGGGACGGAAAAATGCTCTTTCGCCGGGATATCGAGCCCTGCTGCGCCTACTGCAGGAGGGGCACCAACATAAGCGCCGCCGAGACCGTCTGCTATAAGCGGGGCGTGGTCTCCTCCGCCGGTCAGTGCAAAAGCTTCAAATACGACCCTTTTAAGCGCCAGCCCCCCGCTCCCGCGCCCATTGACGGGTCAAAGTACACCGAGGAGGACTTTTCCATTGACTGAATCGGATATTCTCTCCCTCCTGCGCGGCACGCCCCCGGGCCTGACCGTGCGCGTCGTGGACGAGTGTGATTCCACGAATACCGCCTTGAAACGCGACGCCGCCGAACTCCCCGCCGACAGCGTGCTGATCGCTAAGCGTCAGACCGGCGGACGGGGCCGGCTGGGCCGGAGCTTCTACTCCCCCGAGGGCACGGGACTTTACATGAGCGTCCTTCTGCGCCCGTCCCTCTCCGCCGGCGACATGACCCTGATCACCCCCGCCGCCGCCGTGGCGGTGTGCCGCGCCATCGAGAGCGTCTACGGCGTGGAGGCAAAAATCAAATGGGTCAACGACGTGTACGCCCACGGGAAAAAGGTCTGCGGGATCCTGACCGAGGCCGTCTTTTCCCCCGGCGGCGCGCTCTCCCACGCCGTTCTCGGCATCGGCGTCAACGTCTCCCCGCCCCCCGGCGGGTTCCCGGCGGAGCTGACCCACATCGCCGGGACGGTGCTGGACGCTCCCCGGCCCCGGTCCCTTCCCGCCCTGGCCGCCGGGATACTTTCGGAGTTTTATACGGTCTACGACTCCCTGCCCGGATACGATCTGGCCTCGGAATACGCGCCCAGGCTTATGTATGTGAAGGATACCGTGGACGTTCGCCGGGGCGATGAGGTCCGGCGGGCACAAGTCCTGGGCTCGGACGGGCGCTGCCGGCTCCTGGTGCGGTATCCGGACGGCGGGACGGAGGCCCTGTCCGGCGGGGAGATCACCATCCGCCCCACGGGAGGTAAAGTATGAGACTGCGCCCCCATCACGCGCTGTGTATCCAGAAATTCACCGGTCACGGCTACGACGAGCGGTTTACGGAACACATGACAGAAATCTGTGAAAAGCTCGGAAAGCACCCGGAAACATCAGTTACCGTAATTCAAGGCTGCGACGAGCCTTGCGCGGCCTGCCCCAACGATTTGGCCGGTTCCTGCTCCGCCCTTGAAAAGGTGGACTCCATGGACGAGGGAGTCCTGAAAGCCCTGGGGATCCGGTACGGCGACACGCTCCCCTGGGACAAGCTGGCGGCGAGGGCGCGGAAAAACGTGTTCGAGACGGAAAATTTTGAGAAGATCTGCGGGACCTGCGAATGGTTTGGGCTTTGCCGTTCTACAAGTATTTGACATGAAAAAATCCCCCTCCTCCGCGGAAAACTAAGCTCGAATCAACAAAGGAGGGCTATTCTATGACAGAGTTTGCCAAGGGCATCGCCATCGGCATGATCGCCGGCGGGGCCGTGGGCGCCATCGTCGCCATGCCCAAGAAAAAAGCCAGCGCCGCGGGCCGTTTTCTCAAGGCGGCGGGCCACGTCATCGAGAACATCTCGGATACAATGGGGCTGTAACAGCCCGGGCGGGACCCCCGCCCAATACATAAATGAAGGAGAGTGTCACCATGAGAAAGCTCAATTGGCAGTCGCGTGTATTCGGTCAGTCCACAGACTTAAACTTCACCTCCACCCTGCTTTTACCCGATTACGCCCATAAGATCGGACTTCACGAGGCACGGGTCGGTCCCGACGGCTCCGTGACGCTGGAGAGCCGCGGCGGCAAGATCACCGGCGGCCATGACGGGCTTCTCTACTACTACGTGGAGCTGGACCCGAAGCGAGAGGGCTTTGTGCTGACCGCCGACGTGTTTGTGGAAAACTACGGCCGCGAGGGCACCAACGACACCCCCCAGCAGTGCGGCTTCGGCCTGATGGCCCGGGACACTGTGGGACAGGCGCGGCGGGAGCCCTACGACCCCTCCTTCCAGGAGATCCCCGCGCCCTCCAACATGGTCTATCTGGGCCTGTTCGCGGGAGACCGCCACGAGAACGTCCTTCGTGTCACCCGCCGGCGGGGCGTGTACGACCCCG
>CANQSU010000234.1 GCA_947626585.1 uncultured Oscillospiraceae bacterium
CGGCAGTCCTCCACCTCCACCGGCTCGCAGTCGGAAAACCAGGTGGTGATGGCCGTCGGCGTCAGCTGGGCCGAGAGGATCTTCAAAATCTCATTCCATATATCTCTGAGAGAATTCATCTGTCGAAAACCTCACACAATGAAGAACATTCTAACTGATTTATTATACCAAACAGCAGGCATATTTGCAAGCAAAAAAAGAAAATATAAATTTAATATAGTAGAGATCAAATTTGGCCTGAATAAAAAACAGGCACAGCCAGAGCTGTAAGAACAGCGGCTGTGCCTGCATAACAGAAGCAGAAGATTTTTATATTCCGGGGATCGGCGTCTCGCCGAGCTTGACGACCATATAGTTGCCGATGCGCCGGATGGAGCCGTAATAAGGGTAAAGGGGCATCTCTTTAAATTCCTCTGTCTGAACGATGTTCCATTGCTCCTGTTCATCCGCGTAGCTGTCGAAGAAGCCCAGGTAATACTGGATGAAGGCGGTGCGGGAGTAGACGTTCTTCAGGCTCTTTTGCGCGCCCTGTACATTCGTGTCCCCCACCTCGGTGAGAGGATAGGTAAAGGTATCAGTATAGCCGATCAGGGCGAGTGTACAGCTTTCATCGTAGGAGGGAGTTGCAAAGACATCGGCCAGGACCGTGGTGAAGAACGAAAAGGCATTTTCATAGGCCAGGTGCATCATCAGAGTGGTCCGGTTGAGGACGCAGACGTTGTTGACGATGATGAGTGTAAGCATCCAGAGCAGCAGCTGCCGGGAGAGCGTTCTGAGCAGACCTTTTTCTATGATATGCTCAGCAGCAAGGGCGATGAAGGCATAGAAGCCGGTAAAGCCGAAGGACATCATCGCGCGAATGCTGTTGCCGTCGAAGAAGAGGAACATGGCGTTCATGCTCAGGGGCAGAAGCGCCAGACATAGCAGTAGGAGCAGACTCTTCTGCCAGTCCCGGAAACGGAACAGGAGCCAAAGAGACCATAGCAGAAGGAAGAGAACACAGAGGAGATGGGCAAGCGCGGAATAGGGGTTGTTGATGATCCCCATGCGGTATTTGGTGAAGAGCTCTATAAAGCCGCTGTAAGCCGCGGCAATCCTCCCAAAGAAGCTGAGCCCGGCCTCCATATTGCTCCCATAAGAATTAAAAGAGCACTTAAAGACGATAAAGAGAAGTTCCGTCAGGGCAAAATAGACGGCCGCGGTGATAAGCAGAAAGAGGAGGCTTTTCAGTCCGTCCAGAAAGATCTGCCTGCCGCTTTTTTGCTCCTCCGCCAGGTCTTTGATCAGCAGCAGAAGAAGGAGAGAGGAGGTCACCGCGATATACGGCTGATAGATCCCCAGAGAGAGAACGGCGAAGATGATCCCCACGAGAGAGCCGGTTTTTCCGCCCCTCCTGTAAAACAGAACGGCAAGGACGGAGAAGAGCTGGGCCAGGGCGTAGGCTGTACTGGTGAACATATAGCAGAACACGTCCATCTGTCCGGGAAAGACTATCATCGCTGCCGACAGCAGGATCTGAAGAACGGGGCTCTTGATCTCCAGCAGATCGACAAGAGCGCAGTTTGCCAGAGCCAGCAGAAAGACCGCCGTGACGCCGTTCAGCCAGGGCATAGACCCGGTGATCGTGAGCTTCGCCAGCAAGTCGATCAGCCATCTGCCGGAGGAGATCCCCGTGCCCAGGTCGAAAATGGCGAGGATGTCGTCATGATTGACCAGCTTGTTTGTGAAGAGAAACATATAGGTCATTCCGGCAGACAGGAAAGAGGCAAAGAGAACGGCCTTATGTCTTTTCATATATGCCCAGAGAGAGGAGAAGACCGTCTCCAGGCGGAACAGATCTATAAAAGACAACACCTTTTCGTGCAGGCGTTTTGCGTCGTGCAAGAAGGATCCCCCCTGTAAAAAATGTTTGGTTTTTCCTGCCCGCTATTCATTTGGGATAGCGCTGGCAAAATAGATCACGTCGCTGATCTGCTTCTCCCAGCCGAACTGGACGGGATTGATCAGCTTCCCGTGAAAGACGGTGGTGGCGGTCTGTCCCCCGTCCAGGGCATAGGCCTTGATGCAGCCCTTGGCGATGGCCGCATCCGCGGCCTGCCGGAGCGTCACCAGGTAGTAATAGTCCGGCATCTGGCAGTTGATGTTGATGGTGAGGTAGTGCTTCTCCCCCAGCATCCCCAGAACACTGCGGGCGTACTCGCTGTTGACCTCGCCCCAGGGGTAAGTTGCCGGGGTCACATCCTGCCCGTTGTCGATGAGCACCGGGCCGAAGCACAGGGAGAAGACCACGTCGTTTTCTTCGATAAACGTCTGAGCCTGTTCCTGACTGTCAAAGTCGCCCAGGTAGGAGAAGAGCATGTCCCCATCGGCGGTGATGTAGCAGCTGTCACAGTTGTAGGGATGGAATCGGTAGATGTCCCGCTGGTACACCACCACGCCGCAGGAGCGGCCGTGGTGGTAGAAATCCCCGCCCAGAGCCAGCACGGCGTTGGTTTTAGCCGCGAAGGCGGAGGTAGTCTCAAAATGAAAGTCCTCAAAGGCGTCCCCGGCGATCCGGCGCCGGAGCTGGGAGCCGTCGGCGATAAACACCTCCGAATAGGTGCCCACGGCCAGGGAGGTCTCCTCCTGCCAGACCAGCACCAGCAGACTCTCGTCCAGATAGCAGTAGAGGCTGCTGCCAGGCAGAAAAGCAATGTCCGCATTCCAGGCCAGACTCTGCTCCCCGATAAGGGCCCGGGCCTGAGGCGTCTCCAGCAGAGCCTGGATCTCCGCCGGGTCCTGGGTCTCCAGAAAGCCGCTCTCATCCGGGACGGGCCCGGCCAGGGCGTCCTCGTCGATTTTGTAATGGACGGGGACATAGGCAGTCCCGGCTACAGCCGCCTCATAGAGGGACCGGGTGAAAAGATCCCAATCGGCGGCACAGGAGAGAAAAAGCTCCTCCAGCTCCTCCCGGTTATCCAGGACCCAAGCGTCTCCCCGGAAGGAGAAGCGCAGAGTCATGCTCCGGCTGGAGAGACAGTCCTCCGCCTCCTCCAACCGGACCGCCAGCGCCTGCTCAAAGGCGGCGGCGCTGAGCTCTTCCTTGAAGGAGAGCGTGTCGGTATAGACCTCGTCCGGCCGCCGGGCCAACAGCGCGGCCTGCGTCAGCTGTTCAGAGACCTGCTCCTCTATCCCCTGGGCCAGCTTGTCCCCGTCCAGATAGCGCAGTTCCAGAGGCAGGGAACAGGCCCAGCGGCCTTCCTCTTCAAGGACCCCGATGCGCAGAGAGCACAGCTCCTCCGCCTTTTGCGAAACCAGCTGCCCCCAGGCGGTCTCCGCCGCCGGGGCCCTGAGCGTTTCCGCAACAGAGGAAAAGACCTCCTCCGGCGGCGGAGCGGCGTCACGCCGGTGGAGCCTCAGCCCATACAGGCCGCCCAAGGCCGCCCCGGCCAACAGTGCCAGAAGCAGCAGGCCGAGAAAAAAAGCCCGGACTGGTCTCTTCTCTTTTGCCTTTGCGTGCATGGCAGTCTCCTCTCTTACGGAAAAAGGGCCTTTTTGAGGCCCTTTTTTATGGAAGAAAATCTCCCTCGTAGAATGGTCTGAAAGAGGTAAGCTCTTTAAATTTGTTTTTGAGGCAGCTTTGCCTCGTCGTCGCAAGCTTCATTCACTCGCTTC
>CANQSU010000235.1 GCA_947626585.1 uncultured Oscillospiraceae bacterium
GCAGCGCGATCATAAGCGATACGGTCCCGTTCGCCACCACGGAGCAGTACTTCGCCCCCGTATACTCGGCGATCATGTCCTCGAACCGCCGCGTCTCCTTGTACTCCGTGAGCCACGCCCGGCGGCTGATGTATTCCTTGACCGCATTCTCCTCTTTCTCGTCAAAGACCGGCTCCATCTGATTGATAAATTCCATCGTATCATCCTCCGTTAAAACTTCACTTTGTCCTGGGCCACGCCGAAGTACGGCCCGTTCTTCGCCTCAAGGATCACGGTGTCCGGCTCCAGCACCTGAAAACCGTGCCCGCCGTCCAGCAGGATGATCAGCTCATTGGCGCCGACCTCCTCGCTTTGGACCAGTTCACGCTCGTTGGTATAGATGTCCGCCCGCATCCTGCCCCGCAGTACCAGGAGCATCTCGCATGTCTTCTCCGCCGTCCGGGGAAACACATTGTGCACGTGGTTTTGGATCACCCTGCCCTCGCCGTAGCGGAACAGCCCGATCTGCAGGGCGTCCTCCTGCCTCGTGAAGAAGTTGAACTCCTCCCCGCACTCGTCTATGGATATGATCTGGGCCAGCGGCGTCCCCTTGTATCCGATCTCTCTCATTGTCTGCTCACCAGCTCCATATCATGGACGGTCATCCGCCGCACCAGCTCCTCAAAGGGCGTCTTGCAGGGGTCCCAGCCCAGCTCGGTCCGCGCTTTTGCGGGGTCGCCCAGCAGGTCCACCACATCCGTGGGCCGGAAAAACGCCGGGCTCACCTCCACCAGCACACGGCCGGTGGCCTTGTCCACGCCCTTCTCCTCCACGCCGGAGCCTGTCCACTCCAGGTCTATGCCCGCATAGCGGAACGCCAGCGTCGCAAACTCACGCACCGTATGCTGCACGCCGGTGGCGATGACGAAGTCGTCCGGTTTGTCGTGCTGCAGTATGAGCCACATGCACTCCACGTAGTCCCTGGCATAGCCCCAGTCCCGCAGCGCGTTCAGGTTGCCCAGATAGAGCTTGTCCTGTTTGCCCTGGGCGATCCTCGCAGCCGCCAGCGTGATCTTCCTCGTCACGAAGGTCTCCCCACGGCGCTCCGACTCGTGGTTGAACAGGATGCCGTTGGAGGCGAACATGCCGTAGGCCTCCCGGTACTCCCTCGTGATCCAGAACGCATACTGCTTGGCCACCGCGTAGGGGCTGTAGGGATGGAACGGCGTCGTCTCGTTCTGGGGCACCGCCTCCACCTTGCCGTACAGTTCAGACGTGGACGCCTGATAGATGCGGCACTTCTTTTCCAGTCCCAGCAGACGCACCGCTTCCAGTATCCGCAGCGTCCCCACCGCGTCGGCGTCCGCCGTGTACTCCGGCACGTCGAAGGACACCTGCACATGGGATTGAGCCGCCAGATTGTATACCTCGTCCGGCTGCACTTCCTGAATGATATGTACAAGGCTCAGCGAGTCCGTCATATCCCCGTAGTGGAGCGTGAAGCCCGCCCGGCCCTCCAGGTGGTCGATCCTGTCCCGGCGCTCCGTGGACGAGCGCCGGATGAGACCATGGACCTCGTAGCCCTTTTCCAGCAGAAACTCTGACAGATAGGACCCGTCCTGTCCCGTGACGCCGGTTATCAATGCTGTTTTCTTCCCGTTTCCCATTTGCCGTTCATCTCCCTGTTATTTCATGAGCTCATCCGCCAGCTCCAGAGACTGCTTGACCACTTCATGGATGTTGTAATGCACGTGCTCGCCCCAGCGTCCGGCGCCGATCACCTTGTGCGCTTTGGCAAATGACAGCACCTCTTCCATGATCTCCGGCTTGCCGATCAGATTCATCGGATACGCGTATTCCGTCGTATAGCTATATATAGGCTTGTAGGTATCTCCATACATATCGAGCCGCTCTTCCATGGTCTCCACCAGCATCCCCGGGAAGGACGGGTCGAAATTGCCTTGCAGAGTGGCCCGGTGGAACGGCAGGTCCTCTTTCGCGCAGTACACCCAATAGGCGTCCGTGTCCAGCGTTTCATTGACCCAGCGCACATTCAAAGACCGCGAGCCGAGACGGGATATCTTCTTCACCAGCTCCTCCGGCATGCCCCTGATCTGCCTGAAGCTCGTCCAGGGTACCGTGGTGACGATCACGTCCGCCGTATAGGCCGTGCCGTCCACAGCCACGACCGTGCGCGTATCAAAGTCGATGCTCTCCGCGGCGCTGTCATAGCGGATACTCCCCTTAAGGCTGTCCGCCATCCGCTTCCAGACCTCGCCGATGCCCAGCTTCGGGTTATAATAGACGCCGTTTTCCAAGCCGTGCTCGCCGTAAAACCGGCGGTCCAGGCAGCTCATGATGGTCTGCCGGAACGTAACGCTGGGCAGCTTGTGCAGCCAGTACGTTCCGATGTTGTCCAGCCGGCCATAGAGTTTCCTGTTATACGGCAGCATATAGTTTTCCGCGATCAGCTTGCCCATCTTCCAGTAGATCCACTCGTCGTACCGCTCCGGCATGGGCTCGCCCCGGTTGGACCCGGACTGGCTGATGGACTCCAGATAATCAATCTGATCCTCCCATTTCAGCTGCCAGAGGTTGGATTCGATGGGGTTGTCGATCATCTGGCCGTCGGGGAGCAGATTCTTGCTCTTGCGCTGGAACAGAGGCCACTCATTCTCCGGCATATACCGGAAAACGAAATCCAATACATCCTGATAGCGGTTGTTAAGGAAATGCGGGCCGCAGATATCCACCGCCTTGCCGTTGACGAACCGCGTCCGGCAAAGGCCGCCGGGTTCGCTCTCCTTCTCCAGGATCGTGACGTTTTCAACGCCTTTTTCCTTCAATCTTGCCCCAAGAGCGAGGCCGGCAGGGCCGGCGCCCAGGATCAAAACTTTCATAATAAATCTCCCTTATTGATCGTTTGCCTAACAAGCAGAATCATTGTTATGCTTTCGGAGTATCTTTTCCCTCGGCAAAAACCGGTCATGCCACGCGGTCTTGAAATACTTGAAGTTGGCAAAAAATGAGTTTTGCGACGCCCCCTCGGTGCGGGCCACGGCCAGCGTCGGCACCTCCACGAACTTTACGCCCAGACGGATCGGCTTCAGCGTCGTCTCCAAAAAGAACGGGTGCTTCAGCTCCTCCCATGCGATGCTCTGCATCAGCTCCGTGGGGAAACATCTGTATGCGTAAGTCAAATCGCTCAGCCTCACGCCATAGAACACGTCCATGCCCTTTTGAAAAATGAAGTTGCATACCCACTTCACCTTGTTGTAGCCCCTGAACCCGCCGCCCTTCATCCAGCGGGACGCCGTGATGATCTTTTCCGGGGCGCGCTTGCTCTCTTCGATAAACCGCTGGATGAGCATAGGGTCGGTCTCCAGGTCCGTGGACATCATGACCACATGGCTCCCTATCGCCAGGTCGAATCCCTCCTGCAGCGCCCCGCCCACGCCGGGCTTCGCCTGATCGTGGATGTATATCCGCGTCTTGTCCTGATATTCGGCCACCAGCTTTTCCGCCGTCTGTCGGCAGTCGGCCGTCGTCCGGTCGCACAGGATGATCAGATATTCCGCGATATCCTCCGGCGCGCACGTGGTATAGATCGTCTCCACCGTCTGCTCCAGGGCATATGTCTCGTTCATGGCCGGCAGGAGGATCGTGACGTTTTT
>CANQSU010000236.1 GCA_947626585.1 uncultured Oscillospiraceae bacterium
GTCCTCCACGCGGCCCGGGTGAGCATCGACGAGGAGGGCTGCGTGGGCGCGGCCTACACGGTGGCGGCGATGAGCGGTTCCGCCGAACCTCCCGACGACGAGGTGGACATCACCTTTGACCGGCCCTTCCTCTTCACGGTTATGAACAACAACGTCCCCGTCTTCGCGGGGATCGTCAACGAGCCCTGATATATCGGATATGTTGAGACAATCCCCCGCGCCGAAAGCGCGGGGGGTTGTAAAACAGTATAACAATATATTTATTAAAATGACGGTATGGCGTCTGCCATATCGTCCTTTCCTTTTCGGAAAGACTGCTGGCTGTTCACCGGGGAGCCGGTGAGGGGCGGTCAATCTTTCTATTCGGCAAGTACACTGGGGATAGCCGCGCGAGCGTACAAGGGGGGGCGGCCCCGCGAGGAGCGCAAAGCGGCAAGACCTCTCGGACGGCTTTCTGCTGTCAGAGAGAGCCCTTCGAGCGCACGATACAAGGCCCGGAGACTATGGAGACTATATATAATAGAAGTGCGCCCTTTAGTTTATAAAGGGTTTTTCACCGTATCTTAAAATGCGTCTTAATCCTGTCGGAGCATATGACTTTGCCTTTAACGGCGATGCTTTCAACATTTTCAATCACGAGATCATCAAGTTCGCTGTCGATACCCAATAGTCCGTAGCCCTTGATTTTTATCTTGATCCGGTTTTCTTTTGCTTTCAGCAGTTCTTCTTTCTCAAGTGACATCACACCGATAAACCATCTGAAATCCAGGTCGTTTTGCCGCTTGCTCATCTCATCGATGATTGATTTTTTCTCATCAAGCGCTTGTCTTACAGCCTGATTAATAAAATCGCTTCGGTTGGAATAATACCCTTTATCAACCAGCAGATCAATTTGAGACAGCGTTGCGATGTTCATGTTGACGGATACCTTTTCGCTTGTTTCCATGAATACACCTCCACAATTTATATATGCTCCGATTAGAGCATATTTAGAATATCATACGTTTTCGCTTTTGTCAAGAGGACATGCAAAAATCTGCATTGCAATGAAAACGTCCCGGCGATTTTGTCCTCGTCCGGAGCGTTTCTATCCGCTGTCCCGGCTCGTCGCCGTCAATCATAGACAGGCTCAAACCGCATACTGTTTTATGGTCGGCGGCCGAAAGCGCGGGGGGCGTTTTTTTGCCAAAGACTTCAACCGCCGGTATATATTTTTTCAGCAAGAAACACATAGTATTTTTTCAAAAAGGTGTGGAAAAGCGAATTTACTTGTGCTATAATACCGACTTGCGTGGATTTCACGTCCGCGGGAGAGTTGAGAGTTTTTTGAGGGACAGGAAATGATATTCGGCAAGCATATAAACAAATATTATTTGAGGTTCGCCCCGCTCCTGCTGCTGGGCCTTCTCGCCCTGGGCGTGGTGGACTACATGCAGCTTGTGGTGCCCAGGCTCTACCAGATGGTGGTCAACGGCATGAACGACGGCCAGGTCATGCTGGACGGCGTTATGCGCACTTTCGACATGGACTTTTTGCTGAATGAGATCTGCCTGCCCATGCTGGTGGTGGTCATCAGCATGGTGGTCGGCCGGTTTTTGTGGCGCATTTGCTTCTTCGGCTCCGCTATTTGGGTAGAGGCCGGCATCCGCAACACCATGTTTGACCACTGCAAGGATCTTTCCCAGCAGTTCTACCAGGTCAATAAGGTGGGCAACCTGATGAGTCTTTTCACCAACGACCTGGACACGGTGCAGGACTGCTACGGCAACGGCCTTCTGATGGCCGCCGACGCCATGATGCTGGGCGTGCTGGCCATCTACCGCATGTGGCAGATGGACCACCTGCTCACCGGCCTTTCGCTGATCCCCATGGTGTTCCTTTTCTTCGCCAGCACCGTGGTGGGACACTATATGGAGAAAAAGTGGGACATCCGCCAGGAGGCCTTCTCCAAGCTGTCGGATTTCTCCCAGGAGTCCTTTTCCGGCATCGCCGTCATTAAGGCTTTCGTCAAGGAGGCCAAGGAGCTTTGGGCCTTCAGGGAGCTGAACCAGGAGAACGAGAAGGCCAACGTGGATTTCACACGGGCCTCCACGCTCCTGCGCATCATGGTGACGCTCTTTGTGGAGTCGGTCATTTGCGTGGTCCTGGGCTACGGCGGGTATCTGGTCCACGAGGGCGTGTTCAACGCCGGTCAGCTGGTGGAGTACATAGGCTACTTCAACGCCATCGTCTGGCCCATCATGGCCATCTCCGAGCTTATCGACATGACGAGCCGCGGCAAGGCGTCCCTGAAGAGGATCAGCGAGCTGCTGGACGCCAAGCGGGACGTCGTCGACCGGGAGGGCGTCGGAGAGCTTAAGGACGTCAAAGGAGATATCGAGTTCAGGGATCTCACCTTCCGCTATCCCGGCGGGGAGTACGACGTACTCAAGGACGTTTCCTTCACCGTCAGGGCGGGGGAGAGCGTGGGTATCGTGGGCCGCACGGGAGCGGGCAAAACCACTCTGGTGGACCTTATCCTGCGCACCTACAATGTGCCCGACGGCACTGTCTTTGTGGACGGGCACGACGTGAATTCTGTCAGGATCCACGACGTCCGGGCCGCCTGCGCCTATGTGCCCCAGGACAACTTCCTGTTCTCCGACACCATCGCGAGGAACATCGCCTTCACCAACGGCGAGCCGGACATGGACAAGGTCACCGAGGCCGCCGTCCTCTCCGACGTGGACGACAACATCAGGGAATTCTCCGAGGGGTACGACACCGTCCTCGGCGAGCGCGGCGTCACCGTCTCCGGCGGACAGAAGCAGAGGATATCCATCGCCCGCGCCCTTTTGAAGGACGCGCCCATCCTGATCTTGGACGACTCCGTCTCCGCCGTGGACACCAGCACCGAAAAGACCATTCTTGACAATCTGAAAAAGACCCGCGAGGGCAAGACCACCATCCTCATCGCACACCGTATCTCCACCATCGAGCGGATGGACAAGATACTCTACCTTGAGGACGGGAAGCTCGTCGCCGTGGGGAGCCACGCCGAGCTTATCGAGAGCTGCCCCGCGTACAGGCACATGGTGGATCTCCAGAAGCTTGAGGAGGAGGGAGGCGAGCATAATGGGTGAGTTTACGCCGCTTTATATCGTGGGCGCCATTGTGGGCGTCTTCTCCGTACTGTTCATCGCCGCCTACGCCACGCTGAAGCACAAAAAAGCCGCCGTCACCTTCGACCGGAACATGCCGGACGGGGAGATCATGGCCCGTATGCTGCCCTACGCCAGGCCCCACTGGAAGAGCTTTCTGGCGGTGCTGCTCATGATGATGGTGTCCATCGCCTACGACATCGTCTCGCCCATCCTTGTGGGCGACATCGAGACGGTGATCAAGGACGACTTTGAGCTTAACGAGCTGTTCGTCCGTGTGGCGCTCTACGCCAGCATCCTGATCGTGTCCATGATCAGCACCTATTTCCAGTCCATCATCCTGCAGAAAACGGGTCAGAAGATCCTGTCCTCCCTGCGGCAGGACCTGTTCACCCACATCGAGAGCCTTAGCCACAACCAGCTGAACCAGATCCCCGTGGGGAAGCTGGTGACCCGCGTCACCAACGACACCAACGCCATCTCCATGA
>CANQSU010000237.1 GCA_947626585.1 uncultured Oscillospiraceae bacterium
TTCTAGGCAGGCTTGCTTTTTAGATGGCATTCATAAATCGTTTCAGGACGGTGGCCACCTCCGCGCGGGTGGCGGGGCCGAGGGGGTCCAGGGCGCCGTTGCCTTTGCCGGTGAGGACGCCCTGGCCCACGGCCCACTGAAGCCCCTCCAGCGCCCAGGCGCCGGCCTCGTTTGCGTCGGGGAAGTTGTCCAACGTTCCGCGGATGGGGGAGTGGCCCCCATACCGCCAGAGGATCACCGCCAGCTGTTCCCGGGTGATGGGATCTTCGGGGCCAAAGCGCCCGTCACCGTAGCCGATGAGGATGTTCTGTTCCACGGACCAGGCCACCGCGGGGAGATACCAGGCGTCGAGGGAGACGTCCGAGAAGTCGCAGAGCGCGGCGGTGGGTCTGCCCGCGTCATTGTAGAGGATCTGCGCCAGCTGGGAGCGGCTGAGCGCGTCGCCGGGGCCAAACATCCCGTCGCCATAGCCGCTCATCAACCCATGCTCGGTCACATACCGCACCGCGTCATAGTACCAAGCGCCGCCGGAGACGTCGGTATAGGGGTTCTGCCAGGTCGTAATCGTCACGTTCACTTGGGTATTGCCAGAGGAACTGCCGGAGCCGCCGCCCCCACCGCCACCGGAGGAGGAGCCGCCAGAACTGCCGCCACTACCGCCGGAGCCGCTACTGGATGTACTCGCGTCTGTTGTGACTCTGAGAGAAGTGCTGGCAGGGGATGCGTTGTAGTTTTCCGTCTCCGCAAAACGTGTCACGAAGCTGTATGACGTGTCGGCTCTCAAGCCGGTGAAGATTGGGCTTTGCTGCCAAGTGGCGCCGCCGTCTTTGCTGTATTCTGCTGCCTTGCCGCCGGTAGAAACAGCTTGCAGAGTGATGCTGGAGGAAGTTTTGCTGGACAACTTGGGTGAGGTGGGGGCAGTTTGATTGGCTTTTGCGATAGAGAATTCCAGCACGACTCTGTTCCCATAGTGCGTATCGCTGTCGGGGATTTGGAAGATCACGGCATACTCGCCAGCGTTGCTGGGAGCGTCGGTGCTGTCGTAGGCGGTGTTGCCACGGCCCATATAGTAGATTTCATATTCGCCGGTATAGGAGCTGGTCGGCGTGCCGGTGTAACCCTTCTGGGGCTGCCCGGTATAAATCAGTCCGGTGGCTGCGGTTACCCCGGTAATGGCATAGCCGTCATCCTCCGCTGTTGTCAAGGCGAGAAGGGACTCCGCCGAACTGACAGGAATGCTCTCCTCTGCGTCGGAAAGTAATGCATAGCTCTCCATTTTAGGTTTCATTTCGTCGGAGATATTCTGAGCGTAGGATCCTTCTGCCACCAGAGGAACACTGTGGTGCTCAACCTGGCGTATGGGCGTGTCATATCCGCCAAACTCCGTTACCTCAACATCCATTGTCCCGTTGTCGGTTGCCACATAGCGGACGGTGTACCCGTCCTCCAGACCAATGATATACTTGGTCGTTCCCTCTACATACAGATCGAAATCGTCGCTACCCATGGTGACGAGGCCATCTTCAATGGCACCGCATAGAGTGCCGGAAGTGTCATAGATATACACATTGGTGGGGCACTTGTTGGCAATGTTTTTTGCCGGCCAGGTACACAGCTTCCAAACCTCGTCCTTAAAGGTTGTCTTGTTCTTTTCCAGGATCTTCTTGACCGTATCGCTGAACAGCCAATCCGCCACTTCGTTTGCCGCGTTGCCCCAGGCCAGGTCATACGCGCTTTTCAACTCGCCTTCGACAAGAGCGTAGGCGGCGGAAGCGAAAGCCTTTGTGTCGGCATTGACGCCGCCACCGATTTGCCCACTGCTGAGATTATTGGGCACGGCCTTTTCCGAACTGGTGATTTCGTAGTACACGTCGATATACCTTCCAAATTCGGATGAAAGCAGGCTTACCGACGTCACGCGACAAGTGAAGGTCACAGTGACGCGGCCATAATTTGGCGTTTCCATTTCATAGACCAGCGGCAGTTCCCACCGCTTTGCGGATACGTCTGGCTGCCATTTTCCAAACAGCTTGTCCAGGACTTTTTTATCAATCTTCTCCTGCAGGGTCTCTTTCGGAATCTCACTCATGACTAGAACCGCAAACATTTCCCGCTCGAATTTGCTCTTCGCGCTTCCAGACAGGCCAAACAGAGACTTCATCTTATCCGGGTACAGAACAAAGGGAATCCTTGCATTTTGCAGTTCCTTGCTGGCGGTGCTTGCTAGGGAGTTCACCTCGGAGGAGTCCTCCGGTTTTGTCCCCTGGGCAGCGGGCGTTTTGACTACAACATTGAAATGCCCTTTCCCCGACAGGCTCTGCCCGCCGCTGGTCGGCGCGGCAGTCACGTTGCAAGTTCCGACCAGGGTCTCGGTCGAACTGGTGGGCGCATATTTTCCATTGATCGAAACCTTGACCGGGATCGTGACGCTCTCCCCCAGCGCAAGGGCAGTCGAGGGCAAAGTTCCTGTGCGGAACGTGAGGGTGGAACTATCTTCCCAGGTTATGGCGTGGAGCCGCACGGCCGGGATCCCGCGCGCGGCATATATCACCGCCGTGTCACAGCCTGCCGGGAAGTGGTAATTGCTCGTGTGGAGAACCGTCACAGTTTCATCCAACTCCGTGGCGCTCAGCTTTTTGTTCTCATAAACCACATTTTTCGTTGCCGGAGTCACAGTAATGCGTAGGGTGGGCGTTACCGCGTCCAGCGCATCGATATATGTAATTTTTCCGCTTTCCAGGAGGAAGAAAACCTCTTTCCCGTGGAGAGCGTTGGTATTCGGTTGACATACCGCCGCGTTCACAGGGTATTCCCGGCCATCTATGTAGGCCGCGTTAGCGATGGGGTCATAATGGCTGAATGTCCCGATCACAGTCTGATAGGCCGCCACCCGCAGGAGCGGCTGATAGTCGCTTCCCATAGGCACATAGAAGCTGATCTCTTTCCCCACCAACTGGTCCAGGTTGGCCAGGAAGGACAGGTCGGTCATGTAGTTGGTGGGATACTCCGTCCCGCCTATCGTCACGATACCCGTGGCGCTGTTCCAGCCATCCAGCGTGCCCGTCTTTTCCACCAACTCGTTGAAGCCGACGATCGTCCCGCTCTTTACATGATAGAGGAGATCCACCCCCGAATACTCCCCCAGGATGAGGTCGCCTCTCACGGGATATGTCGTCCCGTCGATGGTCAGGGAGTGCTCGCCCCCGGCGGATACCGTTCCGATTTTGGAGGTCACCGGCTGAAAGTTGGTGACGGTGTGTTCCAGAACGCTGTCACCCTGTTCCATCGTCACCAGGGCGTATTTGCCCACCAGCGCGCTGACAGCGGCGGCGTCCACGCCCTCCGCCAGGGTGTAGGTTTCGGGGGAGATCCGCTCGGTGTCCCCGAAGGTGAGCCGCCCGGTGGCGGCGTCAAAGCCGGAGAGGAAATAGACGGAGCCGTCGGACCTCCCCGGTTGACCGATGGATTGCTCAGGCAGGGTCACATTGTCCATGATTTTCACGGGGGTGTGGCGATTCTCTGTGGTGCCGTCCCCCAGTTGACCGTCGTAATTGCCCCCCCAGGCCCAGAGGCTGCCGTCGGTCTGGAT
>CANQSU010000238.1 GCA_947626585.1 uncultured Oscillospiraceae bacterium
GAAGGCCGGCCGGCCCGTCTCGGTGCTGAACCTGTTCGCCTACACCGGCGCGGCCACGGTCTCCGCCCTGAAGGCCGGGGCCGGCGTCTGCCACGTGGACGCGGCAAAGGGCATGGTGCAGTGGGCGAAGGAGAACGCGTCGTCCTCCGGCGTGGCGGACAGGAACGTGCGCTGGATCGTGGACGACTGCGCCAAGTTTGTGGAGCGGGAGATCCGCCGGGGGCGCCGCTACGACGCCATCATCATGGACCCGCCTAGCTACGGGCGCGGGCCGGGGGGCGAGGTGTGGAAGCTGGAGACGAGCCTGATGCCCTTCGCGCGCCTGTGCGCCGGGGTACTCAGTGACGATCCGCTTTTCGTGCTGATCAACTCCTACACCACCGGCCTGTCCGCCTCCACCATCAGCTACGTGGCCGAGACGGCCTTTGAAGGCCGCGGCGGCCGCGCGAAGGCTCAGGAGCTTGGCCTTCCGGTAACCGCCACGGGCCTTTACCTGCCCTGCGGCGCGGCCTGCCGGATGGAGTTTTGAATACTTTTGGAGCGATAAATGGATAATATTGCGATAAAAATCGACAATCTCACATTTTTCTATAACTCCGACGACGAGGAGACCGCGCCCGAGGATGTGCTGTCCGGCGTGAGCCTTGAGATAGAAGAGGGTTCCTTTGTGGCGGTGCTGGGGCACAACGGGTCGGGAAAATCCACCCTGGCGCGGCACCTGAACGCGCTTTTGCTTCCCAAGGGTGGGTCCGTGACGGTGTTCGGCATGGACACGAAGGACGAGGAGCTGATGCTGGAGATACGCCGGCGGGTGGGGATGGTCTTTCAGAATCCCGACAACCAGATCGTCTCCAACGTGGTGGAGGAGGACGTGGCCTTTGCCCCGGAAAATCTGGGCGTTCCCACGCCCGAGATCCGAAAGCGGGTGGACGAGGCGCTGAGGACCGTGGGCATGTACGAGTACCGCACCCACGCCCCGCATCTTCTCTCCGGCGGACAGAAGCAGAGGATCGCCATCGCCGGCGTGCTGGCCATGCGGCCAAAGTGCGTGGTGTTCGACGAGCCCACGGCCATGCTGGACCCACGGGGCCGGCGGGACGTGATGGATATCATCGAGCGGATGAAAAAAGAGCTTGGCTCCACTGTCATCCTCATCACCCACCACATGGAGGAGGCCGCCCGGGCCGACCGGGTGGTGGTCATGTCCGACGGGAAGCTCGTTATGGACGGGCCTCCCAGGGAGATCTTTACCCGCGTGGAGGAGCTGGAGGAGCTTGGCCTCACCGTCCCCGGCACCGTGAGGCTCATGTGGGAGCTGAGGCGGCGGGGGATGGACGTGCCGCTTGCCACCCTGACGGTGGACGAATGCGCCAACGCGCTGGCGGAACATTTTATCGGAAAATAAACGGGCGGTATCCGGGAGAGGCGGGGCACAGCCCGCCCATTGCCCCGGAATCGCACCGAAAGGAAGTTCACATGGACGGACCCATTCTGAAAACAGAAAACCTGACCCACGTCTACTCGCCGGACACGCCCTTTGAGACGACGGCGCTCAGGGACGTGAATCTGGAGATATACAAGGGCGAGATCCTGGGGATCATCGGCCACACGGGCTCGGGCAAATCGACGCTGATCCAGCATCTCAACGCCCTCATAAAGCCCACCTCCGGCCGCATACTCCTTGACGGGCGGGACATCAACGAGTCCAAGCAGTCCGTAAGGGAGGTCCGGGGCAAGGTGGGGCTGGTGTTCCAGTACCCGGAGTACCAGCTCTTCGAGGAGACGGTCTACAAGGATATCGCCTTCGGACCCAAGAACATGAAGCTTCCCGAGGACGAGATCGACAGACGCGTCCGCCAGGCCGCCCGGTTCGTGGGGGTGGAGGAGGAGCTTCTGGACAGGACCCCCTTCGACCTCTCCGGCGGGCAGAAGCGCCGGGTGGCCATCGCCGGCGTTATCGCCATGATGCCGGAGGTGCTGGTCCTCGACGAGCCCATGGCCGGCCTCGACCCCCGGGGCCGGGAGGAGATCATGGAGAATATCCTCTCCTACCACGGAGAGACCGGCGCCGCCATCGTCATTGTCACCCACTCCATGGAGGAGGCGGCGAAGCACGCCGACAGAATGATCGTCCTGGATCACGGCGCGGTGGCCATGTCCGGCCCGCCCGAGGAGATCTTTGCCCACGGGGAAGAGCTTCGGCGGATGGGCCTTGCCACGCCGGTGATGACGGATGTGGCGGATAAATTATGTAAACTTGGCGTGAAGCTCCCCGGAACGGTCTACACCGTGGAGCAGATGGTCTCCGCCCTCATGGCGCTGGAAGGGGGGCGGCGGGATGCTTAAGGACGTCACCCTGGGCCAGTTTTTCCCCGGCGACACCGTGGTCCACCGGCTGGACCCGCGCACCAAGATCCTGATGGTGATCCTGTATATCGCCGCCCTTTTCAACGCCGAGAGCTGGATATCCTACGGGGTGGTGCTGGCGTTCCTGGCCTTCGCCATAGCGGTCTCAAGAATACGCCTGTCCGCCCTGCTCCGGGGCTTGAAGCCCGTGGTGTTCATCGTGGTGCTGACCTCGCTTCTCAACCTCTTTTACGCCACCGGCGACGTCATTTTCCGGTGGTGGATCTTCAAGATCACCCGGGAGGGCGTCAAGGCCGCCATTCTGATGGCCGCCAGGATCATCATGCTGGTGATGGGGACCTTCATGCTGACCTACACCACCTCCCCGATCATGCTGACCTATGGCCTCGAGCTTCTGCTGGATCCCCTGAAGAAGCTGAAGGTGCCCGTACACGAGCTGGCCATGATGATGAGCATGGCGCTGCGGCTCATACCCACCCTCATTGAGGAGACGGACAAGATCATGTCCGCCCAGAAGGCCAGAGGGGCGCAGTTCGATACCGGCAATCTCATCGAGAAGGCCAGAGCCATGCTGCCCATCCTGGTGCCGCTGTTCCTGTCCTCCTTCCGCAGGGCCGACGAGCTTGCCACCGCCATGGAGGCCCGGTGCTACCACGGCGGGGAGGGGCGGACGCGGCTCAACGTGTTGAAATTCGCCGCGAGAGACTATGCGGCGCTGGCCGTGGGCCTCCTGCTGCTGGCCGGGATCGTCACGCTGGCCGGGTTCGGACTGTGACAGCTTCCCCGTAAGGGGAACCGGAGAGGAAGTGATCGATTGAGAAATATAGCCCTCAGGCTCCGCTACGACGGCACGGCCTACCACGGCTGGCAGGTGCAGAAAAACGACGTCACCGTGGCCGGGATCGTGGAAGAGGCGCTTTTCAGGCTGACCGGCGAGCGCGTCCGGGTCGTGGGCTGCGGGCGCACCGACGCGGGGGTACACGCCCTGCGCTACTGCGCCAATTTCAGATCCGGATGCACCATCCCGGCGGAGAGGCTGCCCCTGGCTCTCAACTCCCGCCTCCCGCGGGACATCGCGTGCCTGGAGGCCGTGGACGCCCCGGAGGCCTTCAACGCCATCCTCTCCTGTCGGAAGAAGGAGTACATCTACCGGATCATGAACACCCGGATCCCCGATCCCTTTGAGCGGAACCGGGCGTATTTCTACCCGGCG
>CANQSU010000239.1 GCA_947626585.1 uncultured Oscillospiraceae bacterium
GGATGCACTGGCGGGAGGAGCATCCGGAGGAGCCCTGGACGGTGCCCTATCTGCCCATCGACCCCACCGACCTGGGGAGGGTCTACGAGGCGGACGTTATCCGCATCAACTCCCAGTCCGGCAAGGGCGGCATCGGGTACATTCTGGAGACACAGTTCAACTACGTCCTGCCCCCCAAGATGCGGGAGTCCTTCGGCTACCACATCAAGGGCATCTCCGACAGGGAACACCGGGAGCTTCTGCCCCGGGAGATCTTCGACATCTTCAACGAAAACTACGTCAACGTCAAGTCCGTCATGAACGTCCCCGAGGCCCACTACGTCCAGGAGCCGGACGGTATCACCGCCACGGTCACCGTCCTTTATAAGGGCGTGAAGCAGAAGGTCACGGCCTTTGGGAACGGACGCCTTGACGCCGTATCCAACGCGGTGAAGATGGTCATTGACCAGTCCTACACTCTGGAGGTATACACCCAGCACGCTCTGGACGAGGGCTCCACATCCAAGGCCGCCAGCTACGTGGGCGTCAAATCCCAGAGCGGCGAGATGTTCTGGGGCGTGGGTGTCAGCCGGGATATCATCGTAAGCTCCATCAAGGCGCTGGTTTCCGCGGTGAACAGGCTGCTGGAGAAGAAATAAGCGCCCGCCGCCCAGGCAGGCTCACCCCAAAAGATCCGCAAAAATCCATAGATTAGGAGAAACACAATGAAATTGACAGGAGCGCAGATCGTCGTCGAGACACTCATCGAGTTGGGCGTGACCGACGTGTTCGGATACCCCGGCGGGCAGGTCCTGAATCTCTACGACGCCATATATGAGGCGGGGGACCGCATAAACCACATCCTCACCGCCCACGAGCAGGGCGCGTCCCACGCCGCGGACGGCTACGCCCGGGCCACCGGCAAGGTGGGCGTTGTTATCGCCACCTCCGGCCCCGGCGCCACCAACCTGGTCACCGGCATCGCCACCGCCATGCTGGATTCCGTTCCCGTGCTGGCCATCACCGGCAACGTGCCCCAGGATCTCATCGGCCGCGACTCCTTCCAGGAGATCGATATCACCGGCATCACCCTGCCCATCACCAAGCACAACTACTTCATCCACGATGTGACGAAGCTGGCGGACAAGATCCGCGAGGCCTACCGCATCGCCAGGTCCGGACGTCCCGGCCCCGTTCTCATCGATATCCCCAAGGATATCCAGACCGCCGTGGCCGAGTATGAGCCAAAGCCTCTCGACCCGCCCTTCCCCCAGCGGGAGCCCTCGAGGACGAGGATCGCCGAGGCCGCGGCCCTCATTGACTCCAAGTCCCGGCCCTATATCCACATCGGCGGCGGCGTCATCGGCTCCGGGACCTGGGGGCTGGTCACCGAGCTGGCGGACAAGATCGACGCGGTCATTGGCTGCTCCCTGATGGGCATCTCCGCCGTCCCCTCCGACCACCCGCGCTTTTTGGGGATGCAGGGGATGCACGGCCACTACGCAAGCTCCATGGCGTCCAACGACGCCGACCTCATCATCGCCGTCGGCACCCGGTTTTCCGACCGCGCCACCGGCAACAAGGCCAAGTTCGCCAAAAACTCCAAGATCATCCACATCGACGCGGATTTCGCGGAGATCTCCAAGAACATCACCGCCAACATCGGCATCTGCGGCGATATCGCCACGGCTCTCCGGGAGCTGATCGATTCGGTCCACGAGGCCAACCACATGGATTGGATGGACCACATCGAGGACCTGAGGGACAAGGAGCTTTCGTATCTGGTTGACGAGCCGGGAGTGCTGACGCCCCTGAAGGTGATGGAGACCATCAACAAATACAAGACCGCCTATACTCCCGTGGCCACCGACGTGGGCCAGCACCAGATGTGGGCCGCCCAGTATATCAAATTTCAAAAGCCCCGGAAAATGATCTCCTCCGGCGGGCTCGGCACCATGGGCTTCGGCCTGGGCGCGGCCATCGGCGCGGCGGTGGGGACCGGGGAACACACGGTGCTTGTCACCGGCGACGGGAGCTTCGGCATGAACCTCAACGAGCTTGCCACCGCCGTCACCTACCATGTGCCCGTGACCATCGTGCTGATCGACAACAAGACCCTGGGCATGGTGCGCCAGTGGCAGACGCTGTTCTTCAACCACCACTACGCGGATACCAATCTGGACGTGCGCAGGACCGACTTTGTGAAGCTTGCCGAGGCCTTCGGCGCCAGGGGCGTGAGAGCGGCCACACCCGCCCAGTTCGAGGCGGAGCTTGAAAAGGCGATGCGTTCCGACGACGTGACCGTTATTGACTGCGTCATTGACAAGGACGAGTTCGTCCTGCCCATGCTGCCTCCCGGCGGCGCCATCGACGACATAATTACCGTGAAGAAGGGGGTGTGAGCCGTGGCTGAGAATAAGAGCAACAAATTCGTTATCGCGGTCTACGTGGAGAACAAGTTCGGCGTCCTCACGCGCGTCACCAGCATGTTCACCCGCCGGGGCTTCAACATCGACTCTTTGACCGTGGGCGTCACCGAGTCGCCGGAATACTCCCGCATCACCATCACCATGTCCGGCGACGGCTACGCCCGTGCCCAGATGCTCAATCAGCTTCGAAAGCTCTACAACGTAAAGAAGGTTGAATTGCTCGAGGACGTGGACGCTATTGAGCGGGAGCTGGTGCTGGTGAAGATCAAAAACGACCCGGACAGCCACCAGCGGGTGCTGTCCGCCCTGGATATCTTCAAGGCAAAGATCATCAACTACTCCGTGGAGGCCCTTTGCATCGAGGTCACCGGCACGCCGGACAAGATCGACGCCCTCATCGAGATGATCAAGCCCCTGGGGATCATTGAGCTTTGCCGCACGGGCATCGTGGCCCTGCAGAAGGGCGGCGGCTCCATCATGGAGTCGGAGGATATTAACTGATCTGGCTTTGATGGCTTTTCGCGCTATCTACGGCTCACGCCGCGAACATATCAATATTTATTTCAAAGGAGATAATCACCATGAACAGAATCTTCTATGAGCAGGACTGCGACCTCCACCGCCTGGACGGCAAGACCGTCGCCATCATCGGCTACGGCTCCCAGGGCCACGCCCACGCGCTGAACCTGAAGGACTCCGGCGTCAACGTGGTCGTCGGCCTCTACACCGGCTCCAAGAGCTGGGCGAAGGCCGAGGCCCAGGGTCTGAAGGTCATGACCGCCGCCGAGGCCGCCAAGGCCGCCGACATCATCATGATCCTCATCAACGACGAGAAGCAGGCCAAGCTCTACAAGGAGAGCATCGAGCCCAATCTGACCGAGGGCAAGACCCTGGCTTTCGCCCACGGCTTCAACATCCACTTCGGCTGCATCAAGCCCCCGAAGAACGTCAACGTCATTATGATCGCCCCCAAGGGCCCCGGCCACACCGTCAGATCCGAGTATCAGGCGGGCAAGGGCGTGCCCATGCTCATCGCCGTGGAGCAGGACGCCACCGGCGACGCCTGGGATATCGGCCTGGCCTACGCCGCGGGCATCGGCGGCGCCCGTGCCGGCGTGCTGGAAACCACCTTCCGCACCGAGACGGAGACAGACCTCTTCGGCGAGCAGG
>CANQSU010000240.1 GCA_947626585.1 uncultured Oscillospiraceae bacterium
GGCCACACCGGCGAGGTGGTCTCCGCCGTGCCGCTGGTGCGGGGCATCGCGCGCCTTTCGGGCCTGCCCGCGCCGCTGGTGGACGGCGTCACCGGGGAGATCGACACCAACTGGGACGGAAAGTGCGCCAAGACCATCGAGATACTCTCCCGGTGCGATTTTGCCGCCCTGCACATCGAGGCGCCGGACGAGTGCACCCACAACGGGGACACGCCGGGCAAGATCCAGTCCATCGAGTGGCTGTCGAGCCGGGAGACGGCCCCCATCGTGCAGTGGCTCCGGGACTGCGGGGAGGATTATCGCATCCTGATGCTGTCGGACCACAAGACCCTCACGTCCAACCGGGCCCACGACGGCGATCCGGTTCCCTTCCTGCTCTATGACAGCCGGGAGCAGACCTGCTCCGGCCTGCCCTATACCGAGCGCAACGGCCTGGCCACCGGCCTGTTCGTCCCCGACGGCACGGCCCTGCTGGATATGCTTTTCGAGAAATGAAGACGACCGCCCACGCAAAGCTGAATCTCTCCCTGGACGTGCTGGGCCGGACGGACGACGGATATCACCGGCTGCGCATGGTGATGCAGACGGTGGCCTTCGGCGACGATCTGGATGTGGAGATGCGCGCCGACGGGCAGTTCACCATCGACCCCGGCCAGAGCTATCTGCCCGCGGACGGACGCAATCTGGCGGTAAAGGCGGCGAAGCGGTTTCTGGACGGCACGGGCCAGGGCGCGGATATCCGCGTGGTCAAGCGCATCCCGGTGTGCGCCGGGATGGGCGGCGGCAGCGCGGACGCTGCGGCGGTGCTTCGGGCGCTGAACACGCTCACCGGACGGAACATGCCCGTGGACGAGCTGTGCGCGCTGGGCGCGTCGGTGGGCAGCGACGTGCCGTTTTGCGTGATGGAGGGCGCGGCGCTGGCCGAGGGCAGGGGAGAGGTGCTCACGCCCATCCCGTCGCTGCCCGTGTGCGCCGTGGTCATCTGCAAGCCCGCCTTCGCCATCTCCACGCCGGAGCTGTTCGGCAGGGTGGATGGCCGGAGGAGCCGCCTGCGGCCCGACACCGCCGGCATCCTGGCCGCTATGGAGGCCGGCGACGTGCCCGGCGTGGCCAGGCGGATGTTCAACGTGTTTGAGGACGTGCTGGACCGGCGGCAAGGAGAGATATCCGCCATCAAGAGCGCGCTGACCGATATGGGCGCGCTGGGCGCGGCCATGACCGGCAGCGGCAGCGCCGTGTTCGGCCTGTTCGACGACGACACTGCCGCGAAAAAGGCTCACCAGACCCTCTCCGCCCGCTATCAGGAGTGCTATCTGACGGCGCCCTATCCGGGGCGATAAAGAACGGGGACCTGCCTCACGGCAGGCCCCCGCCCCTTCTTCGTCATTCGCTTTTGAGGCTGTGTCCAATATCCTTTCCTGCGTCGTCCCTTTCTCCTCCCAGCAGCCTGGGGCCGCTCCTCATGGAAGCAACGTGATCCTTGAACATCAAGATCCCGCGCTTCGGGTCAGCCGGCGTGATCTGCTTGTCGACCGCATCACATCGTTCTTTCATCACATCATGTCCTTCCATAATCGAATGCCATGACACAGCGAGAGCGAATGACGATTTAAATCGTGTCGTTTTATTTTTGCCATTATAAACCGTGGCGGGGAAAAATGCACTCGCAAAAATTGGTAACGGCAAAACTTTGTGCACATTGCTGTTTCTTTCGCGCTTGTTTTGAGCATTGCGCTGCATACAGCGCCCGCTGTTTAGAAATCTCTGCCGCCGCCGATAATCCTGGCGGTGGTGTTTTTTATGACAAGGCAGAAATTGAGGCCCTGGGAGACGGCGCTGCTGCTGGCGCTGTGCGCGCTGTTCCTCTCCGGGGCGTGGGCGGCGGACGAACAGTCCGCGCTGTCGGGCGGCCTGGTGCGGCTGCACGTGGTCGCCAATTCCGACTCGGACGCCGATCAGGCCGCGAAGCTGGCCATGCGGGACAAGGTGCTGGCTATCCTCTCTCCCCGGCTGGCGAAATGCCGGACGCGGGCGGAGGCAGTTGACATAATACTTCAGCAAAAGCCGGCCCTGGAGGCGCTGGGGGACGTGGCCGTGACGCTGGACACGGAGTATTATCCCACACGGCAGTACGGTACATTCTCGCTGCCCGCGGGGGAATATCTGTCTCTGCGGGTGGTGATGGGCGCCGGGGCGGGGCACAACTGGTGGTGCGTGGTGTTCCCGCCCCTGTGCACCGAGGCGCTGGCGGAGCCGGCCCAGGACGCCTTCGCTCTGCTGCCGGAGGATACGGCGGGGCTCGTCGCCGGGGACGGCGGCGGCTATATCCTCCGGTTCCGGCTGCTGGAGTGGTGGGGCGCGCTGGCGGAGCGTCTGGGCGGATATTGACGATTTTTCATCTGCTCCACATTGACAACCGGCCCCGCCGATGGTATGCTCTTGCGTAGAAAGAGGCGTTTTTTCTGCGCCGGTATCGCCAGCGGGCGCCGGCGGCATCACGGGCATGGGCCGGAAGGGAGGCGGAATGCTTTGGGCGACAGTATCGAGCGGCGCAGACGGTTCATCATCAACACCGTCTACTGGGCCATCGTGGTGGGCATCGTTTTCCTCATCACCAAGTACCTGCTGGGGCTGATATGGCCCTTCTTCCTGGCGTTCCTCTTCTCCTGGGCGCTGACGCCTCTGGTGCGGCTGCTGACCGTGAAGTGCCACATCAAGCACGGCATCTCCGCGGCCATCTGCCTGCTGCTGTTTTTCGGCATCGTGGGCGCTCTGCTGCTTGTGCTGATCTTCAACATCGTCTCCTGGGTGCAGCAGTTCGTGGTATGGGTGCCCTCCGTGTACACCGGCGTGGTGGAGCCCGCCCTGCGGGACGCCACCGCCTGGGCCCAGCAATTCGTGGGACGGCTGGACCCGGAAGCGGCCGATATGCTGCAGTCCTCCCTGGCAAACCTCATCTCCTCCGCCGGCAGCGCCGTGTCCACCTTCTCCGTACGGGCGGTGGGCGTCGTGTCCGGCTGGGTCACCAAGGTGCCGGGGCGGCTGCTGTCCACCCTGATCTGCATCATCGCCACCGTGTTCATGACCGCGGATTTTTCGCGCATGACATCCTTCCTGCTGCGCCAGCTGCCTCAGCGCACCCGCCACGTCACCGTGAAGGCCAAGGAGAGCTTCGTATCCGTGCTGAAAAAGTACGGCAAGAGCTACGGCATCATCATGTGCATCACCTTCGTGGAGCTGAGCGTGGGGCTGCTGATCCTGCGGCAGGAGGCCGCCATCCTCCTGGCTCTGCTGATCGCCATCTTCGACATCTTCCCCGTGGTGGGCGCGGGCTTCTTCCTCATTCCCTGGGCCGTCGTGACGCTGCTGGGCGGCAATATGGCCAAGGGCATCGGCCTGCTGGCGCTGTATATCATCATCACCATCTTCCGCCAGTTCATCGAGCCCCGTGTGGTGGGCCACCAGGTGGGCCTGCATCCGCTGGTCACCCTGATCGCCATGCTGGTGGGCACCAAGCTCTTCGGCGGCATCGGCCTG
>CANQSU010000241.1 GCA_947626585.1 uncultured Oscillospiraceae bacterium
GTGGCCGTGCCGGTATAGGTGGCGGTGGCCGTGAAGTACCCGCCGCTCTCCTGCCACTGGACATCGGCCAGGGTCAGCGTCCGTCCGCTGTCCGTGATGGACTTGGGGATGAAGGACGTGTCCGTGTCGGACAGGTTGGGGTAGTTCCGTGTGGCCGTCACCGTCCGGGAGCTGGACTTGTAGTCCGCAGCCTCCACCTTGACGCTGGCGGTGTCCAGGGCCAGGACGCCGGTGTACAAATCCGTATTCGCGAAAACGCAAAAGGAGCTGATGCCAAAGCTCCACACGCTCATCGGCGAGTACCGAGGCGTGGAGGTCACCGACTGCGACATGACGCTGGAGGAATGGGCGGAGAAGTGGCTCACCGAGTACGCCGAGCCGACGCTGAGGGCGAGTACCGTTGAAAGATACCAGTCCTACTTCAAGCACCACATCCTCCCCACGCTGGGAGCAAAGCATCTGCGGTCGATCACCCGGACAGATGTACAGAAGCTGTATAACTCCCTGGCGAAAAAGAAAAGTCTCGCACGCGGGCGTGAGGATAGGACACTCTCCGGTACGACAGTCGTCAAGGTCCATATGCTCCTGCATGAGATCATGGGCTCGGCGGTAAGCGCAAGACTCATAGTACGCAATCCCACCGAAGGGGCAAAGCTTCCCAAGACTGCTCCGGCTCCCAAGATAATACTGAGTGTAGAGCAGCTGAAGCGGTTCATGAGCGCCATACGGGAGGACACAGTGTGGCACGATTTCTTCTACACCGCCATGACCACGGGCCTGCGGAAGGGAGAGATGTGCGGGCTCAAGTGGTGTGACCTCGACGAGGACAGCGGGAAGCTCACAGTGCGCCGCTCCGTCCGCGTCATTGCCGGAGGGGAGCTGGAGGTAGGAGAGACGAAAACGGAGAGAGGAACTCGGACCATCCTGCTCCCGCCGGGTACGCTGGAGCTTCTGAAGGAGCGTCGAAAGTCCTCGATATCTGAGTGGATGTTCCCCGACCTGTTCGACCCGGAAAAGCCCATATCTCCCAACGCCGCTTACGGGCGGCTCAAGAAGCTGCTCAATTCCGACGGTCTGCCGGACATGCGCTTCCACGACATACGACATACCTTCGCCACCCACGCCCTGGCCGGAGGCGTGGACGCGAAAACGCTGTCGGGTATCCTCGGTCACGCCAGCGCATCCTTCACACTGGACACCTACACACACGTCACAACGGATATGCAGACGAACGCCGCCGTGATCGTTGGCGGGTTCATGAAGGAGCTTTTCGTAGAGGAGCTGAAGCCGTGGCAAGAAAACGAAAGGCCGGTGACGGGACCCTCCGCCTGAGAAAGGATGGCCGCTGGGAGGGCCGGGTGGTCGTTGGCTACGATGAAAAGGGCCTGCCCAAAACAAGGAACGTCCTGGCAAAGACAAAGGCCGAGTGCCTGGAGAAGCTGGACAAGCTGAAAGCGGAATGCGGCGTCACCGTCCACCGGGCAAAACCGGATATGCCCTTCGGTGACTGGCTGGATCTATGGTACAAAACCTGGTCCAAGCCGACGATACGGCTCACGACGCAGACAAGCTATGAGGGCCAGATCTACCTGCACACCATCCCGTCGCTCGGAGATATACCGCTGAACAAGCTCCAGACCAGCGACCTGCAGCAATTCTACTCCGAGCTCAAAAAGTGCGGACGTAAGTCGAGGGTCGATTTATACGGCCCTGGCCTTTTGAACCGGATGGTCAGAGCCTGCCACGCCGTCTGCCATATGGCGCTGGAAAAGGCGGTGGCGGAGGGGCTGATACCGGTCAATCCCGCCAAGGGTTGTAAACTGCCTCCGGCGAAAGCGGCGGAGATGCAGGTGCTGACGCCGGAGGAGATGCGGCGCTTCCTCATACAGGCGAAGCAGAACGATTTCTATGAGATCGCCATCCTTGAGCTTGCGACGGGCATGAGGCGCGGAGAAATCAGCGCGCTGAAGTGGTCGGATCTGGACTTTGAAACGGGAGCTCTGCATATCCAGCGACAGGTCATACATCTCCGGGGCCAGACCAGCATCTCCGCGCCAAAGACGGCAAGCTCAGACAGGACTATCATACTTCCAAAAGAGGTAGTGGATATTCTCAAGGAACTGCGGACGCACACCGATTCGGAGTGGATGTTCCCCTCCCCAGTCAACAAGGATAACCCCATGGACCCGCAGAGCATATACCACACGATGAAGAAGGTCCTCAAGCGGGCGCATTGCAGGGATGTGCGGTTCCACGATCTGAGGCACACCTTCGCCACCACGTCACTTGAACACGGGATGGATATTAAGACCCTCTCCGCCATCATAGGCCATGTGCGTTCCGCAACCACCATCAACATCTACAGCCATATCACCGACACCATGCAGATCCAGGCAGCAAACAGGATCGATAAGGCGATTGGGGACGGCGAGCAAGTCAGAGCATATCCGACACCGGCTGACAGTGTTGTCGAGACAAAGCCCCCGCAACCGTTCACACCCTATATGGGCAAGATCCGCAAGTCCGGCACCGGAGGCATCTACCAGATCGACGACCACCTCTACGAAGGCCGCTACACCCCAACAAACGCTCAAGGCAAACGGGAGGTGCATACGGTGTACGCGAAGACGAGGGAGGAATGTGAACAGCTCCTGAACGAGATGATCCCATCGGTGCGTGCCAGGATACAGTCGGAAAAGGCGGATGTGGAGAGCAAGACTTACACCGCCTAATCTAAAAAAGCAAAAACCCAAGGGCCGGATTCCATCAGAGAATCCGGCCCGTCTCGGCGATATGGTCATTCATGTGGTCAACAGGCGATTTTATCAGCCGGAACAGCAAAATCCGGCACAACCACCACTTACTGTCGCAAAGGGTTTCAGAATTAACAAATGTTACAGGGCAAAAATGCGTATATGATTACAAAGACGTAAATATTTATTTTTTACTTGCGAAACAGCACTTTTTAGCCATTTCCGTTACAATACATTTACTCTTTGACATTCTTTCCTCCACTGTTTTCGTACACTCCGCAAGAGGTTATGGTCGGAAATGTGGTCTGGCACGTTCAGCCGCGTCCCTCCCGCCATTCCTTCTCGATTGCTTCAGCACCTTTCCCGGCGGCTTTGGCAAAAAGATAAAACCGCTTTCATATCAAGTCCTGCTTCAGGTTATCTGCGGACGCGCTGGCAATGCTTACACCACTGCTACGCAGTTGACTTGGCGCAGAGCCAAATGTTATCAGATTATAAAGGCGAAAATTCTCCGGTTGCTTTAAATTGACTTCACAGATCATATCTCTGGCCGACTGCGTACCAAAAATCTCCGCTGAGACAATCCCGCTAATCCTTTCTGCGGTTTTCTCATATCCGCAATATCACACGCTGTTTTAAGCATATCATTGTTCCTCTGCTCCATATTCCCTCCGCACAATATCCGGCAAAATTTACCTCGCCTTATCTAGGGCTTGTTTTAAAAATAAGGAAGGATTGTGCTATTTCAACAAAATAGCAATAGCACCGACATAAACGAAAGC
>CANQSU010000242.1 GCA_947626585.1 uncultured Oscillospiraceae bacterium
GTGGAGATGCGCAGGCCGGCGTTGAGGAACGCCTGCTCCCGCATGCGCACGTGCAGCGTCTCATAGTCGTACACCGTCTCGTCGAACATCTCCGGGTCCGGATGGAAGCGCACCACCGTGCCGGTGTGGTCGGTCTTGCCGACGACGCGCATGTCCTCGGTCTTTTCACCACGGGAGAAAGCCATATGGTATATCTGGCCGTTTTTGTGCACGTCCACCTCCAGCCAGTCGGACAGGGCGTTGACCACGCTGGCGCCCACGCCGTGCAGACCGCCGGAGACCTTGTAGCCGCCCGCGCCGAACTTGCCGCCGGCGTGCAGCACGGTATACACTACCTCCAGAGCGGGCTTGCCCGTCTGCTCCTGGATATCCACGGGGATGCCCCGGCCGTTGTCGGTCACCCTGATGACGTCCCCCGGCTCGATGACCACCTGGATGTGGTCGCAGTACCCGGCCAGCGCCTCGTCGATGGCGTTGTCCACGATCTCATACACCAGATGGTGCAGGCCGGAGGCGGAGGTGGAGCCGATGTACATGCCCGGACGCGTACGAACGGCCTCCAGCCCCTCCAGGACCTGGATCTTCGACGCGTCATACTCCTGTGTTACTTTTTCGTTCAGTTCTGCCATTATATTCTCTCCTGGTATTCCAGCCGGCGCGCCAGAGCGGCGGTGCTGGGCTGGGTCAAAATGACTGTTTGATCTGTACAGAGCACGAAGGTGCGGGGGATATCCTCCGCCGCGCTCTTTACAAGTCCCTCCCGCTGGGCACGGGAGAGGAATTTTCTTGTCAGGTGGGACCAGGACGTGTTGTCCAGGTCGAAGAGCCCCACGATCCGGCTATCCTCCACGGCGGCGTCGCCGCCCAGATAGATGTACATCCCGGCTCCCCCCCTTTACCGGATGCGCCCCCGGTCCACGGTAAACACCCGTCCGCCGGTGCGGCGGCTGATGTTCTCGTCCTCGCAGCAGGTGATCAGCGTCTGGCCGCCGCCGATCCGGTTGAGCACGAACTCCTGCCGGGCGGCGTCCAGCTCCGAGAGCACGTCGTCCAGCAGCAGCACCGGATACTCTCCCGTCTCGGCCTTGAATATCTCCCTCTCCGCCAGCTTCACGCTCAGCGCCGCGGTCCTGGCCTGCCCCTGAGAGGCGAAGCTGCGGGCGGAGGTCCCGTTCAGACTTATATCCAGATCGTCCTTGTGTATGCCCGTCAGACACGCTCCCGCGTCCAGCTCCGCCTGCCGGTGGGCCGCCTGGTGGGCGCACACCTGCTCGTATATCTGCTCCGCGGGAGCCTTCGTGTCCGTCACCGTGCTCACGGTCCTGTAGGAAAGCTGCAGCTCCTCACGCGCTCCGGAGAAGTCCCGGTGGATGGGGGCCGCGGCGGCGGCGAGCCTTTCCACAAAGGAGGCCCGGTAACGGATCATCCGTGCCGAACACCGTGCAAGGCCATCGGAAAATTCGTCCAGGGCCGCCAACAGGCTTGGCTTTTCCCGCCAATCCTTCAATATGCGCGTTTTGTTCTCGTATAGCTTGTTATAGTCCGCCAGCAGACCGGCATAGCCCGGCCGCAGCTGGCAGATGGCGCTGTCCATCAGCCGCCTGCGGGCCGCGGCGCCCTCCTTGATGAGATAAAGGTCGTCCGGGGAAAACAGCACCGCGGTCATGACGCCCGCCAGGGACGCGGAGGTCTTTTTCACGCCTCCCACCGTCACCTGCCGCCGCTGTCCCTTCTGAAACAGCAGCCGCACGGTCTGGCTGCGTCCGCCGCTGTCCACATCTGCCAGGATGCTGGCCCAATCACAGTCGAAGCCGATCAGCTCCCTGTCGAACCGGGTGCGGAAGCTGTGAGCCCCCGTGAGCAGATACACCGCCTCCAGCAGGTTGGTCTTTCCCTGGGCGTTGGGCCCGCATATCACATTCACCGCCGGCTCAAAGGCGACCGTCTGCTCGTCATAGTTGCGAAAGCCGGACAGGGCGATACGCTCTACCCTCATGCGCCGGCTTTCAAACGGACGGGCAATACCATATAGGAGAAGCCGTCGCCGCCGTCGGCAGGCGCGATGACGCAGGGGGAGGAGGCGTTATTGAAGCACAGCTTCAGCGTATCCGCCGGCGCGGCCTTCAGCGCGTCCAGCAGATAGCGGTTGTTGAAGCCTATCTCCAGAGAGCCGTCCTCCGCGCCCTTTACCGGGCACTGATCCTTCGCCTGGCTGACGCCGGTGCGGCAGAAGATGGTCATGCTCCCGTTCTCCAGCTTCAGTCTCAGGGGGTCCTTCGTTCTCTCGTCGATGATGATAGCCACGCGGCTGACCGCCTGTACCAGCTCCTCCTTATCCGCCTGCAGCACGATGGAAAATTCCGCCGGGATGGAGCGGCTGTAGTTGAGGAATTCTCCCTCCAGACGCCGGGATACCAGCACCGTATCGCCGACCACGAAGGAGATATGCTTGGCGCCGACGGTGATGGACACCTTCTCGTCCGTGTCGCCGCAGAGCTTTTCCAGATCGTTCAGCGTCGCGCCCGGAACGATGAAGGAGCAGTCCTCCACATCGCCCACCGCCACGCTCTCCCGCCGCAGAGCCAGCCGGTAGCCGTCCACGGCCACGACGGTGAGCGTATCGCCCTTCACCTCGAACAGCTCGCCCGTATACACCGGCCGGCTCTCATTGTCGCTGACGGCGAATACCGTCTGCCGTATCATCCTGCTGAGGATGTTCTGCGGCACGGAGATCGCCTTTTCCCTGTCTACGGAGGGCAGATCGGGATAATCCCCGCTGTCGGTGCCCACGGTGGTGAAGTGGGAATCTCCGCACTCGATGCGGGTGCTGAATCCCTCGTCCACGCTGACGGTGACGATCCCGCCGGGCAAACTGCGGACGATATCATTCAGAAACCTGGCGCCCAGCACGATGGAACCGGGCTCGGCCACGTCCGCCGGGATGGTGGTGTATATCCCCTTTTTCAGGTCGTAGCCCGTAACGCGCACATCCGCGCCCGCCTGGATGAGCAGACCCTCCAGCGTGGGCAGGGGGCTTTTCGCCGCGGCGCAGCGGCCCGCCGTAGTCACCGCCGCCTGCAGCAGATACTTCTCACAGGAAAATTTCATATCGTTCCTCCTTATAGAAAGCAAGAAAGCATATTTCTTAGTAGTGTTAGTAGTAGGCAAAATGAATGTGGAAAACCTTAAAAAAGCCCTGATAGAAAAGAAAAATCGATGTTGAAAGACGTGTTGAAAAATAAAACAGTTATCAACAGTCAAAATGGTTTGCAGAGAGAAAAAATATTTTCAACAGCGTAAAAACAGACAATCCACAGAAAAATGTGGAAAATTTACTGGTTTCTGGCGTTGAGGTTAGAGGTGATATCCCGAATGGCGGCGGCGGTGTCCGGATCGGTCTTTATCAGGTCCTCCACCTTGCGGATAGAGGACAGCACCGTGGAGTGATTGCGGTTTTCGAAATGCTCGCCGATATCCATCAGGGAGAGATT
>CANQSU010000243.1 GCA_947626585.1 uncultured Oscillospiraceae bacterium
ACGCGTTATCGGTGGCGCGGGCAAGGACCCTTACCCTCGCACTGGGCTCCCCTTCGTAAGGGGAGCTGTCACGGCGCGGCCGTGACTGAGGGGTCGAGGGTTCCGATTCCCGTGGAATTCAGGCACCGGCAAAACCCTTCACCCTCGACCCTACCGGCCCCGTGGGGCCACCTCCCCTTATGAAGGGGAGGCTGAGGGGACGCGTTATCGGAAGCGCGGGCAAGGACCCTTACCCGTGCTTCCTCATACGGGCGCCGGCTCCTCCGCGTCCTCCGCCTTGCCCCGCGCTCATTGTCACCTTAACTTTTTACTATGCGCTTTACAAGGAGGCGTCCCATGGCGTTTGATTTTAAAAAGGAATATAAGGAATTCTATATGCCGAAAAATAAGCCGTCTATTGTGGACGTGCCGGAGATGAGCTATATCGCCGTGCGGGGGCGGGGCGATCCCAACGCGGAGGGCGGGGAGTACAGGGAGTCGATCGGGCTCCTGTACGGCGTCGCCTTTACCATCAAAATGAGCAAGCTGGGGGACCACCGTATCGAGGGGTATTTTGACTACGTTGTGCCGCCTCTGGAGGGATTCTGGACCCAGGGCGGCGTTTCCGACGGCATCGACTACACGCGCAAGGACGATCTGGAGTTTATCTCCTGTATAAGATTGCCGGATTTCGTGACGAAGGAGGAATTCGACTGGGCCGTAAACGAGGCCGCGCGTAAGAAAAAGACGGACTTTTCCAAGGTCGAATTTCTCCACGTCCGGGAGGGGCTGTGCGTACAGTGTATGCATCTGGGACCCTACGACGCGGAGCCCGCCACCGTGGAGCTGATGCACGGGTATATGGAGGAACAGGGCTATAAATTGGATATTTCGGATATAAGACGGCATCACGAGATATACCTCTCCGACCCGCGCAAGTGCGCCCCGGAAAAGTTGAGGACCGTGGTGAGGCATCCGATCAGGCTGACGGGGGAGTGAGAAATGGACAGGACGGAAAAGGTGATCTTCACCAACATGTGCATGGTCACCGACGGCGCGGGCAATGTGCTGATCCAGGACCGTGTGGACCCGGACTGGCCCGGGGTCACCTTTCCCGGCGGGCACGTGGAGAAGGGGGAGTCCTTCACCGACGCGGTTATCAGGGAGGTCTTTGAGGAGACGGGCCTCACCGTCTCTGACCTCGCGCTGTGCGGCATCAAGGACTGGACCCGCGAGGACGGGACGAGGTACACGGTGCTTTGTTACAAGACGTGCCGGTTTACGGGCACTCTCGCCTCCTCCGGCGAGGGAGAGGTCCGTTGGGTATCCCTCCGGGAGCTGCCTGAAATGGAGCTTGCCGGCGGCATGGAGACGATGCTGAGGCTGTTTACGGAGGACGGGCTTTCCGAGCAGTTTTTCTACAGGGAGGACGGCCGGTGGGTCGAGGCGTTGAAGTGAAGGGACGGTGACAAATTTGGAGCCGTATCATAAGCCCTGTCCGGAGCTGGACGAGGCCCCGAGGGCGGATGAATATACCCTCGCCATAGAGAGAAGTGCCGGGAGCTTGGCGTCCCGCCCCAATGACGGGCTTGAACAGACGAATTGAGAGGTCGATATCATGTACATCCGAGACATATACAGAACAAAAAAACTGCCGATATCCTACGAGATATTCCCGCCCAAGGGGGAGCTGAAAGTGGAGACCTTGCGGGACACGCTGGACGCGCTGGCGGGGACGGAGCCGGATTTTATCTCCGTCACCTGCTCCGCCGGAGGGTCCGGGAACGGGAAGAACACGGCGGCGCTGACGGGGATCATCGAGCGGGAGTACGGTATCCCGGCGGTGGCCCACGTGACCTGCGTCAACTCCACCCGCGCCGGCGTGGACGGGGTCATTGAGGACATAAGGGCCCAGGGGATATCCAACGTCTTTGCCCTCAGAGGGGACAAGCTGCCCGGGAGCGTGACCCGCGATTTTCGGTACGGCGCGGAGCTGGTGCGGTATCTCAGGGAGAGGACCGACTTTTGCGTGGGAGGCGGGTGCTACCCGGAGGGGCATGTGGAGTGCGACGACTTTGACGCGGACATCCGGCATTTGAAGGAGAAGCAGGACGCCGGGGCGGAGTTTTTTTTGAGCCAGCTTTTCTTTGAAAACAGCGCCTTTTACCGCTTCATCGACAAGGCCAGGGCGGCGGGCGTCACCGTGCCGGTGGACGCCGGGATCATGCCCATCATGGGGAAGAGCCAGATCACCCGGATGGTCTTTATGTGCGGCGCCAGCCTGCCCTCGGCGGTGATCCGGATGGTGAACCGGTATGAAAACGACCCGGAGTCCCTTTTGAAGGCCGGGATGGAGTACGCGGCGCGGCAGATCATTGAGCTGGCGGAGAGCGGCGCGGTCAGCGGGATCCATATCTACACCATGAACAAGCCCGAGGTGGCGAAATTTGAGATGGGGGCGCTGAGGGATGCCGGATTCTGAGGTTTCCATTGAAAAAAGCGAGGTCCTGCGATATCTGGGTCACCGGGGGCAGGAGATAAGTCCAGAGCTGGACCGGCTCATTGACGAGATGTCGAAAAGGTGTCTGGAAATCGCCAAGCCCCGGTATTTCTGGCGGGCCTTTGAGCTGACGGAGGATGAAAACGGACAGCCGGAGCTGGCCGGGACGGGGGTCGTGTTCCTGGGACGGGATATCAAAAAGCACCTTGCCGGGGCCGTGGCCTGCGTCGTCATGGCGGCGACCCTGGGATTTGAGGTGGAGCGGGAGATGATGCGCCTTTCGCGGCGGTCGGCCGCCGGGGAGGTCATCTTCAACGCGGCCTGCACGGCGCTCATTGAGAGCGTGGCGGACAGGTGCCAGCGGGAGGCGGAGGAGTACGCGCGGTCGCGCGGACTGGTGACAAGCTACCGGTACAGTCCGGGGTATGGGGACTTTCCCATCGAGCAGCAGCCGGAGGTGCTGGGCGTCATTGAGGCCGGGACAAGGCTGGGAATCACGCTGACGGATTCCATGCTGATGCTCCCGAAAAAGAGCGTGTCGGCGCTGATGGGGCTTTACCCGGAGGACGCCGGGGTCAAGCGGGGCGGCACCAGCTGCGAGAGGTGCGAGAACCGTGATAACTGCGAATTCAGGAAAGAGGGGTTTGGCTGTGGCGGATAAGAGCTTTACACTGATAGACGGCGCGATGGGGACGGAGCTTCAGAAGCGGGGGTTGAAAACCGGCGCTCTGCCGGAGCTGCTCAATTTGACCGATCCCGATACCGTGCGGGCGGTACACAGAGATTATGTAAACGCCGGGGCGGATATCATCACGGCCAACACCTTTGGGGCCAACTCCAAAAAGCTGGGGAGCGCGGAGAAGGTGGTCGAGGTCGTCGCCGCCGGGATCAGGCTCGCCAGGGAGGCGGGAGCCAAGCGCGTGGCGCTGGATCTGGGGCCCACCGGGGCCATGCTGGCACCCATGGGGACCATGAGCTTTGAGGAGGCCTACGGGCTCTAT
>CANQSU010000244.1 GCA_947626585.1 uncultured Oscillospiraceae bacterium
ATCCCGGCAGCACCACCGTTACCCACGGCATTAAGTTCACCTATCCTGTTAAGCCCGTTGAGTACACCTGGGATGTTGTCACCGCTCCCGCTTATAAGGACTATTGGGTACCCGTTCCCGAGTGCAAGGTAGCCAAAGACTGCGGTCTGGAGGATGATACCGAATTCAAGACCTACACCAACGGTGTCCTCAATGTTGGTTCCGAAACCATCGATCCTCTTGAAACCGTCAACACCATCGGCCACCAGGGCCGCCACACGCTGGTCTATAAGGACAATGGCGTCATCGTCTACATCGACACCTACCTGGCGAAGGTCGTCAGCACCACTGACAAAGTGACGGACCCCGCCGGCCACGTCATTGTCAAGGCCACGGCTACCCTCACGGTTTATGGCAACAAGGTCGCCAACCCCAACAGCGCTACCGCTATGGGGAAAGCGACGGCTGCTCCCATCACCGCTAAGGCAACGATTGAAACCAATGAGTATGCAGTTGGCGATATGCTCTACGTCAACGTCGTGACGACCTCTCCGAGAAATGCCTTTGACGGCGAGACAGTTAAGGTTATCAAATCCGCGAAGGTCACCGCCAAGTCCGTTACCGTCAGCGAGATCATTCGTGATTCCGCCAACTGGACGCCTCACGGCACCGCTGCGACCACCCTCACCGAGGTCGGCTTCAAGGGCACCGACGGCGAGACCTACCGCTACAACTACACCTACGGTTACAACACCGCGGCCGCTCCTGTCGTTGGCTCCAGCGTCCAGCGGATCCTGACCCAGGACATCGGCAAGACCTACACCGTGTATCTGGATTCCCAGAACAACGTGCTGGGCGTGGACACAAATCCCGTCTCCAATGTTGGTGTCGTTACCTCCGTCAATATTGCTCTGGTCACCGGCACCACCAACCAGTATGTCATCGCCTATAACATGCTGATGCCCGACGGCAGCACCACCACAGTTTATGGCGTTGATCCCACCACCCAGAAGCCCTACACCAGCGCAGCCAACGCTCAGAAAGCCGCCAATACATTCTGGAATGAAACTACTAACCCTGCACCTTTAGTCGATGGTGAGAATAAGGACGCGGGCATTCTCGCGAAGATCACGCCTATCGCCAACGGCTATTACACTGTCGCTCCTGCCGGTACGGTCGCTAACAGCTATGTCGTGGCTTATAACCCCGACACCCGCCTTGAGCGCGGCGAAGCCAACGCTTTCTGGCTCATTAGAAATAGCATCAATGGCGGAGCGAACGGCATTAGCAACATCTTGGTTGACAGCAGCACCACGTACTTTGTTGCCAATTACGGCTACAACTACACCGCCGACGAGTACCAGTTCAAGAACTTCACCATCAGCGATGGCTTCAAGAGCGTTATGGACATGAGCTACGACAACACCAAGCCCAATGCCTCTACCGCTCCTGCCCCCACCAAAGGTACCGGCGACATTGACGGTCAGGATGATGCTAACCTTTATCTTGAGGTCAGCGCGTTCGACACCGACGACGACGGCCGCGCCGATTACGTCCTTGTCCTGAACGCCAACAAGCAGCAGGTTCCTGAGGCTGAGAAAGTTCTCAACTATGCCTATTTGATGACCAATCCCCAGTTCGTCACTACTACCAGCGATCAGAACGTGTATGGTGCCATCATCAACGGCACGGACGGCCAGACGTTGACCCTCACCGCTAACGTTACCGACAAGGTTCTGAACACCGGCCTTTACATCTACAGCAACAAGACCAACAACGGTTGGGATGTGGCGACCTATGTCAATGACCCCGCCAATACTCCCTACTTCGGCATTGCTGCGGGTAAGGGCTGGAACGTGAAGGACGATGTCCTTGAGAATGAAAGTGATGTTTCTCAGAATAGCGGCAGAGTCTACGACAAGTATCTGACTCTCGCCGACGACTGCCAGGTCTACCTGGTGAATCCCACCACCGGTAAGAGCGTCCAGCAGACCTACGCTCTGACTACCCTTGACGATGCTGACGTCTATGGCGAAAACGAGATCGTGTATCAGTTCGACGCCGACGGCTATGTGAACCTGATCTACATCGTCGAGAAGGGCGGCAGCACAAGCGACACCGTAAATCCCGGCGAGGATATCAAACCTTCCTACACCGTGACTCTAGCGACCGATGATACTCAGCGGATCAAGCTGCCCGACCCCAATAAGAAGACGACTACCGGCGCCGATGTTGTGTTTGAGATCACTGCTCCTCAGAACGATGCAAACACGACTCTGGTTGCCACCGTGACCGGGAAGAAGAACACCGCGACCGTGAAGATCGAGCTGACCAGCGCCGGTGTGACCGCTGGCGGCGCCACCTACAACGTGACCGTGAGCGGCGTGACCGAAGATGTGACCGTGACTCTTAGCGTCGTCGATCCCACTAAGCCGCTTGCCGCCCCCGCGAAGGGCGAGACTCTGGTTGTCCCCGAGGGCGTTAAGGAAGTCAAGCTGGAAGGCACCGTCGAAGGCAACGTGACTCTGAGCAAGGGCAACACCCTCAAGGTCGATGGCACCACCGAGATCAAGGGCACTCTGGAGGCCGCGGATGGCGCTGCTATCGAGGTCACCAAGGACGGCAAGCTGACCGTGGGCACTGTTCCCGCTGAGGCTGAGGTCACTGTCGCAGCCGGCGGCTCTCTGACCGCTGATACGCTGGAAGCTGGCGCTGACATCACCGTGGCGTTCGGCGAGAGCGAGAGTGACTACGGCAAGATTGAGGCCAAGAACTGGAACACTGCCGTCAAGTTCGCGGACGACGGCGTGACTGAAATCAAGAAGGATCACATCACATCCCTGAATCAGGGCGTGTATGAGAACTCCGGCAAGAACATTGACACGGATGATCCCCAGAATCCGCAGAAGAACCACCACTATATCCTGAAGTATGACGCAGTGACAACGACTAGCCATGAGAGTCATTACCTGGTCATCAAGTTCGTGGGTAAGACCAGTGGTATGGTCGGCTACTTCTATGTCGATACACAGGGCACTGGTGATGCGCAGGGCTGGCGCTTCTGCCTGAAGGATCTCGCCGATAACAAGGGCGTATATGAGAAGGTCAAGGACTGGAAGAGCGGCGAGACCGTTGAGGTTTCCTACCTCTGGTCTGCTTCCACGAACGATATCAAGGACGTGGGTAAGACCGAGACGAAGATTTGCTCCTTCCAGGCCGTTACCGAGGGCGAAGGCACTTGGTGCGACGCCAAGGCGTGATTTAACGCAAAACCCCTGAACCCCTAACCGCATTCAAAGCCCCCGGGCCTCGGCCCGGGGGCATCTTTTTGCGTGCTGGTCATTGCCGGGTCATGCAAATATTGACTGAATGAGCCAAAAAGCCGCAAAATTCGGTGTATTATGTCAACTCACGGGAATTCCATGGATATTTTGTGTCTTGCGCGTGGCTTTCACGAAC
>CANQSU010000245.1 GCA_947626585.1 uncultured Oscillospiraceae bacterium
ATGGTGAAGCCCTGGGGGACGGGCAGGCCGATGTTGGTCATCTCGGCCAGGTTGGCGCCCTTGCCGCCCAGCAGCTCGCGCATGTCCGCGCGGCCCTCCGTAAACAGATAGACGTACTTCATTACTTGGGGTTCCTCCTTTATATTCCTGTGAATTTTATTGACTTATCAAAGAGCGTGATGGAAAAAAGCCCATGTCACGCCTATTATGGTCATACATATTAAACTTCAATATGCAGAAATTGTCAAGGAAAAAACACTCCGTCCGGCAATTATTCTCCCAGGTGCACAAAACCGCCGCGGCCGCCCGAGGACTGTTTTCATCCGCACGCATAACCGCCCTTTTCCCGCGGCATACTATCGGCGAGGTGATAACGATGTCCAGCAAAAAGAACAACAGCCAGAACAATTCTCAAAACAAGTCCCAGAACAACAGCCAGAACAACTCTCAGAACAAGTCCCAGAACAACAGCCAGAACAATTCTCAGAACAAGTCCCAGAGTGGCAGCCAGAATTGAAGGCACGGCCCTGACGTGACAGGGGCAAATCCGCGCCTGGACCCGGAGACACGGCTCGCCGCCAAGTTCGACAGCACCGGCATCGCCAAATTCCCCACCGGCACACGGGAGGACATGGGCATGCGCGTCCGGGACGACTGCGCGGAAGAACACATTATGTAAACTTAACGGACGTTGAAAGGCGGGGCCAGCGGCCCCGCCTTTTACTCCCCATCGGGGATATATTGCATTATATCTCCCACTTCACAGTCCAGTATCCTGCAAAACACTTCTACTGTGTGGGTACTGACGCTCTCGTTTCTTTTCAGCCTTGTGATCTGCGCGGGACTGATATGGTAGTCCTTTATCAGGGAATACTGCGATATTCCCTTTTCCCGCATCACGTTCCAGAGGTTATCGTATGATATCATAACATTCAAGCTCCATTTCCTGCTTGAATGTTAACCGAAAAAGATATATAATCATATTAACCAATATCGGTTAATGTCAGGGTATTTGGGAGGCCGACATGGAGGAACTCTATAAGCAGCTCTATCATTTGCTGTTCAACAGGATAACTGACGCACTGGAGGCAATGGAAAAGGGCGACGCCGCGCAGGGAAAAAGCATTCTCATGCAGGCCCAGCAGGACGCAGAGAACCTTTACATATTTTCACAGGAGCACAGCGTCATACCATTCCCGAGATCCAAGGAAATCCAGTAAAAGGCGGGGGCCAGCGGCCCCGCCTTTTACCTTTTGTCAGGCATATGCGGTTTTTTACTTGATATCCGCCTTGTCCACCAGAGCGATCTCCAGCTCCAGCCTCTCTCCGTCCCGGTACACGCTCACGGTGACGACGTCGCCCACCTCCATACCGTCCTTTATCTCGTTCACCTGTGCCACGCTGGTCACATGTTCGCCGTTGACGGCGGTGATCACATCGCCCGCCCGCAGGCCCTTCTCCAGCGCGTCGGAGCCCTCGCTCACCTCGGTCACGTAAAGGCCCTCCGGCAGCTCGTACAGCATCATGGCCTCCGTGCCCACCGGCCCGGCCACGATGCCGATGGTGGGATTGCCGGGCACCAGTCCCGTCTCGATCAGCTGGTCGGCGATCTGCTTGACCACCGACGAGGGGATGGCAAAGCCGATGCCCTCCACCGTGGTGAAGTAGCTGGACATGATCTTCATATTGGTGATGCCGATGACCTGGCCCTGGGCGTTGATGAGCGGGCCGCCGGAGTTGCCCTCATTCAGCGCCGCGTTGGTCTGCAGCAGGGTCATGGTATGGCCCTCGTATGTCACATTGCGGTCGATGGCGGAGATGATGCCGTTGGTCATGGTGCCGGTGTAGTCCTTTCCCAGCGGGTTGCCGATGGCCACCACCTCGTCCCCCACATGCAGAGAGGCGGAGCGGCCAAACTCCGCGAAGGGCAGGCTCTCCCCGTCCTCGATGCGCAGCACCGCGATGTCGCTGGCCTCATCCGCGCCCACCAGCTGCGCGTCAAAGCTCCGCCCGTCCGGGAACATGATCTGCGCGCCGTTGCAGCCCTGCAGGATGTGGGTGTTGGTGATGATATAGCCGTCGGCGGTGAACACCACCCCGGTGCCCCAGCTGTATTCCTCCCCGTCCAAATAGGTAGTGATGCCCACCACGGCGGGGCTGACACGGTCGTATATCTCCTGCATGCTCAGCTCGTCGCCCTGCTGGGCCCGCAGGTCCAGCGTCACCCCCGTGCCGATGTCGGCGGCGGGCAGGTCGATCTCGTTGGAGCCGGTATAGTAGTTGGCGAAATAGTCCCGGTAATCCTCATAATCATCCGCCGGCGTCTGCTCATCCTCCGCGCCGGCGCCGAAGTCATAGCCGAAACTGTCGCCGTAGCGGTAGGCCCGCGCGGCGCTCAGATCGCGCAGGCGGCGGGCCAGGTCGCCCTGCCACACCGCCACGACCAGCGCCGCGCACAGCAGCGCTCCGCATACGCTCAGGGATATGATCTTGGTCCTTTTGCGGCGGCGCCTGTCCGGCTGCGGGGACGGTCCCCCGGCAGACAGGGGCGGCGGCGGGGCGGGCCGGGCCGGGGCGGCCCGATACCATGCGCTCGCCGAATCCTGGCCGGGCGCGCCGTATGCGCCGGGGCCGGGGGTCATTTTGTCAGACATTCGTTGCTCCTCCCTTGACTGCTGTCAAACATTGTCACGGGCGCTGTCCCTGGCGCCCGATTCATTTTTCTGGCTGCGGCCCGTCTCCGCCAGGGCCAGGGTGAAGGTGAACACGGTCACGCCGTCGTCGCTGGTGACGAAGATATCCTGATCGTGGTCGGACAGGATCTGCCGGACCATATAAAGGCCCAGACCCACGCCCTCCCGATCCCGGCTGCGGGACCGGTCCGCCTTATGGAACCGGTCGAAGATCAGCGGCAGCTCCTCCCGCGGGATGGTGGGGCCGGTATCCTGCACGGCGGTGTACGCCCGGCCGTTCTCCTTCCATATGCTCACGGACAGCTCCGTGCCCACATAGGCAAATTTGATGGCGTTGTCCAGCAGATTATACACCACACGGGTCAGCGCGTCCACATCGCCTTTGACGCGCAGCGCGTCCTCCGGCATATGCAGGTCCACGTTCAGCCGCTTGGCGTCCACCTTCTTCTCGAAGTTGAGCAGCGTCTGCACCACCATCTCCCCCAGCTCGAAGCTCTGCTCCCGGCGGGCCGGGTCCGCGTCCCGCAGCCGGGACATGTCCAGCATGCTCCGCACCAGCCGGCCCAGACGCTTCGTCTCCGAGGAGATGGTCTGCAGGTATTTCTTCTCCTCCTCAGGCGGGATGGTGCCGTCCAGGATGCCGTCGGCGAAGCCTGCGATGGATGTCATGGGCGTGCGCAGCTCATGGGAGACGTTGGCGATGAACTCCCGGCGGCGGGACTCGTTGCGCTCCAGGCTGTC
>CANQSU010000246.1 GCA_947626585.1 uncultured Oscillospiraceae bacterium
TCTATGGCAGACAAGCGAGATTATTACGAGGTCCTGGGCGTCCCAAAGACGGCCACGGACGCGGAGCTGAAAAAGGCGTTCTACAAGATCGCCAAGGAGAACCACCCGGACCTGCACCCCGGCGACAAGGAGTGCGAGCAGAGAATGAAGGAGGCCGGCGAGGCCTACGAGGTCCTGTCCGACAAGGACAAGCGGGCCAAGTACGACCAGTTCGGCTTTGCCGGCGTGGACCCCAGCTACGCCGCCCAGAACGGCGGCTTCAGCGGGGGTGGGTTCGACTTCTCGGGCTTCGGGGGACTGGACGACCTGTTCAACATGTTCGGCTTCGGCGGCGGAGGTGGACGCGCCAGGACCAGAAACGGCCCCCGGCCGGGGGAGGACATACGCCTGGGCGTGTCCCTGAGCTTTGAGGAGGCCGCTTTCGGCTGTGACAAGACCCTGAACGTCAGCCGGATCGAGCTTTGCGACGAGTGCGGCGGTTCCGGCTGCGCCAGGGGTTCCAAGGCCGAGACCTGCCCGGACTGCCACGGCTCCGGATATACCGTCACCACGCAGCGGGGCATATTTGGCGTGAGTCAGGTCCAGTCCGAGTGCCCCCGGTGCCACGGCAAGGGCAAGATCGTCAAGGACCCCTGCCCCAAGTGCAAGGGCCAGGGGAGAGTGAGACGCCAGCGGAGCGTCAACGTACACATCGACGCCGGCATCCAGAACAACGTCACCATGTCCCTGGGCGGACAGGGCAACGCCGGCTACAACGGCGGCCCCGCGGGCGATATCCTGCTGACCGTCTCCATACGCCCCCACGAGTTTTTCGAGCGGGAGGGCACCAGCGTCCTGTGCGAGATCCCCATCACCGTGACCCAGGCCATGCTCGGCGCGGAGATCGAGGTGCCGACACTGGACGGCAAGGTGAAGTACACCATTCCCGAGGGCACCCAGCACGGCGAAACCTTCCGCATCAGAGGCAAGGGCATCCCTTATTTCCGCTCCGTGGGCCGGGGCGACGAGTACGTCACCGTGGCGGTGACCATTCCCAAAAATCTGAGCGCCGAGCAGCGCGAGCTTGTCCGAAAGCTTGACGCTACCCTCGGCGGCAGCGCCGGAAAGCCGAGAAAATTTGGAAAGAAGAAATAAGCTCCATATTAAATAATCCCGTGTATCCAATGGGTACACGGGATTTTGCTCTTTGCGGTTATTTTTTTCGCAGTTTTATTATAAGAAATGAGATGCCATTTACAAGAATAGAGAGAATTACACAGACCCACAGCGTTTTTGACATGACGGGCATAATATCCATAAGCCCGCCCCAATCTTCATGGAGAACTCTTTGAGCGCCGTCGTTGTAAAAGGCGCAGACCGTCAACGCTGTAAGAGATAAGCTGATAACCCGGAACCGGCTCGCATCCTTGCCGGTGAATGTCCGGACAAGATTCAAAATTGCCGACAATATTGCTCCGATACCTAATATTAGCCACACGGTTAACACCCTCCATTATATAGGGTCACCGGCCCTCCGGGAACAGCACCTTGTTCTGCCACGCCGCGGTGTCGTTCTCGGCCTTATCCGGCCCCAGCTCGCGGACGTATTCCCGGTCATATTCCGCAATGTCCCCGCGCCGGTACGCGGCCTCGTTATACCGGGCGATCACCGCGTCGATGTTTACATAATTAAACGACAGCCACAGGATGAGAAAGGCGCAGACGAATACGGGGAACACACGAAAGCCGGGCTTGGCGGTCTTGACCGTTACGGCGGCGAGGGCCACGGCGATCCACGCCATGATGACCAGCGTGCCGCACCGCAAAAGACTCAGGCCGTAGACGCCGATGTACAGGCACATGCGGTAGAGAGCGGAGATTAGGATCACGGCGGTTAGGCCGACGAGGACGTAGACCAGAAGGTTGACGAGCTTTTTCCCCTTGCCGCCGGCGCTGACGCAGAGGAGCGCGGCACATAGGTTGATGCCCGCCACCGCCGCAAGCTGGAAGAACCCCCGGCGGGCGTACTGGGCAAAGCCGCCCTGCATGGCCGCCGTCTCGGCGCCGCCGAAGAGGAACACGAACTGTATGACGGCGAACACCGCGTAGATGATATCGAGCGCCGTGAGCGCGGCGATGTAAGGCAGGCAGGGGAAGGTGACGGGCTCGGTTTTTACCCCCTCCCGCTCGGGATTCGGCCTTGCCAGAGACCAGAGGAAGGAGAAGAGCATCAGGCCAAAGACGGCGATCTTGATCCAGTGCCAAAGGAAACGGCCCCGCCAGAGGGTTTGTGAGAAAAACCTGCCCACGTCCCCCAGCACCGCTTCGAACACCTGATCCGCCCCGGCAAGGAGCGACAGGACCAGCGCCAGCACCGGCACCATCATAAGGAGCGTCAACAGAACGATCCAGAAGGCGTTTCCGCCCTTTACCCGCCGCCGCAGCGCCCGGAAGGGCTTCAGAAAATGCCGGAACAGGTTGGGAATGAAAAGCCTGACCGTCTCGGGTATCACGGAAAGCTCCAGCGCGGGAAACTCCCTGCCGGCCAACGCCAGCGCCGAGGCCGGGGTCAGGCAGGCAAGCAGCGCCAGGTTGATCATCCGCACCGCCCAGTCCCCGAAAAGCCCGGAGGCCACGGCCAGCAATACGGTGCAGATCACGAGAAAGAGGCCGGCGCGGGTGGGCCGGAGCTTACCCCGGAGGTAAACACACTCGGCGGCCAGCGCCGCCAGCACAAAGGCCGTCTGTCCCAGTCCCGGCACCCGCACAATACTCGCAAAGTCAAACACTTCAAACCACAGCGCCCCCAGGGCGATGCCGAGGACGACGGCCAGCCAGTCGAAGGGGGAGAAGACCACGGGCTCCGGCGCGGGGATCTGGTCGGGGACCTCCGCGGGCTGAAGGATCTCAGGTTTCTTATTTTCGTTTTCCATAAAAAACTCCTTTCCGAACGCGTAAAAAAACGGAACCAGGGAGATTACCGCATGCGGCTGACAGATACGCTAAAAGAAGAACGGCGGATCTGTTTGTTGAAAAAGTCAGATACGCGAACAGGTAGTATGCCCGGCTCCCGGGTGACCTGGCTCCGGATGTCCTGACCGCGCACCCGGTGAGCAGGAGAAGAGCCGCTTTTTCATGCCTCCCCGTCCTCCGTAAACTCCAAAATGTCCCCCGGTTGGCATTGAAGGGCGCGGCACAGGGCGTCCAGGGTGGAAAAGCGAACCGCCTTGGCCTTCCCGGTCTTGAGTATGGACAGATTGGCAAGCGTTATGTCAACCTTTTCGGAAAGCTCCGTCAGGCTCATCTTCCGCTTTGCCAGCATCACGTCAAGATTCACAGTGATCATACAGGCACCTCATATGGTCAGGTCGTTGTCGTCCTTCAGGTCGGCGGCCTTCTGGGTCAGGTGCGACAGCGCCGCGCAGCAGACGGTCAC
>CANQSU010000247.1 GCA_947626585.1 uncultured Oscillospiraceae bacterium
CAGCACCTTGTAGCTGCCCCACTGCCGCTCCTCATACATGGGCCGCTGGTCGATCTGGTCCACATAGGGCTTGATAAGGCCGCTGGCCCATTTGTCCGACACCAGTATCCCATCCGGGCACGCCGCGATCACCGCGTTTTTGATGTTCAGCGAGATGATGGGGATGTCCAGTTCGTTGATGATGTGGGTGTTGTCCATCCCCTCGCCGCAGAAGACCTTTCCCGCGTAGGGCGTCTGCATCACATCCGTCAGGGTGTTCCAGGTCCCCAGGTCCTTCCACATCCCATAGTGGGGCACCATGGCGATGGACTGGCAGGATTCCACCACCTCGTAGTCGAAGCTTATCTTCCTGAGCTTGCCGTAGTTCTCCCGCAGATATTCATAGCTCTTCGGCTCAATATACCGGCGGACGACGTCCAGGATATAGCCCATCTTAAAGGCGAATACGCCGCCGTTCCAGAACGCGCCCCGGTCCAGAAGCGCCTTGGCGCGCTCCTCCGTGGGCTTCTCCGCAAAGGACTCGATGTGCATCAGCTCCGAGGTCTGCTCCGCCGCCGGGACGATGTAACCGTACTTTGTGGCGGGATAAGTAGGCCGGATGCCCATCAGGACCATGTCGGCCGCGCCGCTCTGCACCGCCCGGTCCATCTTCCGGATCGTCCGGAAGTACTCCCCATCCGCATAGGCGTCCACCGGCATGATCAGCACTGTCTCGTCCATGCCGCAGTGCATTTCACATGCCAGATACACGGCCCCCAGCGCGATGGCTGGGAACGTATCCCGCCGCTCCGGTTCCAGCGCGATGGCCACATCGTCGCCCAGCTGCTGTTTGATCGTGTCCTTCTGCGCGTCCGTGGTGGATATGACGATGGGCGCGTCTATCCCCGCCTCATGCAGCTGTCGGTACACCCGCTGGATCATGGACTCGTGGCTCCCATCCGGCGCCCGCAGGACCTTTAGAAATTGTTTGGAACGGGTCTCGCTGGACAGCGGCCACAGCCGCCTCCCCGATCCGCCCGACAGCATGATGATGTTCATAACTGACCCCTTTTTCTAACATGTTAACTGATAACAAGGATGATTTGTGCTATCGGTTTACTTCTTTGCTTCTACGGACTTCAGAAACTCCTGTTCCAGCTTAAGCAGGTCCTTCTTCCGGTCGCCGACCGCCCGACAGGGGATCCCCGCGTAGATCTTCCAGGGCTCCAATTTCCCTCTTACCAGCGTCAGCGCGCCAATGGAGTCGCCCTCCGCCACCACCGATCCGGGCAGGAACTTGGCTCCCGTCCCGATAATGACATGGCGGCCTATCACGATATCGGTGGATACGATCTTTTTGAATTCATCCGACACCATAGGATTGGTCATATATTCCCCAGAGTAATCGTCCCCTGCCGCGTATATGGCCACATGGGACGATATCCCCACGAAGTCCTCCAGCACTATCGAGCCGGAACTGGCATGCAGGCCGGTCCCGGTGCAGACATGCACATAATTTCCGATGTGTATCTCCCCGACCAGCAGGCAGAAATCATCGATCCTGACGTCGTGGCCGAAGGTCATCTTATCTGTCATATACAGACTGGCCTTGCGGCTGATCTTCACATTTTCTCCGAACTGCTTGATGCCCATCTCCCTGAGTTCTTCAGGCGTATAGTATCCGTCATTCTTAAGCATTTTTTCTTCCTCCATCAAAAATATAATTTCGATCCGCTTGCGGACGTTGATCGTTATCCGTCGGCCAGGGGGATCGTGGAGGAAGTCCAAGGATGACGCTTGCTTCGCGCCGTGCACTTTCAGCTATGCCCGACGCCTACCGCCTTCCCTTTCAAGAAATAGTTTTTCCAGTTCCAGCAGGTCTTTTCGGCGTTCTTTCACCCATTTGCAGGGGACCCCCGCGTAGATGCCCCACGGCCGCAGGGCCCCCTTGACAAGACTCATAGCCCCGATCGCCGTGCCCTCCGGGATGACAGCGCCCGGAAGCACAGTGCTCCCTGTGCCTATGATCACATGCTTGCCGATATAGATATCGCTATGCTCTACCTGTTTATATACCCCCCCCCGGGTATGATCGAGTTCGTCAGGCTCGCGCCGGAGTAGTCATCGCTGGCCGCGTATATCGCCACACGGGATGAGATATTTGCAAAATCCTCCAGGCGGATCGAGCCCTCGCTGGCGTGGAGACCGGTTCCGGTGCAGATATGGACATAGTTACCCACGCTGATTGCTCCGACCAGAACGCAGAAATCGTCCACCCGGATATCATGGCCGAAGCGCATTTTTCCCGGCATGTAAAGACTGGCCTTCCGGCTGATCTTCACATTGTCCCCATATTCTTTTACGCCCAGCCTCTGCAGCTCTTCGGGGGTATAGAATCCATCATCCGTATACATCAGACGCTGTTCCCTTCACTTACTGTAAAAATCTTTGATGCACTGGCAGACATAGGTGATCTGCTCATCGGTCAGGGTGATCGTGGACGGAAGCCAGAGGATGTTGTTGGCCACGGCCTCCGTGACGGGGTAATGCTGGTCCGTATAGCCATAGACCGGCTCCGAATGCAGCGGCGGATAGGAAAGCCGCGTCCCGACGCCATGCTCCCGCAGATACTCCACCAGCTCCCCGCGCCGCTGGCAGATGATGTCGAAGAACCAGGGCGGCGTCTCGTCGAAGTTCGTATCCACCAGCTCCACGCCGTCGACGCCGCTCAAAAGCTTCCAGTACAGCCGCCCCATTTCCTTCTTCCGGGCCACCCGGGCCGGCAGCTTTTTCATCTGCTCGACGCCCACCACCGCCTGCAGATCGGTGAACTTGCAGTTGAAGCCCAGGGTCATATAGTGGTCCGCGCCGGCCTTCTCCCGGCCAAAGTCCCGCACCTGCAGGAGCTTGTCGAACAGCTCCTTGTTGTCCGTGATGAGCGCGCCGCCCTGCCCGCAGGAGATGATCTTCGGGGAGCTGAAGGAGAAGCTGGCGATGTCGCCGTATGTGCCCACATGTTTGCCGTTATGGAAGCTGCCCAGGGACTGGGCCGCGTCCTCGATGAGCCACAGGCCCTTCTCCTTACAGAACGCCACGATCTCGTCCAGCCGCTTCGGATACCGCCCGCCAAGAGACACCAGCATGACGGCCTTCGTCTTCTCCGTCACCGCCGCCTTCATGCTCTCGAAGTCCAGGCACAGCGTGCTCCGCTCCACGTCGGCGAACACGGCCTTCGCGCCGATGCACTCCGCCGCGTTGGGCGTCGCCACCATCGTGTAGTCCGGGCAGATCACCTCGTCGCCCCGCCGCACGCCGCAGGCCAGCAGCGCGATCATAAGCGACACCGTCCCGTTCGCCACCACAGAGCAATACTTCGCCCCCGTATACTCGGCGATCATGTCCTCGAACCGCCGCGTC
>CANQSU010000248.1 GCA_947626585.1 uncultured Oscillospiraceae bacterium
CCACGATTGGCATTTTGAGCCCATAACCCGTGACAATATCGACCTTTGCCACGACATGGCCGCCAGGTGGTTCGTGAGCGTCGGCGCTGAGCGTGACGAGGACTACGCCGGCGAGGCCGAGGCCATCCGGAACGCCCTGAGGATCTATTTCGACGTGGGCTTTGACGGCGGTATCATCATCGCCGACGGCGAGCCGGCGGCCTTTACCGTCGGGGAGATGATCTCCCCGGACACCCTTGACTCCCACTTCGAGAAGGCCAGCCCCCACGTCAACGGCGCCTATACCGTCATCAATCAGCAGTTTGCCGCGTACATGCGGCAAAAGTACCCCTCCCTCGTCTGGATAAACCGCGAGGAGGACATGGGGATCGAGAATTTGCGCAGGGCGAAGGAGTCCTACCATCCGGCGATGATGGTGGACAAGTACACCGCCTGTTGGAGCGCGTGAAGGAAAAGGAAGCCCGTATGAGTGAAGAACTGAGAAAATCCGTACCCGGCGACGAGCCCCGGCTCAAGGCCCTCTGGCGGGAGGTGTTCGGGGATACCGCGGAGTACATCGACGGCTTTTTTGAGAAGCTCTATACCCCGGGCATGGCCCAGGTGTACCTGGTGGACGGGGAGATCGTCTCCGCCGCCTACGTGTTGAAGCTTGGCGAGTACGTGGCCGAGGGCAGCTGGACGCCCTGCAGGGTCATCTACGCCTACGGCACCCACCCCGCGTACCGGGGCCGCGGCTTCGGCGGAAGGGTCCTGGAGGCCGCCGTCGGGGAGGCCACGCGCAGCGGCCTTGGGGCCGTCTGTCCGGCGGAGCCCTCCCTTTTCGGCTTCTATGAAAAATACGGCTTCAAGCCGGTTTTCGGCGCGACGGTCAGGGAGTGTACCGACGTGGGCCTGCCGCTGACCGGAAGCGCCGCCCTGGTGACGGTGCGGGGCTACGCGGCCCTTCGCGAGGAGCTTTTGCATGGGCGCGAGCATATCGACTTTGACCTGAGGGCGTTGGAGTATCAGGAGCTTCTCTGCAAGCGCTCGGGAGGCGGGCTTTACTACGTGGTTTCCGACGGCGTGCGGTGCTGTGCCGCCGTGGAGGTGGAGGGGGACCGCGCGAACATCCGGGAGCTGCTCGTCCCCTCCGGGAGCGTCTACAACGCCGCGGCCCTGGTCTCCCGTGCCGTGGGGTGCCCGCGCTTTTCCTACAGGACGCCCCCGCGCCAGGGGGACGCGGATACGCCCTTCGCCATGCTCCACACGGACTCCGTCAGGTCCCCGTCGGGGCTCGCCTGGTTCGGTTTTGCCTTTGACTGATTTTTCCTGATTTAATGAACGAAATTTAAATGAGAATTTAATACTTTTGCAATATGTCACTGTTTTTCTCTTAAAAGATTTGAGGTAACATAATACCAGTGAACATGATAATTCACCTTTTTCATTTTATCCTCTTTTTCTATCGACCGGAGTCCGTAAGGACTCCGGTCACTTTTTTGGGGTCCCCACGCAATGGTATTGCGTGGGGAGAGGAGGAGCGAACCCGGTGCCCGAGGGCGAATACTTGCGGCCCGAGGTAAAGCGGGTTCCGCGACGACGAGGAATCCGGTCACTTTTTAGCTTTTCTTTTGGACGGGCTTGGTGTATAATGATACCCATATCAAGAAAAGACAGGTATATCTATGGACAGACAGGAATTTGAAAAACGCTTTATCACGGCCCGGCGGGAGTTTATAGCCCGGGATTTTGCCCGCCTCAACGACATGCAGCGCGGGGCCGTCATGGCCACGGAGGGGCCGCTGCTGCTACTGGCGGGAGCCGGGAGCGGCAAGACCACCGTCCTCATCGACCGCATCGCCAACCTCATACGCTATGGGCGCGGCTCGGACTCCGATGAGGTGCCGGAGGACATGGGGGAGGCGGAGCTTGCCCTTTTGGAGCGGGCCGTAAAGGAAAAGGGGCCTCCCTCGCCGGAGGTTCAGGCCCTCTGTGCCCTGGAGCCGGTGGAGCCCTGGCGGATCATCGCCATCACCTTCACCAATAAGGCCGCCGACGAGCTTAAAACGCGCCTGACAAACAAGCTTGGCCCCGGCGCCGAGGACATCTGGGCCATGACCTTCCATTCCGCCTGCGTGCGCATCCTCAGGCGCAGTATCGACGCCATGGGCATCTCCAAGTCCTTCACCATCTACGACACCGCCGACTCCCAGGCGGTGATGAAGCGGGTGCTGAAGGAACTCAACATGGACGAGAAGGCCTTCCCGGTGAAAAACGTGCTGGGAGAGATCGGCCGCGCCAAGGACAAATTTCTCTCCGCCGCCGACTTCGAGGCCGAGGCGGAAAAGGGCTGGGACACCCGGAAAAAGGCCATCGCCAGGGCATATACCATGTACTCCCGGCGGCTTCTCAGCTCCGACGCCCTGGACTTTGACGACCTCATCTTCTACACGGTCAAGCTCTTTCACGACTACCCCGAGGTCCGGGAGCGCTGGCAGAGGCAGTTTCAATACGTGCTGGTGGACGAGTACCAGGACACCAGCGCCCTGCAGTACATGCTGGCGGCCTATCTGGCCGGGGGGAGCGAGAACATCTGCGTGGTGGGCGACGACGACCAGAGCATTTACCGCTTCCGGGGAGCCACTATTGAGAACATCCTCGGCTTTGAAAAGCGCTTCAGGGACGCCCGGGTCATCAAGCTGGAGCAGAACTACCGCTCCACCGGGCATATTCTGGACGCGGCCAACAGCGTCATCAAAAACAATCACGAGCGCCGGGGCAAGAAGCTCTGGACCGACGCCGGGGAGGGCGAGAAGCTGAAGCTCTACATGGCGGAGAACGACGACGCCGAGGCCGCCCACATAGCCGCCCAGATCGTGAACGGCGTGGCCTCCGGTATGCGCTGGAGCGACTTTGCCGTACTCTACCGCATGAACGCCCAGTCAAACCGGCTCGAGTACGCCTTCAAGCGCATGAGCATCCCCTACCGGGTGGTGGGGGGCACCAGGTTCTTTGACCGCATGGAGATCAAGGACGTCACCGCGTATCTGAGCGTCATCCACAACCCGGCGGACGATCTGCGGCTCCTGCGGATCGTCAACACGCCCCCCAGAGGCATCGGCGGCACCACCATCGAGCGCCTGCGGGCCATTGCCGCCGAAAAGGGCAGGCCGCTTTTGGATATCGCCGCCGACGCGGCCAGCTTCCCGGAGCTGAAAAGCGCCGCTAAGAAGCTGACGGACTTCATCATGCTCATCATGGAGCTGCGCAAAATGGCCGGGGAGATGCCCCTGGAGGACTTCTACGACGCCATGCTGGACAAGACCGGGTACCTGGCGGCCCTGGGCGACTCTGACGAGGCCCTGGCCCGGATCGACAACATAAAGG
>CANQSU010000249.1 GCA_947626585.1 uncultured Oscillospiraceae bacterium
TCCATGATGTACGCCTTCAACGAGAATTTCGTCCTGGCCCTCTCCCACGACGAGGTGGTCCACGGCAAGGCGTCCCTGATCGGCAAGATGCCCGGCGACTACTGGCGGCAGTTTGCCGGCCTTCGGTCCCTCCTCTTATATCAGACGCTCCACTCGGGCGCCAAGCACAACTTCATGGGCGCGGAGATTGCCCAGTTCATCGAGTGGCGCTACTACGAGGGACTTCAGTGGTTCCTCCTGGACTACGACGCCCACAGGAAGCACCAGGAGTACGTGAAGGAGCTGAACCACCTGTTCCTCCGGGAGAAGGCCCTCTGGCAGAAGAACTTCTCCTGGGACGGCTTTGAGTGGCTGGACGCCGACGACGCGTCCCAGTGCATCCTGACCTTCATCCGCCACGGCAAGAGGCCCACGGAGGACCTTACCTGCCTGCTCTCCTTCGTGCCGGAGGTCTATGACGGGTTCCGTGTCGGCGTTCCCCGCAAGGGCACCTACGTGGAGATCTTCAACTCCGACGATCAGCGCTTCGGCGGCTCGGGCAGAGTGAATCCCGAGCCCATGGAGGCGGAAAAGATCCCCGCCCACGGGAAGAAATATTCCGTGGTGGTCCGCACCCCGCCCATCGGAGGGCTCGTCCTGAAGCGTTTGCCTCCCAGGAAGCCCCAATGACGTTTTTCAGCGCTCAGCGCTTAAAATAGACCCTATAAATATTTAAGGAGTACCCACCATATGTTTAAGGACAAGAAAGATTTCACAAGACAGCTTGAGGCCACCGCGGTGGCCAACTTCGGCAAGCCGTTTAACAAGCTTGAGTCGACGCTCAAGTACCAGGCTCTGGCTAAGCTCATCGCCGTCAACGCGCGCAATGTCCGCGTCATCAGCGACCAGACCCGCGACGAGGAGAAAAAGCGCGTCTACTACTTCTCCATGGAATTCCTTCTCGGCAAGCTTCTGGAAAACTATATCATGAACTTCGGCATCAAGGACATCGTGGAGGAGGGCCTGGCCGACTACGGCGTGACCATCTCGAAGCTGGCGGCGGAGGAGGTTGACCCCGGCCTCGGCAACGGCGGCCTCGGCCGTCTGGCGGCCTGCTTCATCGACTCCCTGGCCAGCCTCGGCTACATCGGACAGGGCAACGGCATCCGCTACCGCTACGGCCTTTTCCATCAGCGCATCGAGAAGGGCTGCCAGGTGGAGGACCCGGACAACTGGCTCGAGGACGGCTATCCCTGGGAGATCGAGAGACCCGAGGAGGCCGTGAAGGTCCGTTTTGGCGGCACTGTCGTCCACAAATATACGGGCAACTCCATGAGCTACGAATGGACCGGCGGCGAGGAGATCATCGCCATGCCCTACGACGTCCCCATCGTGGGCTACGGCGGCAAGACCGTCAACAACCTGCGCCTGTGGAGCGCCGAACCGGCCAGGCAGAACTTCGACATGGACGCCTTCAACCGCGGCGACTACGCCGGCGCCATGAAGTTCCGCTCCGATGTGGAGGCTATCACCTCCGTCCTCTACCCCAACGACAACGCCGACCCCGGCAAGGTCCTGCGCTTAAAGCAGGAGTACATGTTCGTGGCCGCCGGTCTCAAGTCCATCCTGAGGTATTATAAGCACGAGTACGGCAAGCACGCCTGGAGGCGTTTCCCCGAGCTGATCGCCATCCACACCAACGACACCCACCCGGCTCTATGCGCCCCCGAGCTTTTGAGGCTCCTCATCGACGAGGAGGGACTCGACTGGGACACCGCCTGGGATATCGTCACCCGTTCCATCTCCTACACCAACCACACCATCCTCCCCGAGGCCCTGGAGAAGTGGCCCATCGACATGTTCCAGCGCCTTCTGCCCCGTGTCTACGACTTCGTCCAGGAGATCGACCGCCGTTACCGCGAGTCCTTCGCGCAGCGTAGGGTGCAGAACCAGGAGCTTCTGATGAACACCGCCATCCTCTGGGGCGGCCAGGTGAGAATGGCCAATCTGTCCGTCATTGCCGGCCACGCCGTCAACGGCGTCGCCGCCCTGCACACCGAGATCCTCAAGCGGGACGTGCTGCGCGACTTCTACACCCTGACCCCCGAGAAGTTCAACAACAAGACCAACGGCGTCACCCACCGCCGCTTCCTGGCCCAGGCCAACCCCACCTACGCCGCCCTGATCACCGAGGCCATCGGCGATGGGTGGTACACCGACGCCATGGAGCTTTCAAAGCTCAAGGAATTTGAAAACGACCCGTCCTTCCTGGACAAGGCCGCCCGCTCCAAGGCCAAAAACAAGCAGGCGCTGGCCAAGTATATCAAGGACACCACCGGCATCATCGTGGACACCGACTCCATCTTCGACGTCCAGGTGAAGCGCTTCCACGCCTATAAGCGGCAGCTTCTCAATCTCTTCAAGATCATGGACCTCTACAACCACATTCTTGAGGACCCCAATTTCGACGTCAGGCCCACCACCTTCATCTTCGCCGGCAAGGCGGCCCAGGGCTACGAATTCGCCAAGAACACCATAAGGCTCGTCAACTCCGTGGCCGAGGTCATCAACACCGATTCCCGCGTCCGGGGCCGCATCAGGGTCGTGTTCATCCCCAACTTCTCCGTCTCCAACGGCCAGCTCATCTATCCCGCGGCGGACATCTCCGAGCAGATCTCCACCGCCGGCATGGAGGCCTCCGGCACCGGCTGCATGAAGTTCATGATGAACGGCGCCATCACCCTCGGCACCCTGGACGGCGCCAACGTGGAGATCGTGGAGCAGGTGGGGCTTGAAAACGCCGAGATCTTCGGCCTCAGGACCGAGGAGATCGCCGAACTCAAACGCGGCTGGGGCTACTTTGCCCGCGGCGAGTACGAGGGGAACCCCCGTTTGCGCCATGTGGTGGACCAGCTCAACGACGGCACCTTCGCCAAGCTGTCCGGCGGGTTCGAGAGCGTCTATTCCAACCTCATGAATTCCAACGACGAGTTCTTCGTCCTCAAGGATTTCCAGCCCTATGTGGAAGCCTGGCATCACCTGGAGCGGCTCCATGGCGACAAGACCGAATGGTACAGGAAATCCGTCCACAACACCGCCTGCTCCGGCATCTTCTCCTCCGACCGCACCATCCGGGAGTACGCCGACGACGTGTGGAAGCTTAATTAAATTGAAAAGGGCGCCGCCCTTTTCAATTTAAAAAGGGATTTTTCCCGACGTACATGCCGCCGGAAAAAATATTTCAAGCAATGCTCAAAGCTTGGTAATAAATATTTATAAAAGGGAGGTCTCCTTGTGGTAAACAAAAAACCGTTCATAGCCATGCTGCTCGCGGGAGGGCAGGGCAGCAGGCTGGGTGCTCTCACAAA
>CANQSU010000250.1 GCA_947626585.1 uncultured Oscillospiraceae bacterium
AACAACTATGGATCATGGACGGTCATCGACCATATTCCAAGGAACTAAAAATTTTAAGAACATTGGAATATGGACGGTCATAGAACATATTCCAATACCGTTAAAAATTTTAAGAGTATTGGAACATGGACGATCATAGACCATATTTCAATACGCCTAAAAACTCAAAACTGATAGATCGCACGATATGGACGGTCATCGACCATATATCAGAACCAACAGCCGGACCGACTGTCACCTCGAACCTATGGACGGTCATCGACCATATATCCGGACCGGCGTACATCTCCATTCCTGACACAACTATGGACGGTCATCGACCATATTCAAAGCCAGGCACGTTCACCCAAAAAGCTATGCGGAGCGAAAACAGGAACATCGGCCTGCCGGGGCAGGGCACGAAAAAACCCGGTCCAGGCGCCTCACGGCGCCCGTCCCGGGTTTCCGTATAAAACTTGCTTCAGGTCATTCGTCCTCGACTGTCACCTCAACGGCGGAGGCGACGACATCATCAGGGACCGTGACGGTGAGGCCGTCATCCGTCTGGATGTCAGTGACAGCCAGCGTCATGGCTGTCACGTCGATCGTGATCAGGGAACTCAGATCGAAGTCCTCACCGAGATCCTCACCCTCGGTGGCACTCGCCATGGCCCCGCTCATCATCTGGTTCATCAGGGTGTTCATGGCATCGCCCATATCCAGGCTGAAAGACTTGACAGCCTTGGTCTTGGCGTCAAAATGATACTCGGCCTGCACGTCCAGGTTCCCATCCGTGTTCACCATGTCCTCGACAGACAGACCGAACGCATCGAACGTGCTGGTGTCACCCATGGCCTGCAGCGCGTCAGCCAGATTGATCGTGCCGGAGACGACGTACTCGTCATCGGACTTCGTCATGGTGAATCCGTCCGTGGGCACGTCCATGGCGCCCGTCAGGCCGACCGTCGGGTCCTCGTAGACGTACTTGCTCCAGCTGCCGTCCGTCCCGATGTACTCCGTGTAAGTACCGTCGTCGTTCTTCATGGAGTAGACATCACTGGCCTGGGTCTCGCTCTCGCCGTCGGAAGACGTCATCGTGGTCGTGGACTCGGAATGGACGTTCGTCCCATCCTGTTCCAGCTTGGACTCGCTCTCCATGGTCATCGACATTGACTGGTCCATGACCGTCATGTACAGGCCCATGTGCATCTGCATCTTCGCCGTCAGGCCGCCGCTGTCAGGCATGCCGTCCAGCAGCTCGTCGACGGTCGGTTCACCGCCGCCGCACGCCGCCAGGGACAGCGTCAGGATCAGGGCGCATGCCAGGGAAAAAATCTTTTTCAGGTTTTTCATTTTCTTCAGGTCCTCCTTAAAAATTAAGATATGTCATACGCAACCGGAGACATCCGGGTGGTATCAAGGTTGGCCCGCACGACGGCGCGGGACGCGGTAAGGCGATGCTTCGACACGCACGCCAGCACGCTCTTCAAGAACGCCCTCGGATCCGGAACGGAGATCTCCAGGAGCTCGTCCGTCCTCAGGTTCCAGAGGGCCGCCGACTCACAGTTCGCACAAACAGCGTACATGGCGGTCTGCAGGATATGCTCGGCCTTTAACTCGTTCACGAACTTCAGTTCCCAAGGCATCCCATTCCGGACAACATCCATCCGCCCGCGGATCATCTTGTCACCGCAGGGCCGCCCCGTCCTCTGATCGATCGTCTGCTTGAACATCGCCACGGTCGTCTGCTCCACGCAGTCGTCAGGACTCAGGCGCTCAGCCAGCCTGTCACGGAGCTTCTGAGACATCTCGTCGGAAATGTACGGCTTGTCAACCTGCTTGAAGTAACGCTCCTGCCCCGTCTCCAGGGCAGCCAGATACAGGATCTTCCGCCACAGCTCCCAATCACGCTTCGGCGTCGTCAGCTTCGGGAAGTTGCCCTTTGCCACGCGCTCGTGCCAGGCCCTGCTGATCGCGTTGTCGATGTCGTAGCCCTGGAAAAACACCGCCTGGGCGTGGTACCCAGCACAAATACTCAGGTCGATCTGCCCGACGGACGGGACGGACGAGATCTGGTTCCCGGCCTCCTGGATGCAGTTCACGGACACATGCTTCATACACCGATCCACGTCCTCCCGCAGCTTGAAGTCAAACATGTCAGAAACGAACTCAGGCCGCATGTCGACATCGGGCGTGCCGGAGATCCGGGCGATGGACCGGAAATCAAGCACCGGGTTTCCGCGCTCCGTCAGCAGGATATTATACTCCTTCCCGCGGGACGCCGCAACCAAGAACAGGTTTTTCAGCACGTCCCTCGACGTCTGGTGCTTCATCCTGGCGTTCAGGTAGCCGGGATCGAAATTGCAGACGACGCAGACCTTACGCTCCATGCCCTTTGCGGAATCAAACGTCGTGAAGACGGCACACTCGGCCGTATTCATCCCGCGCCGGTCCGCGTCCCTGTCCGTGATCGTGGAATAAACCGTGTCACGGTTGAACTTATCGGGCCACCGGGCCTCCAGCATATTTTGCAGCTCGACCCGGGCGCCCCAGGACATGTTGTTCCCGAGGACCAGGATGTCCTTCGGCTCAAACTGGGACAAGAACAAAGCGCACTTCGTAATGTCCATCTTTTTCAGCTCGCACTTCGGGTTCATCCCGATAATCGACTTGCCCCAGGCCTGCCCGATGTCCCTGGCATACGCCGGGTCAAGCCGGAAACAGCGCGTGAACTCCAAGGCGTCATACGGACGTCCATGGACGTGGGACAAAAACTGCATCAGCGTCTTCACTTCCGCCTGTGCGTCGATCTCTGTGGAATCCACGATTTTCTGGTCCTTGTCCCCCACAATGAGAAATTGCGGCGCAAACCCGTAATTGTTCAGGGACATCTTGACGATATGCCAGAGCATGTCCTTCAGGTCCTCGGACAGGTCCTGGTACTCGTCAACGATCACCGTGTCGAACTTATAAATGCGTTTCAGCCTTGAAACGAACACGGACGGGACGTCACGCTCCGAATTTGCCGGCACGCCGGCCTGGTTCAGCATCCTACCGCCGAACGAATGGAACGTGTTGACGTCAGCGTCACGCGGGTCGATCCTCGCCCGGGCCTCCTCCAGCAGGCGGCGGTTATACGTCAGGTACAGGACTTTCTTCCCCAGCTTCGCCAGGGCCCCGCAAGCCGCCTGGATCGCCGTGGTCTTCCCAGAACCGATACAGGCGTCCACAAGGACGTCACGGCCTTCCGAGGCATACTGCAAAAACAGCTGCTGCTCATCAGTAAACTGTAGCATATTCTCAGACACATTCTCAGACATAGAAACTCTCCCAAAATCAAAACTCGACCCATTCCGTGG
>CANQSU010000251.1 GCA_947626585.1 uncultured Oscillospiraceae bacterium
GTTGACTTTGACCATCTGAACAGCCCCTTTTTGTCCATTTTAAAAAGATTATAAGCGCAAACCGGGCCGATGTCAACGCTGTGTTAAGCCCAAAAACCCGCCAAAATCCGGGCTTTGTTTGTTCACAACTCCAAAATGCAGGCATGAAGGTCAAATCCTGCAAACAGGGGTTGACAAAAGGGGTGTAAGTGTTGTAAAATGCACTTCGTTAAAGAATGAAATCCACAATGGCGGGGATTTGTCGCTCTTTATGGTGACAGCTCCGCCTTTTTCCATGGGAGGGATCGAAATGTGTTCGATCATCGGCTTTTCCAAGCGCTCCATACCCCTGGAGCTGGCGAAAAAGGGGTTTGACGAGACCGTGTCCCGGGGTCCCGACATGTCCCGGTTCGTGGAGGCGGGCGAGGGGTGGCTTGGGTTCCACAGGCTCGCCATCATGGGGCTGACGCCCGAGGGGATGCAGCCCTTCGCGCTGGACGGGAATATGGTGGTCTGCAACGGCGAGCTTTACGGCTTCCGCCCGGTGCGGCGGAGGATCGCGAAAAAATACGCGTTCAAGTCCGACTCCGACTGTGAGATCATCCTGCCCCTCTATAAGGAGCTGGGCCTGGGCATGTTCGCCCGCCTGGACGCGGAGTTTGCCATGATCATCTACGACGCCGCCCGGGGCGGTCTGGTGGCGGCCAGGGACCCCATCGGCATCCGGCCTCTTTACTACGGGTATCTGGAGGACGGGTCCGTTGTCTTTGCCAGCGAGCCAAAAAATCTGACGGCGTTTTGCGAAAAGGTCATGCCCTTCCCGCCGGGACACTACTGGGTGGACGGGAAATTCGTCCGCTACTGCGACCCGACGCGCGTGGACGGGGAGTACATCTCCGGCTCCACCTTCCGGGTCAGCGCCGGCATCCGGAGCAGGCTCATCGCCGCCGTGGAAAAGCGGCTGGACTCCGACGCGCCCATCGGGTTTCTCCTGTCCGGCGGGCTGGACTCCTCCCTGGTGTGCGCCATCGCCGCCAGGATCCTGGGCCGCAATATCCGCACCTTCGCCATCGGCATGGACAAGGACGCCATCGACCTAAAATACGCCCGCATGGTGGCCGACTACATCGGCTCCGACCACACCGAGGTGTTCATGACCAGGGACGAGGTCATCGCGAACCTTGAGACGGTCATCAGGGCCTTGGGCACCTGGGATATCACCACCGTCAGGGCCAGCATGGGCATGTATCTGGTCTGCCGCGCCATCCACGAGACCACGGACATTCGCGTCCTGCTTACCGGCGAGATCTCCGACGAGCTGTTCGGCTACAAGTACACCGACTTCGCCCCCTCCGCCGAGGAGTTCCAGCTTGAGAGCCGGAAGCGTGTGCGGGAGCTGCACATGTACGATGTGCTGAGGGCCGACCGGTGCATCTCCGTAAACTCCCTGGAGGCCCGCGTGCCCTTCGGGGACCTGGATCTGGTAAACTACGTCATGAGCATCGACCCGGAGCTTAAGATGAACCGCTACAACATGGGCAAGTACCTCCTGCGCCACGCCTTTGAGGCCGACGAGATCCTGCCCGGACAGATCCTCTGGCGTCAAAAGGCGGCCTTCTCCGACGCCGTGGGCCACTCCATGGTGGACGACCTGAAGGAGTACGCCGATTCCCTCTACACCGACGCCGAGTATGAGGAGAAGCGGAAAAAGTACGCCTACTGTACGCCCTTCACCAAGGAGAGCCTTCTCTATCGTGAGATCTTTGAAAAATATTACCCCGGTCAGGCGGAGATGATCGCCGGCTTCTGGATGCCCAACAGGTCCTGGCCCAACTGCGCCGTGGACGACCCCTCCGCCCGCGTTTTGGCAAACTATGGAGCCAGCGGCATTTGACGGAACGCTTTACAGAATCTTATCCTTGAAAAGCCCCTCCCATTGTGTTAAGGTGACGGGAGTCGGACCGCGCGCGGTTCGGCTCCCGTCACCTTATGCTAAATTAATGTAAGGAGGACTTTTTTATGAAAAAGCGGTTTTTTTCAATTATGATCGTCGGCGCTGTCGCGCTTTCGGTCTCCGCAACCGCTCTGGCCGGACGCTTTCGGGACGTGGCCCCGGAACACTGGGCCTCGGGATACATAGAGGAGGCCGCGTCGCTGGGATACGTGGAGGGCGTGGGAAACGGGTTCTTCCTGCCGGAGGGACAGGTGACCTACGGTCAGTTCGCCGCCATGACGACGCGGCTTTTGTTCCCGGAGGAGCTTCCGTCGGAGGGAAGCGGCGGGAGATGGTTCGAGCCGTATGTGGAAACCTGTGCCAAAAAAGGTATTTTTGACGGAACAGACCTTGATCTGGGCGCGGACGGCGACACGCCCATGACGAGGACGGCGCTGGCCGTGACCATCGTCAACGCCCTTCGGGCCGCCGGGGCAAAAATGCCGGGGGCGCGGGAGCTTCTTTTCGTGAATGTGCCGGACATCGGAAGGTACGGCAGCGATGAACGCGCGGCCATCCGGGCGGTGTACGCGCTGGGCGTCATGAACGGCTGCGACGGGCGCGGCACCTTCGCGGGGGAGGACAACATGACCCGCGCCCAGGCCGCCGCGGTCCTGACGCGCATGAGCCGGGTGGAGCTTGAGGGGGAGACCCCAGGGCAAGCTCCCGCGCCGGACATGGAGGAGCGGCAGAAGGCCGCCTATGAGGCTATCATCGCCATGAAGGCGAGATATCCCGAGGGCACCAGATGGACAAACGAGAACTCCTATGCCTGGCGCGGCGGCCTCTTCAACGTGGGCTACGGCTGCGCGGGCTTCGCGTTCCTCCTCAGCGACGCCGCCTTCGGCGAAGCGAGGGCCGTGATGGTCAAACCCGTGAGCCTCGAGGACGTGCGCGTGGGCGACATCCTCCGCATCAACAACGACACCCACTCCGTCGTCGTCCTGGAGGTGCGCGAAAACTCCGTCGTCGTAGCCGAGGGAAACTACAACAGCTCCGTCCACTGGGGCCGCGAGCTGCCCGGATCGACGGTGGAGAGCGCGAATTATCTGTTGACGAGGTATGGGAATTAAATGCCATACAGTCTCCGGTTTTTGCCGGGAGCCGTTGATGATATAAGGAGGGCTTCACCCGCCGAATACACAATGGCTCGCGGCTCGTTTGCTTCAAAGTGAAGTGAACGGCCTGACATAATGCGGACGGGACATGACATGCCGACGGGCGGTCATGTCCCTTTTTTCAGCTCGACAGACAGAGAGACACACCGGCCTGGCGCTTATACTAGGACTCGTTTTAAAAATAAAAGTTGCACAAACGAGAGAAAAGATGTAAACTAAACGTATGGGTACGAGAAG
>CANQSU010000252.1 GCA_947626585.1 uncultured Oscillospiraceae bacterium
CGGGAGACGCGGTGTGGGTCATCGACATGCCAAACCGGATCCTGACCATGACGGTAGAGGGCGACGGCTACAAGGGCAAGCTGGCGCTGTGCCTTGACAGCTCGCGGACCATTCTCGGTAAGGACACAAGGTTCTCCAGCCGCGGTGAGACGGTAGTGGAATACTGCGAGGATTACGACGCCGTCATAGGGATCAACGCCGGCGGCTTTGAGGACGAGGACGGCAAGGGGCGCGGCACTGTCCCGGTCGGCCTGGTCAAATCCCAGGGCGAGCTTATCAGCAAGACCACAAGCTCCGGCAGCTTCCAGATCGCCGGTTTCGACTATGACGACAACTTCCGCGTGGGAACAAAGATCGATATCAACGAGCTACGGGACGGCATGCAGTTCTTCCCTGTACTCATCGCCAACGGCGAAAAGCGGGTAGGCAAGGGTTCCGCCGGCATGGGGATCCAGCCCCGCTCCTGCATCGGTCAGACCTCCACCAAGGACACGCTTCTGCTGATCATTGACGGACGTCAGCCCGGCTACAGCATAGGGACGACAGTGTCCGTCTGCGCCGATATTCTTCTCCGCTATGACTGCTACACCGCCATGAACAACGACGGCGGCTCCAGCGCCATCATGGTTTATGACGGTGAGCCGATCACCAAGAACAGCGCCCACAACATGCCCAACGGCAGATACTTCCCCTGCGGCTGGGTCGTTCTGAAGTCCGGCGCGGACAACGGCGCGGTAAAGCCTGAGTGATCGATCCATTCTTAATATTAAAATATTAAGATATATTAAAATCCCTCAGCCCATCCTGGGTTGAGGGATTTTCAGCATTATTTGATTTTACTCAGATAACAGTCCCTGGTCCTTCAGCTCCTCCGGGATCAGGCGGAAGAGGACCTCGAGGGTGTTCGTTGACTCGGGCGTCACGCTGATGGAGATGTATTGCTTGCCGTAGATGGAGACGTATTGCTGATCGTCGTCAAGTACGACGTAGTCCTGCCCGTCGGTCTCGTCGGCGGAGTAGTAGAAACGGAGTTTACGGCTGTTCATGCTATCATAATCCCGGTCATCCCCCACACGGTACATGCCGATGCGCCCCTCAAAAAAGTCCTTTTTGACGGCCTCATAGAGTGACATCATGTCTCCGTAGCTTGAGAAGGCCAGCCGGGCCCCGCCCCCATCGGCGAAATAGCTGTAGGAAAGCTCGGGGTCGGTATTGTTACCTAAATACGTGTAGTCATAATCCACCGCTTTAAGCCTCTTGCCGGCGGCAAGCTGCTTTTCCAGATCGGCGAAGCCGTAGATTTCCCAGTAAAGGGCCCGGTTGGCGTAGATATCCTCCAGGGCCCAGGCGGCTGTGCCGGAAGTATTGACATCGGAGGACCTGAATCTCAGATTGTAGCGGCGCGAACGCTCCCCGGTCGCCGTCCGGTAGACCAGACTAATTTCCAACGCTTCATCGGCGCCACGTCCGAATGCCGGATGCTCCACGGCATTCTTATGAATGGTGATGAGATCTTCGATAACGCGCGGGTCGGTTACGGTGAGATCATTGATGATCCCGTCGTCGTAGAGGTTTGATCTGGTGGACAGGGATACGCGGACGCTCTTCACGTCCTCCGCGTCCGGCACCCAGGTTTCAAAGCCGGTGACATCCAGGACGACGCAGGCCATGACAGCGGCCATGACGACGCCCACAGCCAAAGCGCCCTTCCACTTTTTAAAGACCCGGAAGGTCTTATCCAGAAGCATCTGGGCGGCGAAGCAGCCGAGGACGGTCCAAATGACCACCATGACGGGCAGCGTCGCTTCTCCGATGATCTCCGAGGTTACAAACCCCAGGAAAAGACCGACGCAGACAGCGACGCCGTATTTGAAAACGGGCCGCACAAAGCGGTAGGACACCACGTCCCCGGCGGACTCCAGCTTGCGGTGCTTGTAGAGGAAGAACGCGCACACCAGGAACACCACGGCCACGGCGCAGTAGATGAGTAGATATTCCTCCCCTCCGGCGGCCACTGCGGCCGTTCTTCTGTTATAGGAAAGGTCGACATGACGAAGGACGGCTGCGGGCGTAAGCCACTCCACCAGGCTGTCCACAGCGTCGCCAAAGCCGGCGAAGCCGTAATAGGAGCGCTCGATCACGGTGTCGATCAGCTCGTAGACCATTACCGCCAGGCCGTTCAGGATGGCATAGAAGGCCGGAAGCGCCAGGATATGGCCGGTGAAGACACCGCAGAGGAACGCGAAGGTGTAGAAGAAGAACATAGTCCCCATGCCTACACCCAGCCAGGCAAGACATGGAAGCACCGGAGCGGCGCCCCAGGCGAAGCCGATCACAGCGGTGAACACGGCCACGATGATCTGCGGAAGGACCACGAAAGCGTAACCGGAGAGGTACTGGGTCAGGAAGATCCCCTCACGGCGCACGGGAAGCGCGCCGTAGAAGTTGGCCGACCGGGAGGCATACAGGTGGCTCAGCACCGCCATGGCGGCAAAGAGGCCGTAGAACAGGGCAAACCAGAGGTGGGCGTTAGCGGAGCTTACCACACCGAAATAATATCCCTCGATGCTTCCGATACTTCTCCCACCAAATGACGCGAGAATGTCAATGGGCAGGGCAAACAGCCAGATGACCAGGTAGCTTGCCCAGATGGGCCAGAAGCGGCTGAAATTCTTCTTGAAAAGCGTCCAATCAAAGAACGATGTCCCGGACCGCATAGTCCTCACCTCCCATTTCGTAAATAAAGATCTCCTCTAAGGTCAGCGGCAGGGCCTCCATGAATAAAGGCTCAAAGGGGACAAACCGGGCCTGTGTCTCCTCCACGCTCCCCCGGACGATGTAGGTGTAGATGCGGCCCAGGTTGGAGGTGTGGAGGATCTTGATATCCGGAGGAAGCTCCGGGGGTTGTGAGGAGTTGAAGGCGATCTGGAGCTTGACGATGCCGCCCTGCAGCTCCGAAAGCGACCGCTCCAGCGCCACCTTGCCGTGGCTCAGGATACCCACATGGTCGCATACGTCCTCCAGCTCCCGGAGGTTGTGTGAGGACACCAGCACCGTGGTGCCGTACTCGGAGACGTCGCCCATGAGGATGGACCAGACCTGCCGGCGCATCACCGGGTCCAGGCCGTCCACCGGCTCGTCCAGCAGGAGATAGTCGGGGCGGCAGGAGAGCGCCAGCCAGAAGGCCGACTGCTTCTGCATGCCCTTGGAGAGCCTGCGGATGGGCCGGCGCTCATCCACCTCGGGAAAAGCCTCTCTCAGGCGGTCGTAGCGGCCTGTATCGAATTTGGGGTAC
>CANQSU010000253.1 GCA_947626585.1 uncultured Oscillospiraceae bacterium
TGGTAGCTCAGCAGGCAGAGCACCTGCCTTTTAAGCAGGGTGTCCCGGGTTCGAATCCCGGCCAGGTCACCAAAAAAGCCTTAGAGCCGCAACGGTTCCGAGGCTTTTCATTTTTTGTCAATTTCTATTTGTTAGTAACATGTTAGTAACCACAAAAAATGGGCTTTTGAGGTTTTCCCCAAAAGCCCTTTTATTTATAGCTCCCGAATCCTGCGCGTGATGTTCCCATACGCCTTTGGGTAGGCGGCTTGAAGGTTGTCCACCGGGGCTATTCGCGGATCCGGCGGGTCGCGAGGACCGTTATTGAGAGCGCGTCCAGCGTCAGGAGGGCGGCGAGGCTCAGGAGGGCGCCGGTGATCACACCGCCGGATCGGAGGAGGAGCGGCACGGCCTCCACCGGCAGGATCACCGCCAGCGGACGGAACACCTCTACGCCCATATAGGCGTAGAGCAGGGACGGGAGAAGCATGACGACGCTCGCGGCGATATAGGCGGCCTCCAGGCGCTTTATGAGGTCGGAGATCAGAAGCACGACGACCGCGGCGCCCATGAGGCAAAGCCAGCGGTAGACGTACAGCGTCACGAGCCACCCGGCTATGGAGCAGGGGACGGAGAAGGCGGCCTGCATGGACAGGTTTTGTACCGGGGCGCGCCATGCGGAGACATCGAATACGGATAAGAAGGCGTACAGCTCCATGCCGTAGACCACGGCCCAGACCAGCGCCGCCAGCAGTCCCGCCAGCAGGAGCTTGCGGTGTAAAAAGGCGCTCCTGCCGCGCGGCGTGGATCTCAAAAGGAAGGTCATGCCCGACTGCCGCTCATAGGCCATGCTCCCGGCCATGAGCAGCGTCAGGGCCAGCACCGCCGTGACGGCGGCCCGGTGCTGGTTGAACGACGCGGCGTCGCCGTAGACGCTCTCAAAGGGCGTCTCGTCCACGAGCCAGGGGGTGAAGCCCTCCTGCTCTCCCTTGTCCCGAAGCTCCTCCGCCCGCGCGCGGACGGAGGTCAGTCCCTTCAGGTTGATCTCCGCCGCCGACGCCTCGCGTTCAAAAGCGTCCAGCCGCGGGAAGTCGATCAGGCCGTTTTCGTAGTCGAGCCTCGCTTTATCGCGGGCGGCAAGCTTCTCCTCCAGCTCCGCCTGAAGCTCGTCCATCCGGGCGAAGGTGCCGTCGGTGATCTCACCGGCCAGCTCCCGGGTCAGGTCCCCGGCAGCCCGCTGCTCCATACTGAAAACGGGGATGTTGACGGAGTAATCGAGGCCCGCCGCGACGTAGATGAACAGGGCCGCGACCACCACGCCCTTCTGGATCCACAGGGTCTTGTGAAGCTCCATGCCGAACGGCCCCAGGCGGCGCAGTCCTCTGTCCGTGACGCTGTTGATGCCGTAGGCCGCCCTGCCCAGGAGGTCCCGCCCGGCGGCGGGCTTTTTGCGGCACTGTACCAGAACGCACGCCGTCCCGAAGGCAAGGCACAGCGGCGCCAGGGCCAGCTGAGATATGCTCCTGATGCCCAGCGGAAAGCCGAGGACGTTGATGTTCAGATAGTTGGTGTACAGGTCGGACAGGCTTATGTAGGTGAAAAGGTTGAAATATTTGAGGATATTGAAGGCGCTCTGCACCGGCAGATAGGTGTAGAAGCCGTATTCCGCCGCGATCACAGCCGCCGCCACGATGATGGTGTATTTCACGTTGTTCACCGCCGACAGCATCAGCCACAAAACGAGAGCCACGAGGAAGGCCGAGGCCACGCGCAAAAGGAGGAAGCGGGCGAGAAAGCCGCCGACGGTACACAGCACCGGGAGCCTGCCCAATATCTCCACCGACTGCGCCGCGCGGCCCAGGTCCCCGGCCCCGCCGTAGAGGGCAAAACCCAGGGCAAGGTCGGTCCCGTAAAGCGCGAGGACAAAGGCCGCCGACGCGGCCAGCAAAATCGCCGTTCTTCTCGCCGCCAGCCTCAGACGTCCGCCGGGGGCGGCGTGGACCACGCTCCACAGGCCCGTCTTGCGCTCCTCCAGGAAGGACAGAGCCGTGAGGAGCAGGGCCGCCACCAGGAAATAGTCGGTGAGCCGGAAGGACATCACCGCCTCCACCGCCCCGTCGGCGCCAAGCGTCAGCTCCACGCCCCGGAGCTTTTCGAATTCATCCGCCGTCTTGAAGATATTCCGCCCGGAAAAGCTCGCGGGGTCGTTGAAGATGGAGAAGGTCAGCAGGTTTTCCTTATTGGCCTGTACGCCGTCCAGCCAGTCCCCGTAGCCGGTGAGATAGCCGGTCCGCGCCAGCAGGCTGTTGACGGCCGCGTAGTTGAGCTTGTCCTCCTCCGTTTCGGAGTTCCCGTTAAATCTGGCCTCCAGCGACTCCTTCTCCTCCGCCAGGAGCGCCCCAGCCTCCTCTGGGGTCCTTCCCCGCATCCGGTCAAGCCACTGAACGTACCGCCCGTACGCCGCCCACGCGTCCGGCGGCTCCTCGTCCGGTGTAAAGGTGCCGTCAAAAATGACAAATCCGACCTGGGGCAGGCTCAGATCCAGCCCAAAATCCCTTTCCCTCTGCTCCCGGACAAAGAGGTAACCGTTGGCAAGCAGGATCAACGCCAGCGCCAGCAGGAGCCTGGGCCCCGACAATACACGTTTCAGTTCCTTCATGTCACTCACCCAGATAGTAAAGATACACGTCCTCGAGACTGAATCTCCCCGGCACCACGCTCTCCCGCACCTTCTCCGCCACCCGGTCGATCAGCGCCTCCGGGGTGTCGACGCCCACCACCTGGCCCTTCTTCATCATCAGCACCTTGTCAGAGATGGACTCGATGTCGCTGACGATGTGGGTGGCCAGCAGGATGATCCGCCCCCGGGACAGGGAGGCGATGAAGCCGCGGATACGGATCCTCTCTTTTGGGTCAAGCCCCGCCGTGGGCTCGTCCAGGATGACCACCTTGGGGTCGCCCAGCAGCGCCTGGGCCAGAAGCGCCCGCTGCTTCATGCCGCCGGAGAAGCCGCCCAGCTTCTTGTGGCGGACATCACGCAGATTCGTGATGGCCAGCAGACGCTCGATCTCCTCCCTGGCCCGCTTTTTCGGGATCTCCTTCAGGTCCGCCATGTAGGAGAGAAAGACCTCCGCCGTCATATGGTCATAGCACCCCTGCTGTTGGGGCATGTAGCCCAGGACCCGCCGGAAGTCCCGGCCCAGCTTGAGAATGTCCGTCCCCTCGAACAGGATCTGCCCCTCCGTCCGGGAGATATTGTCGGTCAGCAGGTTCATCATGGTGGATTTGCCCGCCCCGTTGGCGCC
>CANQSU010000254.1 GCA_947626585.1 uncultured Oscillospiraceae bacterium
TACTTGGCCACATAACGTGGTGGGAGTAACAGGGCTCGAACCTGTGACCTCCTGCTTGTAAGGCAGGCGCTCTAACCAGCTGAGCTATACTCCCCTGTCTCCCGCACCAGCCGCCTCACCAGCGGCAAGAGCTATTATACTAAAGTCAGGCGCTATTTGTCAACAACTTTTTTAAAAAATTTTCAATTTCTCTGTTTGATGGTTCCTATGTATATTTCTCCCCTTTTCCTGGCACACTAACATCATCCTGCTATGGAGGTTATGAATATGAAAAAAATACACATCTTTGTCATTCTGGCGCTCACGGCTGTGCTGGCTTTTGCCGCGATCCCGGCATCCGCTCTGTTTTACCCCGCCGACGTTGAGCTGAATTCCGCCCCTGTTGCGGAAAATATGGAGCTTGAGACCTTTCGCGGGGTCAGTGTCTCCGGTTCCTTCAAGGCCCTGGATCCCGAGGGCGACCCGGTCACCTTCTCCGTTGTGAAGAAGCCCAGGAAGGGCGCCGTGGAGATCTCCGGAAACGACTTCGTCTATACTCCCGCCGACGGAAAGAAGGGCAAGGACACCTTTACCTACACGGCGGCGGACGACAAGGGCAATGTCTCCAACGAGGCGACGGTCACCATTGACATTAAAAAGCAGAAGACCTCCGTCACCTATTCCGACATGACCGGCTCCGGCGACGCGTATGCCGCCGCGCTCCTGGCGGAAAAGGGTGTCTTTGTGGGCGAGCGGATCGGCGGACAGTATGTTTTCAGGCCGGAGGAAACCGTCACAAGAGGTGAATTCCTCGTCATGTGCATGAGCGTCGCCGGCGAGGATCTGCTGGATGTGACACGGACGGGTTTTACTGACGACGATCGGATACCCGTATGGCAGAAGCCCTATGTGACCACGGCGCTGGCCAACGACGTCATAGGCGGAAGTATACTTTCAGACGGAAGCATCGTTTTCGAGCCGGACGCCCCCGTGACCTTCGCACAGGCCTCCGTCATGGTCAACAACGCGCTGGGAATAACCGATGTATACTTTGACGGGGCTTCCGCCGAGCCGGCGTGGGCGATGCAGGCGAGCGTCAACCTCAGCTCCTGTGGGATCATAGGATCCGTGGCGGACGGTGTCTCCGCGTCCACGGTCACAAGGGCTGACGCGGCCAGGATGCTTTTGGGCGCCATCAAGGTCATGGAGGAGCGCGAGGACGACTCGCTCCTTGGATGGTTGAAATAAACCTGATACCCTTTTAAATGGGTATTGTATAAGCGGCGCGCGCGAAAAATGGCGGGAGAGGGCGCCACCCTTTTCCGTCATTCTTCCTGCCGTCACGGGCGGCAAACGCACCGTGGCAAGCGTAGTTTATTTTTTGTGGGCGGCCTCCAGCTCAAGAAGGATTTTCTTGGCCTCCAGCCCACCGCCAAAGCCCGTGAGAGCGCCCGTGCAGCCGATCACCCGATGGCACGGGATCAGGATGGCTATGGGATTGGCGTGACACGCCATCCCCACGGCGCGGGCCGCCTTGGGCCTGCCGATCAGGCGGGCAAGCTCGCCGTAGGAGCGGGTCTCACCGTAGGGGATATCCAGAAGTCCCTTCCATACAAGACGCTGGAACTCAGTACCGGCGTAACGCAGAGGCAGGTCAAAGGTCTTGCGCTTTCCGGAAAAATACTCCGCAAGCTCGGAGCTGACAGCCTCCCACAGGGACTGTGCCGACATCTCCGGCTTTGCCGTCCGCTCTCCCGCGCAAAAATCAAGTCCGACAACGGCTCCGTCCTCAACGGAGCAGGTCAGATCGATCCCGAGATAATTTTCGGTAAATGTGTTTATCATATCTTTCACCGCGAATAGATCAGCGTTCAATAATTCAACCCGTTTCCGCAAAGAATAGGGAAAAAGGACAAGGGGCGATGACATGGACAGTGTTTGGACAGAGGAAATAAGGCCGGGGATCTTTCCCAAGCTGATGAACGGCATCAAGGCCGACACGCTCATCATCGGCGGAGGCATGGCGGGCATACTATGCGCCCATGAGCTGACGCGCGCCGGTGTGGACTGCGTGCTTCTGGAGGCCGACAGGGTCGGTATGGGCGTCACCTCCGGCACGACGGCGGTGATATCGGCACAGCACAGCGTTCTCTACTCCGATCTCATCCGCCGGTTCGGCCGTGAGACGGCGAAGGGGTATCTGGACATGAACCTCATGGCGGTCAAGCGCCTTTCGGAGGTCGCCTGGGGTATCGACTGCGATTTTGAGATGCGCCCGTCGGTGCTTTACTCAAGGACGGACGCCGACAAGATGCGCCGGGAGGCGGCCGCGGTCAATGAGCTTGGCTTTGACGCTCAGTTCACCACGGAGCTTCCCCTGGGGATCGAGTGCGCCGGGGCGGTGGTATTCCCGGACATGGCCCAGTTCCACCCGCTGAAGCTTTTAAACGCCCTGGCCGGGAAGCTGAGGATCTATGAAAAATCGGCGGTCCTGAAGATCGAGGAGCTGACGGCGCACACCGAATCCGGAAGCGTCACGGCAAAAAACATCATCATTGCCTCCCACTTCCCCTTTATCGACAGGCGCGGGATGTACTTCATGAAGCTCCGGCAAAAGCGGGAAAGCGTGATGGCAGCGGAAAACGCGCCCAAGCTTGACTGTACTTTGTCAGAGGACGCGGAGAAGGGCTTCTTTTTCAGAAGCTATAAAGACAGGCTGATCATCGGCTGCGGCAACCACGACCCCGGTCATGAGGAGGAGGACTTTGCCCGGATAAAGGTTTTTTTGAAGGACCATGTCCCGGAGGCGAGAGAGGTCCGCCGCTGGGTCAATCAGGACTGCTTCACTCTGGACGAGGTGCCCTATATCGGCCGCTACTCCCCCGCCACGCCCCATATGTTCGTGGCCACGGGCTTCAACGCCTGGGGCATGAGTTCGTCCATGGCGGCGGCGATGCTTCTCTGTGACGCCGTTCTGGGCCGTGAGAACAGGTTCTCCGGGGTCTTTGACCCGGACAGGCCTATGGCCGCGAAGCCTCTTTTGGAAAACACGGCGCACAGCGCCGCGTCCCTGATCCCGCCAACGCTCCCCCGCTGCACCCATATGGGCTGCGCCCTCAGGCACAACGACACAGAGCATACCTGGGACTGCCCCTGCCACGGCTCCCGCTTTGCCGAGGACGGCACCGTGATCACCGGCCCCGCCGTGAAAAAAGCCCGTGTGAAATGACCGCTCTCACGTGCCCAGCGTGTTTCTGAGATCCGCCATACGAGCGTATCCGTTTATGTCCT
>CANQSU010000255.1 GCA_947626585.1 uncultured Oscillospiraceae bacterium
CTCCGCCGGCGTCCTCAGCCAGTACCTGACCGTGGATGCCGGACTGAATCAGCAGGCCCAGCAAAACAACATCTCCGCCGGCAAGGCCGCCCTGGTCAATCAGGTGCTGGCCCTGAATGCCAGCCTGGATTTTGACAAGCTGGCCGCCCTCTCCGTGGAGGAGTTGCGGGACCTGATCGCTATCGGCGCTCCGGCCATGCCCATCGGGAAGGCGCAGGCCATGCTGGCCGCCTCGGAGTACGCCGGGGTGCTGGCGCTGGACAGCGTGGTCCCTGAGGTGGACCCGGAGCTGGACGACCCCGTCCCCCACTACGAGGTGGAACTCACCTGGGGCAGCCATATCAACCATTATGAATACACGGTGGACGCCTTCACCGGCGAAGTCCTCTCCGGCCGGAAGGACGCCGTCACCGCCTCCGACGACGAGGCCGCCCCCGGCATCACCGCCGACGAGGCTTTCAACAAGGCCGCCGAGTATTGCAACACCAAACACCCCGAGCTTGCCGCCTACAACATCTTCGACATATACACCGAGTATGACCGGGACGACGGCCACTACGACGTGGAGTTCTGGCGCAACGGCTGCGAGTTCGACTACGACGTGGACAGCCGGACCGGCGAGGTCCTCCGGGAGGAGACCGCCTACCGCTACACGCCCCCCACCGTTCCCGATACCCCCCCGGACACTACCCCCAAGGATACCACGCCTAAAGACACCACCCCCGCCCAGCCCACGGATATCGGCGTTGAGGCCGCCAAAGCCGCCGCCTTGAAGCACGCCGGCGTCACCGAAGGCCAGGTGACCTACTGGGAGAAGGCCCAGAAGGATTACGACAACGGCAGATGGGAGTATGAGATCGACTTCACCGCCAATGGCATCGAATACGACTACGAGATCGACGCCGCTACCGGCGCGATCCTCAAGTACGAGACGGAGAAGGTCAGAACCCCCGCCGGCCAGCAGGGCGGTACGACTACCCAGCCCGCCGATATCGGCGAGGCAGCCGCCAAGGCCGCCGCCCTTGCCAGAGCCGGTGTCTCCGAGGCTGACGCCACCTGGATCCGCTGCCAGCGGGAGTACGACGACGGAAGGCTCGAGTACGAGATCGAGTTCTACGCCGGCACCACCGAATATGAGATCACCGTCCTGGCCGCCGACGGCTCCGTCACCAAATATGAGACGGAGAAATCCAAATACAACACCGGTACCGGCAGCTCCGGCGGTGCCCAGACCGGCGATATCGGCGCCGACGCCGCTAAAGCCGCCGCTCTCCAGCACGCCGGCCTTTCCGAGAGTCAGGTCACCCGCCTCAAGGTCGAGCGGGACCGTGACGACGGCAGGATCGAGTACGAGGTGTCCTTCAAGTCCAACGGTTACGAATACGAGTACAAGATCGATGCCGCCACCGGCGCCATCCTGGAACACGAGAGAGATTGGGACGATTAAGAGGTCGAAACTATAAGATATCTCCGAACAAATCGCCAGGAGCGGACCGCGAGACGTCTCGGACACATTTGTTCAACCCCTCCCTAAAATAAACCGTCACCGCCCGGAAACTCCGGGCGGCGACGCGCTTCATGACCAAAAAAGCCCTCCGTGGGATAACCTCCCGCAAAGGGGACTGGCACCGTCAGACGTCGGAGTGAGCCCTCTCACTCCACATCAAAATTTTTATAGTTGAACACCACCGGCTTCACATCCGGAGTCAAAGCGGCGAAGGTATAGCCGCGAGAACGCAGGGTGGCGATCAGCTCCGGCAGGGCCTCCACCGTGGTGGTGCGGGGCTTGGAGTCATGCATCAGCACCACGCCTCGGGCCACATTCCCGGCGCTCAGGACGTTGGAGACGATCTGGGACGCCGGCAGGGGCGTCTTAGTGGCATCCTGGGCCGACATGTTCCAGTCGCAGGGGATGAAGCCGCGTCTGAGCATCTCGGCTATGATGTCCTTGTAGATGCCATAGTCATAGCTGTTGGTGCTTCCACCGGGGAACCGGTAGTAGGTGGGGGCCGTGCCTGTCTCGTCCCGTATGAGCTTGAACACCTCGTACATATCCGTCAGAAACGCCTCTACGCTTCCGTATATGGTCTTGTAGTCGTGGGACCAGGAGTGCATACCCAGGGTGTGGCCCGCGTTCGCTATGGCCCGGAGCCTGTCACGGCTGGCGGCGCCCGACCGGCCCACGATGAAGAAGGTCGCCTTGACGTTCTCGTTTTTCAGGATATTCAACACCTCGTCTGTCCTGGCCGACGGGCCGTCGTCAAAGGTGAGATAGATGACCCCGTCGGGCGCTTTGGAGGCGTCCAGAGGCTGGGGCGCGTAGAAGTCCGGGAAGAGCTGCTGGTACTCCGGCCCGTCCGGGTCAAAGTGCGCGGGCTTGCTCAATTCCTCAATCTTCGTCTGGGCCTCCTCAAGCTGAGAGGCCAGCTTGTCACGCTCCGACGAGGCGCTGTCCAGCTCACCCTTCACCGATTCCAGCTCCCGTCCCCTGCTGTCCAGCTGTCCCCTGGCGTCGGAAAGCTCCTTCGTCAGGCTTTCGACCTCCTCCTTTGTGCTGTCGGCTTCCGTTTGCAGGCTGTCCGCCCTGGCGCTTATGTCCCGAAAGGCGTTGTGTTCCCTGACGGCGAAATACGTGGGCACCCCCGCCAGCACACACGCCGCCAGCACCGCCGCCGCAAGCTTCCATATGTTTTTCATGCCTCTCCCTCTTTCTTTCTATGGGATAATGATATCATACTAATACCCAATTAAAACAAGACATTCCCGGCGGTCTTTTTTGCGCCATACTTCGTCAAACGGCTTGACAATACATACAGTATTTTCTGCGCCGTTTTCCTCATCTGACGCAAAAAATCCTCGCCGCTCGGTGTCTACTTTTAATTGGGTATTAGTATCATACCACAGGATTGTATCACCCATGCATCATCCCGGTCAAGACCGAAAATATTCGCAAGCGCAAAACCGTCTGCCCGGAGGCAGACGGTTTTGCTGAATTTTAAAGAGAATTGGCGCCCTCGGACTGGTCGTAGCGGAGGATACCCGCCAGAAACGCCAGCGCAAGTCCCTGGCCCCAGCCCTGGATCCAGTCGCGGCTGATATTGCGGTAGCCGTCCCGGTCCCGCATGACGGCGGTGCCGCCGGAGACGTTCATGACCCGTCCGTCCGGAGAGATATTGGCCAGGATGCCGGGAATGGCCCGGTTTATGTACTTGATGTGCAGGGGGTTGCCCTTGCAGACCATGGCCGCGGCGATGCCGGCG
>CANQSU010000256.1 GCA_947626585.1 uncultured Oscillospiraceae bacterium
GAGCCGGTGATGGCTTTGTCGATGGCTGCGGCGGCCTGCTGGCGCATGGTGTCGGTGACGTGGGTGTAGACGTTCAGAGTCGTGGAGACGCTGTTGTGTCCGATGATGGCGGAGAGGGTCTTCACGTCCATGCCCGCCTCCAGCGACAAGGTCGAGAACGTGTGACGAAGGTCATGAAATCGGACCTTGCGGCAGCCGGCGTGATTGAGGATGGCCTGGACGCGCTTGCGCACGGAGGCCGGGTCCAGGGGCGAGTCTGGGTTCACCGGGGACGGGAACATCCACTCCGACGCGGCGCGGGCGCGCAAATCGTTGAGGACGGCGAGCAGGGCCTTCGGTATGAGCAGGCTCCGTGTCGACGTCTTCGTCTTCGGCGGGGCGACGGTGAGCTTGCCTCTCGCGCGGTAGACCTGGCGCTCCACCCGCAGCTCCCCCGTTTTGGGGTTCAGGTCCGACCACTTCAGCGCCAAAATCTCCCCGCGCCGGAGGCCCGTCGCCAGCTCCAGCAGCACCAGCTCGTAATAGCCCTCCTCCCGCGCCTGGATGAGGAACCGCTGGAGCTCCTCGCGGGTCAGCACCTGCTTTTCGCGGCGGATGCTCTGAGGGAGGTGGCACTCCTCCGCGGGGTTTCGGGGAATGAGCCGCCGCTCCACGGCCTCCCCCAGCGCCGAGCGGATACGGAGGTGACAGCCCTCCACCAGCCTGTCCGACACACCTGGGCCGTAGATGTCCCGGCGCGTCAGGCGCCCGTTCTGCTTGAGGTCGGTGTAGAATTTTTGCAGACCTTCCACAGAGACTTTATTGAGCGGAATCTTCCCAATCCGCGGGATGATGTGGTTGTAGATTTCATTTTCATAGTCCTCGCGGGACTTGGGCCGGAGCCGGGGCTTCACCTGCTCCTGATACCATCGGTCCAGCCAGTCGCCGAAGGGCATGTCCGGGCGGAGCTTATCCGGCTTCGGAGGCTCCAGCTGCGCGCGGAGCTCCTTGAGCTTGGACTCGCACTCCCGTTTTGTCTTGCCAAGCACGTTTTTTGTGACGGGCAGGCCCCTGTCGTCGTAGCCGACGACGACCCGGCCCTCCCATCGCCCGTCCCGGCGGTGCCTTACGGTGCCGGTACCTGATTTTCGTCTTGCCATGGCATGAGCTCCTTTCCGAAAATGTCCTCCATGAAGCCGCCCACGATCTCGGCGGCCCGGCGGTGCATGTCGCCGGTGACGTGGGTGTAGGTGTTCAGCGTAAACGCCGCGTCGGTGTGGCCCAGGATGCCGGACAGCGTCTTGGCATCCACGCCCCCGGCGATGGCATGTGTGGCGAAGGTGTGTCTCAAATCGTGAAACCTAATATTTGGAAGTTCTGCCTTTTTGAGGAGGCGCTTGAGGTTCGTGTACGCCGAGCCCGGATTGACCGGGCGCTCCGGGTGGAGGGGGTTCGGGAAGATCCACTGGGACACCGCCTGGCGTTTCCGCTCCCGCAGGAGCTGCGCCGTGCTGGGCGGCAGGAGGAGTTTGCGCGCGCCCGTGGCCGTCTTGGGTTCGCCCACCGTCACTCCCCCGCCCCGGCGCGCGTGGAGCGTGCGGGAGATTTTTAGCGTGCCGGCGCCCGTATCGAAGTCGCTCCACATGAGCCCGCAGATCTCGCCGCGCCGCTGGCCCGTGGTCAGCTCCAGGTAGAAGAAGTCGTGCCACGGGTCGCCCTCCAGCGCGGCCATGAACGTCTCCAGCTCCGCATCGGTGAGCACCCGCAGCGGCGGGCGCTCGCCCTTGGGGAGCGCGATACCGTCCGCCGGGTTTCGCGGTATGAGCCGCGCCCTCACCGCGTCGTCCAGCGCCCGGTGCAGGAGCGCGTGGGTCTTCCGCACCGTCGTGGGCGACAGCCCGCCGACGTCGTTGACCCGCCCGTCCCGCAGGAGGTGTTTGTAGAGCCGCCGGAGGTCCCGCTCCTTCAGTGCCGTCAACCTCCGGTCGCCCAGGCGCGGCACGATGTAGTTCTCTACGCTGAACCGGTAGCCCCTCAGCGTACTCTCCCGCACGCGCGGCGCGGCGTACTCATCGAGCCACCGTGTCAGCCACTCCTCCACCGTGAGGCGGCACTTCTCCTTGAGGTCCACGCCCCGGCAGTCCTCAATCTCGCCGTGGAGCTTGGCGGTCAGCTCCTTCTGGGTGGGCGCGTAGACGTAGCGGAACACGGACGCGCCGTCCGACCTATGCCCGATGACGATGCGCCCCTCCCACCGCCCGTCCGCCCTGTGCCGCACCATCCCGTCCCCGGAGGGCCTGCGCTTTGCCATCCCATCACCCCTTTCGATTTTGTAACCACAACACATACCACAGTTTTGGGGAAATAGCTATACCTTTTTCGCGCGCTCCCCGAAGAATTATCCCGGCCACTTCTGGTCATCCTTCACCGGGATGCGCCGCTGCACATCCAGGGCGTGGTCGAAGCTGACCTGGCCGTTGGTCTTCTTCACCTCGTCCACAGCGAACGCCCGGAGAGCTCGGCGGTCGATGTCGTCCACGCGGAAGTGGGCGGCAATAGTGTGGCAGGCCATGTTGACCTCCACCGCTAATTTGAATAGCAGAGAGCGGACGCGGTTGTCGTTGTTCTCCATGACCTCCCGGATTGTTTCGGCTATCACGGGCGGCAGATACTTTGAGGCGTCCTTGCTCTGTACGTAGCCGCAATAGAATTGCAGTGCGTCCTCCATGAGCTCGCTCCTGCTGTGGCATTTAGCCAGCTTCATGGTGTTGTCCGCCTTCTCGATGACGCTGGGATGGAGCCACAATGTGGTTTTGACCTTGTTTTCGTAGTCCATTTTCTTTTCTCCTTTCTGACGTCGGTGAAAACGCCTGAAAACCGGGCATTTTCACCTTTTCCGACCGCTGAAAATCCGCTTTTTCAATATTACGTGCACCTGAACCGAGGTCGGAGAAAAGCCCCGCCCCGCGGGGCTTTGTGCCCGGACCGCCGTCGCTGACGGTGCGGTCCTTTATCTTGTGCAATAATCGAACGGGCCTTTTCGTCCGAAAAGCGCTCCTTGTGACGCCGCGCAAGATGGCCAACGTCGGCGTTTTGCTTGCGGACGGGTTCACGCCTTACCCCGCCTTGCATAGTCCCGCTCAGCCTCCTCCTGGGTCACAGGGGCGGCCGCGTCGAACTTAAGGCGCGGTATGGCCGCGACGCGGCGCCGCTCATTCCAGAGGCCCGCCTC
>CANQSU010000257.1 GCA_947626585.1 uncultured Oscillospiraceae bacterium
GGCCCTTGATTACTTCCTCGTTCAGCTGTACAATCTTCTCGGACATGGTTTGCTTTCTCCTTTCAAGAATGGTGTGTTGCAACTTCATTCTACCAGAGACTGCAAACTATGTCTCTTTTTCTCCCTATCCCTTTTTGCGCACTTTATTCTACACTACCATTCAAGTTTGTAGATTTACCAACTATTATAATTAATTATTCCAACGATCCTTTCTTAACATATTTATTATATATTTTGATCTTCGATGTTATCTACATACGGTATAAACCTATTCAGATTAACAAGACCCTCGAGCCGCATTCGCGCCCTCACTCATCCCACCCTATGGCGAGCTGCTCTTCTTCCAGTTTTCTTTCCAACGCTTGCTCAACAAGCAAAGCAACATTGTCCTCGACAGCCTTTCGGCCGGCGAGGTACAGATGCCGCAGGCATCTCGTGTTTCCTTTTTCTGGCGGTATTCCTGCCACCTCACAGAGATCTCGGATACTGTTCGTTACAGATGTCCTATCCACTGGTTTCTGCTCACGGGTCAAGAAGAGTGGTCCTTCGTGGACATTATTTTTTTCCGCATGTAGGTTTTGAATCCTATTAGGGTTTCTTTGCGTGTGACTTTTCCTCCCGCATATGTAAGCAGAAGTTCAAGGGTGTGGGTGTACTTCCGCTGCGTCGCCGGGGCATATTCGCGCTCACTCATTTCACGCTGGAACAGCTTTAGTGCATGTCCGTCCAGTGTCTTTTTCATTGTGCTTACTCTCCAGTCCGTAATATAAAGGGGAACGCAGTCGCAGGGACATGAGGATAGTTCATGCCCTGCGACTTATCGTTTATACATTGTACCACTGTATTGGCCTGCTACCTCCGCAATAGACAGTAAGAACCATCTTCTAATAGGCGGGGACGCCGTAGCCGCAGATCTGGTAGTAGCCCACGGAGTATTGCATCTGCCGGCAGCTATCGCCGGAGTTGCCCTCAATGGTATAGACGATCCCGTTTTCACATTTCTCCACGATGCCGACATGATCTCCCCATCCATCCAGGCCGTCGCTGGCCCAATCGAAGAAGATGATGTCGCCGGGGTTGGGCTCATAGTTCCTGTCGGCCCACTGTCCCCGGTCCTTGAACCACTGCTGACCGGTGGGGACACCTTCAAAGCGGGGGATGATGCCGCTGTCCAGATAACCGCATTGCTCGGCACACCAGGACACGAAAATGGCGCACCACGCCACGCGGAAGGAGTAACCATACCATGACCAATAGGGCTGGCCGCCCACGTTGCCCACCTGGGACAGCGCCACGGCAACGATGCCGTCGTCGCCAATGCCGATGCCGTAGAGGACGGTGTTCCATACGGCGCGGTACTCGTCGGACAGCAGTTCCTTCAGCTTCTCCCGCTGTTCGGCGTCAAAGTGAAGCTGGCTGGCCATCTCCTCCGGCGTCTTGTGGGTGACGGTGATATAGAGGGTCACAGTCTCCACGGTGGTCTGGACCTCCACGGGGTTTCCGTCCTCATCTGTGCCGGTGGTCGTTTCAACATGAGAATCCGTGGTGGTGCTGTGCGATATGGCGTTCATCTCCCAGAAGATGTCCTCCAGAATATCCCGCTTTCGCTCGGTCATGGAGGCCACCTCCTGCCCATCCGTGGGATCGGTGTTGGTCCTGACGGCGTAGACGGCCAGCACCTCCGGCCAGGTGGCGCGGGAGCCGGACATCTCCAGTTCGTCATGGGCGACACTGTTCTTAATACCGTCTACTCTCTGCTGGTAGTCCTGATTGATTTCCCGTATGGCGCTTCGCATGGTGAGGCCGGTGCCCGTGTCCTCGCCGGAGAAGAAGATGCCGAACACGGAGCCTACCAGAAGCCCAATAAGGCAGATCACCATGATAATGAGGAACGCCACGCTGCCGCCCGCGACGATAGCTGTCACCAGCGCCTTTGTCGCGGCGAGGATGGCTTTCAGGGATGAGATCAGGGCCTTGGCCGCCGCTTTTGCGGTGACAGCGGCCTTCTGCGCGGCGACGCGGGCGGCGTGGGCCGTGACTTGGGCTGTCCGAGCGGCGGCCTCCGCTGACTTCTGCGTGATCCGGGTAGTCTGCTCGGCGGTCTTGATACTGGCTTTCACGGAGCGGTCCGCTGTCTTGACCGTGTACCGCTCCGCCTTTGTTTTCACGGCCCGCCCGGAGGCGGTAACAGCCCGTGCTGTTGTTCTTTCGGTCTGTTCCACCGTCCGGGCAGTTGCGCGGCGGGGGCTGGGCCTGCCACGGATATTGCTGCTCCCCCGGATGGGGCTGGCCGAGGGAGCCGCCTGTCCGGGGGAACCTGTGACCGTTGTTGTCGGTGTTGGGGATGATGGCGCTGATACGGGAGCGGCGGAGGCGGCGGATTCCGGCACCCGGCCCGCCTGTGTCTGCCGCCGAAGCTGCTCCACCTGCCGCCTGTGTCGAAAGTCTGCTTTGGCTGCCTCCGGCGATTCTGTGCGCGGTGCGGACGGCTCCGCTTGGGTGCTGTCACGGGTCCTGGGCTGGTTGGCCTCCCGCCGCTTCTGACGGTGTTCCTTTGCGGCGGCGACGGCCCTGTGACCGGCCCTGTCAAGCTGGTGTACGCTCTCATGGGATGCCACCTCCGCGCTGCTGGTGATACGGTCGGCGGCGTATTCCTCCGGGGACGCCTGGGCGGGCTGGGCGGTGTCGGCGGCTCGTTCCTTGGTGCGGATATAGGCTTGCTTCATCCGCTGGCCTGCCAGCGCGGACCGGTCCAAGGTCTTTATCGAACTTCTGACTACCTCCCGCGTCTTGATGTCGGGCATGGCTCACACCTCCCCATCAGCTGAACGGATCATAGTCGTCGAAGTCGAAGAAAACCTTGCCGCCGTCCTTTTTCGCCGGGGCCAGCTTTTCACCGCCGAACACGCCCTCGCCGGGTTTGGTGGTCATCAGCTTATAGAGGCGGGTGTCCTTTGGGAAGCGATTGACGAAGGGCACCAGCGCGCCGCCGTACTTGATAAGCCCGCACCCGGCCTCCGCGTTGGTCACATAGCTCATCTGCTCGTTGGAGATGTTCAGTAGACGTGCCAGCTTCTCCCGGTCGGATGCCGCCTGATTCAACATGATGACGCACTCGGAGTTGGACAGCATGGTACTGGCCTGCACGGAATCCAGCAGATATTCCACGTTCTGCGTGATGGCGGTGGGATAGGCGTTCCTTTTA
>CANQSU010000258.1 GCA_947626585.1 uncultured Oscillospiraceae bacterium
AGGTGACGAGCAGCGCTTTCCCGTCGGGCACCATGAGCTTGAACTGGCCGCTTTCGGTTTCCGGCATGAGGGCCCACCGGTTATCTTCCAGTGTCATGCCCTCCTCGTAAGTCACCTGTGTGAGTTCGCTTCCCGCGGTGTCCGTCACTTTGATGGAGCTTTTCTGGATCTCGAGATTCGTGCTCGTGTCGGTCACGACGAGATATCCCTTCTCCGAATCCAAGGTGAATCTGGCAGGGTTGACATGCAGGGTGAACTGCAGCAGATTGCTGTCGCCCACCTGAACGGCCGTCTTGCTCAGGTGCTGGGGCAGATAGGGCACGTTTGTGTCCGCTGTCCAGTGAGCCTGCGGATGCAATTTGTCTCTGATCTCGGCATGGTTAGGAATCTTGACGGAAGTCGTGTCCGTGGCGTGTTCACGGATCCACTCGTCGGTAGCTTTCAGCTTATAGGTGAAGGTCACTGACACCAGACTCCCGTTGAACCAGTCGAACAAGTTTCCTATTGATAAGCTTTTGTCATAGAAAAACATCAGCGGCGCGATGATCACCTGGTTATCTCCATCCTTCGTGACCAAATCATGGGAACCTTTAAGTTGACCATCCTTATCGTATGGATAAGAAGATTGGTTACCCCAGTCGTTAGAAGCGGTCGCGGTCAGACTGCCTTCTACATATTCCCAACCGGCCGGCAATACATCGTAAAACACCGCCTGCATACTGTCTTCATATGCCTTTTGGAACTGCCACCAATTGTATTTATCTGGGGCATTTAGGGCCATCCATTCGTTCTTCACATCCTGGAAATACTGGTTGACCGTGGTATCCGTGGTGTTCATGGTGACGGTCCAGGTGATGGTGTTGTCGCTCTTGTCGGGCGCGCCGGTCTTGTTCATGCGGTCGGCGTTGTTAAAAAACACCGAGTAGCCGGGGTTATACCCGTCAAAGCGCATATGGACGACATTCCGGATGCCCGCCAGCAGCACCTCGCTGGCTTCTTTTTCTACCTGAGTCTTGTAATCGCTCGTATCCACGAGAGTGAGCGGCCCCTTATCATTGGACATATCCAGATCGTACTCGGTGATGATCAGGTGGTTTGCCTTCGTGTAGTTCCAGTTGCCCCATGGACCAAGATTTCCATATGTCCACTCTCCGAAGACAATGTCGAGATTATTGTTTTGCCACAGGCGGATACAATTGTCCACACTCTCAGGGTTATAGCCCTCCGGGGAGTTGTTCCACACGTTGTACATATCATAGCCTGTCAGTTTATGTGCCTCTGCTTTCAGCTTTTCCAGGTCATTGATCTTGGTCAGATCGTCCGTATCGTCATCCCAGTCCTGGAATTGGCCCGTCACGTCCACGGCGCTGACCGTCAGGTTGCTGACCCGGCCGCCCTCCTTAAACTCCATGAGATTGTACCTTTCCCCTCCAAATTCCACCGTCATGTCGTCATGGATATAGAAGGGCGTCCATGTGCCCGCCGGCACCATCGTATAGAGGGTATAGTGCAGCTTGTGGTCGGCCTCGGAAAACTCCTGGGTCTTGAAAATGATGCCGTCCCCCGGAGGGACTACCTGGATCTCCACATTGCTGCCCCGGTGTTCGTCAATGTCGATCTCCGGCGTCTCTTTTCCCGGATCGTCCCCAGGAGCCGGCACCTTGCCTTTGCCCGTGACATGGACGTCGTTGGCCACGTTGCCCCAGAATACATCGGTGGAACCCTGCACATACTCTACCTCATACGGGTAGGTGACCTCCAGGACGTCGCCCTCATTCAGGGTACTATACTCGCTGCCTTCCTTGAGTTTGACCTGAAAGGTCTTTTTCTCGGGATGCTCTGCATCGGGCACCTCGACCAGTTCGTAGTCTGTGTCCTTTGTGAGATCGATCTCTGTAACAGTCCCGTCGACCCCGCGCTGTTTGAGCGTGACCTTGATATCCTCGGGGGTTACGTTCTTTATATCCAACGCCGAGGTATTGGGCGGGGTGAGCTCGTCAAGGATGGACAGATCACTGACGGAACCGCGCTTCACCGTGGTGCTCACGGTGTATTCCAGCTTGCCGCCCGTCTTTCCTTCATTTTCCGTATATTTTCCCTGTTTATCCACTTCCACCCGGGCCTGGTCGACGACTTCAAAATTAAAGTTTTCCCCGGCGTCGTTAAACTTGATATGCCCGCTGTCGCTGCCATCGCCCGCCTCAACGGTGGCGTTCATCTCAAAATCGAGCTGGGCGTTGAAGATATCATCCAGAGCCTTTTTCCCGGCGTCATTCAGTTGGACGGTGAGCTTGCCGTCTGCGGTCACCGAGTATGTGCCGATCGTGACGTCCTTTCCGTCGACTTCGATGGTCAGCGGAATATTTCCTTTAGGCTCGACCTTAAAGTTTGCCGGAAGCTGAAACGTCATGGTCCCGTCTTCGGTCCAGGCAAACTGTTTCGTACTCAGGGGGCCGCCTTCCTCAAACGTCAGGGTGATCTTATATTTTTCGCCCACATACAGTACGCCGTCTTCGATCTTTTCGCCATTTTCGGTCACGATGTTCACGCCGTTCAGCAGACTGCTCATATCGCCCGGGGTGACGCTTATCGTGGAGGGGTCCCCCTGGATAAAGGCGAGGTTCGGGCCGTTTATAACGCCGTCCAGGAAATCTACCAGGAAACTGAAGGGGGAGAAGCTTTTCGTCTCAAAGCTGACGCCGTTCTCGTCGGACACAGAGTCCAGGATCTCCGTGCCGTGGTCGGCAAAGTGGACCACGGTGACAGGAGTCCCGGTGGGGATGCCGTTTTCGTCCAGGAACTGGACCGTGACAGTGACCGGCGCGGCGGGCTCCACCTTGGTCTCGTCGGGCAGGTAGAAGCCGATGTCATACAGCAGCACCTTGCCCGCTTCCATCTGCCCCTCCACGGCGGCCAGGGCCTCCTCCATGTTCTTCTCATAGGTATCGGCATTGCCGGAGGCCGTGATCTGGGTGGCCCGCAGCTCCGCCTCCTCGGGGATCTGGGCCTCGGCGGTATAGGTCACGGTGATGAGGACGCTGCTGTCCTGATAGGTCTTGGTCAGGGCCTCCTCTGCCTCAGCAGGGGCAAGGCAGCTCTCATCATGGCTGTGCTCCTCCAGGCCGCACACGACTTCGCCGTTCTCGTCCCGGCACTCGTCAGAGTGGGTGTGTTCCTCCAGGCCGCAGAT
>CANQSU010000259.1 GCA_947626585.1 uncultured Oscillospiraceae bacterium
TGCTGTAGCTGACGGTGTAGTCAGTACCCTCGGCCAGAGTCATTCCGGTCTCGGGATCCACCACTGTCGGGGCCCACCGGTGCGCTATGCCGTCGTAGACCTCATCGCTGGGGCTGTCGATCTGGATCGCGTTCGGGTCCTCCGGGTCCTCCGGATCGGGCACGATGCTCTGTTCCGTGACCGTCAGCGTGCCGTACTCGGTCGAAATGCTGTAGTTCTCTGCCTTGGTGTTATCCTTCAGCGCGTACTCGAAGCTGTTGTCGACCGTGCCTCTGTCGGTGATGCTGGCAAAGCTGCTGTACTCAGCGCCTTCATCCTTCACGAAGCCGTCGCCGCTTACCTCCACTTCTTCCTTCGTCAGAGGCTGGCCGTCGTACACTTTGCTGTCGGTGCCGGAGGTCAGGACCACTGTCCGAGGCGTGATCCGGTAGGTGCGGGTCACTTCGCCGCTGTAGTTGCCGGTGCCCGTGATGGTCACGGTGATCTCGCCGGTCACGTTGGTGAAGTCTTCCGTGCTGTAGCTGACGGTGTAGTCAGTACCCTCGGCCAGAGTCATTCCGGTCTCGGGATCCACCACTGTCGGGGCCCACTGGTGCGCCTCGCCGTCATAGAGGTAATCGCTGGGGCTGTCGATCTGGATCGCGTACGGGTCCTCCGGGTCCTCCGGATCGGGCACGATGCTCTGTTCCGTGACCGTCAGTGTGCCGTACTGAGTTTCAATCTCGTAGTTGTTGAGGTCTGTCCCTTCTCCGGCAGCTACGGTATACGTGTTCTCCATGCCGCTCTCGGAAACTTCCGTTATGCTCGGGAACTCGCTGTACACGAAGCTCTCGCCCTCAACAATACCGGCGTCTTTACCCGCGGATATGTCTTTAACGGTCGGCATGTCATGGGCTTTGCCGTCATAGGTCCAGCTGCCGTCGTCCGACTTCAGGGTCACAGGCCGCTTGTTGATGGTGATCTGTACCTGGAGGTAGCCCGAGTAGTTGGCGCTCACATCCCCGCGGCTCTCGTTAACAAGCTTCACGTACGAGGTGACTGTGTGATAACTATGGCTATAGCCGGGAGTCCAATTGGTAGCTTTGATGGGGAAGCCGTCTTTGAGGATTTCCCCAATTTCATCGCCTTTGACCAGCGGGTAGTAGGTTCCCTTCTGGGGGTTCCAGTTATCCTGGCTCACCCAGTCGACAGTGTTCTCCAGCCTTGCATCGGCCATATGCTCCTTGCCGTCATAGGTGAAGGTGTCGACCGCCAGCAGGAAGATCGGGCGCTTGGCGATCTTATAGGTCTTTTCGATCGTACCTTTATAGTTGCCCTTGCCGCTGATGGTTACGGTGATCTTGTCGTTGGCGCTGACAAAGTCCTCGGTATCATAAGTTACCGTGTAGTCCTCGTCTGCGGTCAGGACCGTTTCGCCGTCCTTCACAGTGGGCGTCCACTTATGCACCTCGCCGTCATACATATAATCGGCAGGCGCATCGCTGACGAAGAGGTTGCTCACATCCTTCGCTGTGATGGTGAAGGTGCCGGTCCTAAGCTTGATGTTGTAGTTGCCCTCGCCGGCAGGGATATAAGTCTGCTTATAGCCGTTCTGCTCAAAGTAGAGCGCGTACTCGCCGACCTTCTCGCCCACTTCGCGGACAAGCTCCACATTCGCATTGTTAAAGGTTTCGTAGAAGGTCTCGTCGCCTTCTATAGCCAGGCCGGAAATTTCATACTTGAACTCGGGATCGTCCTCGCCGTAGACCTTATTGCCGTCCACGGGCGTGACAGTCGCTGTGATGGGCAGAAGGTTCATGGAGACATCGGCATTAAGCGATAGGTTCTCGGTGACGTCCACACCATCCTTATTGAAGATCTTCACATCAGTGTTCGCAAGGCCTATGCTATGGCTTGCCGTGTTGCCCAGGTCCCACACATTCGGTCCGGCGGATACCTTGTTCCACTGGAAATCGCCGTAGCTGTCTTTCAAGATCTCCTGAACCGTCCAACCCTCCAGGACCACGGGGTTACCATTATCGAAGTTGTTCGGATCCACGACCTTGAAATCCTCGGCCTCCGCTATGAAGGTCTGCTCCTTGCCATTGTAAGCCCAATCTACATGAGCCTGAATGTTGACATACTTCTGATAGATAGTGAAGGTGCCTTCCGCCGTCAGCTCGGGCAGGCCCTCGCCAGTCCAGGTAGCCTTGACCATATAGCTGCCGGCGTTTTCAGGCTTCGCATCCTGCCAGCTCAGGCCGCCATCAGCGGAATACTGGAAGTTAGGCTCGCTGTAACCCTCAAAATTGGGATCGGTGGTCTCGGGTTCACTGGGCGTATCGCCCCAGGTCCAATCCGCCATGGTCACGCTCTGCTTGGCGTCCACGATCTCCAGCGTCAGTTCGAAGGTGATGTCATAGTTCTTGGTGCTGTCGGTCACGCCGTCCTCTTTCAGGACCTGGTAGCTGAACGCAGCGTCCTCAGAGCTGGCTACCCATGTGCCGTCCGCGTTCTTCGTCACCGTATAGATGCCGGGCTTCAGAGCGGAGAGGGTGGCGCTCAACGTCTCGCGGGCATAGATGTCCTTGGCAACTCTGTTCGACTTGCTGGGATCGCCCTTGTCAGTTGTTGTGCCGGGTATATCGACGGTCAGAGACTGCTCCTTGCCGGTGTAGGGCAGCTTCAGGGTCTGGGTCACCTTGACCTGGCGGGGCAGAATGGTCAGATCGCCAAACTCGGTGGTTACGGTGTAGTCGCTCGCATACACGCCGGGCCGTCCGCCGGGCTGATCGGGATACCAGCCCACCGTGAATGTCCCAGCATCTTTATAGAAGCCTACGTCCGCGTATTCTTGGCCGGTAAAGCCGATCACACCGTAGGATTTTCCTATCAGTTCAAAGAACTGGTCGTTATCGTCAAAGCCCTTCACCATCGACCGTTCGGCTTTTTTGCTAGATGTGTAGTAGAAGGTGGCGTCGTTGCTCTTGAGGGTGACCGGGTACGGCGTCACGGTCAGGACAGCTTCCTGAGGCCCGAACACCACATTGCCCTTGGCGTCCACTGCGCGGACAGACACGGTCTTGGGGCCGTCCGCCACGTGCATGATGCCGATGGGGTCATTGCTCCACTCGCCGTCGTCAGT
>CANQSU010000260.1 GCA_947626585.1 uncultured Oscillospiraceae bacterium
ACACCTTATAACTCCTCGACGGAGTCAGGCAAACAGCCCGCCGCTAAGCAGATTCCGGGTCATCCCGCTGAGCCTGTCCACCGCCAGGCCCTGATCCGTGGTCAGCCACATGTTCATCAGCTCATAGGTCACCCCGGCCAGGGACGCCTTTATGTACGGCAGCTGCCAGTCCTCGCACCGGAACATCCCGTTCAGCGCCTCCGTGTCCTCCACAAAAAACGCCCGGTTGCAGTCCTGAAAGAGATACCCCAGCCCCTGCCTGAAGAGCAGCGACAGGAAATCCCGGCTGTCCCCCCAAAAGAGGAAATAGTCGATCAGCAGCTCCTCCGGCTCCGGCGGCGACGCGGTCAGCTTGTCCAGATACCTCTGATAAAGCCCGTGCAGGAGGTACACCAAAATGTCCTCCCGCCGTTGAAAATTCGTGTAAAACGTCTGCCGCGACAGCCCCGCCCGCTCGGTCAGGTCGGAGACGGTAATGTCCTTGAAGGGCTTGTACATCATCAGCTTCAGAAGCGCCTCCGACAGGGCGTTTTTCGAGCGTATCGCCATGGGATTTTCGTATTTTCGTTCCAGCATATCCGCGCCTCCCAGCCATAATTGTAAAATAAAGGTCATTTTTCCTGACAATTGTATTATTTTTTACACCGTTTGTCAAGTTTTTTTCATGGACCCCGCAAACATTTTAACTCCGACCAGTACGCAAAATATGCCGAAAAGCCGCCGTAAAAGCGAAGGCTCCACGCCCGAGGCGAAATATGCCGCCACGGCCGCCGTGACCATCCCCGGAGCCGCCGCCCACAGCACCGCTTTCTTCTCCACAAGCCCGTTTTTGAAGTGGGAGATCACCGCCGAGGCCGACGTGGGCAGGAAATAGACAAGGTTGATTCCCTGGGCCGCCGCCTGCTCCAAGCCGGAGACCTGGGTCATCCATATGAGCAGCAGCGATCCGCCGCCGATGCCGTACCCGGACAGCACCCCGCACACGAGTCCCGCCAGGCCGTTCAAAACCGTCATCCCATCACGCTCCTCAGGCCCCCGAAGATGATGAGCAGGGCGAAGGCCCGCACCAGCAGCTTCGGCGGCACCTTCTTAAAGCTCAGTCCGGAGATAACGCCTCCAACCAGTCCCCCGATGAGGAACGGCCACGCCGCGCGAAGATCGATCCCGACCCTGAGATAATAAGCCGCCGCGGACACCGCGCACATGGGGAGCATCACCGCCACCGACGTGGCGAAGGCCCTCGCGTCCTCAAGCTTTATCCAGCCCCGCAGCAGCGGCACCAGCGCCATACCGCCCCCGCCGCCGAAAAACCCGTTTATGACGCCCGATACCGCCCCCGTCACCAGGAGCTTTATCTTCAAACCCTTCTCTACTTCCATAGCTTTATATATCCCTTTGTGTTCATCTGATTTACCAGCATCAGCCCGAAGGGGAACAGCACCATCCCCATGACCCCGCACAGCCTGAAGCCCGCGTACATGGCCAGGAGCGCCGCCGCCGGCGCCACGCCGAACTGGTCGCCGATGAGCTTTGGCTCCAGGCACTGCCTCACCAGCGTCACCACAAGATAGGTGATGACCAGTCCCCACGCCCGCCCCGCCTCTCCGGCCAGGAGACTCACCCCCGCCCAGGGCAGAAGCACGATCCCCGCCCCAAACACCGGCAGTGCGTCGATGAGCGCGGTAAGGAGCGCGATCACCGCCCCGTACTCCACCCCCATCACCGTAAAGGCCGCCGTCAGCTCCACAAACGTGACGCCCAGAAGCGCCGCCTCGGCTCTGAGCCACCGCCCCACCCCGTCCAGCAGATCCCCCTTGACGCTGTGGGCCGTCTTTCGCATGGATTCCGGGATCTGCCTTGCCAGGAACGTCTTGACGGATCTGAACCCGGCGCTTATGAAATAGGCTCCTATGACGTAGGTCGCCACCGCCAGCACCGTCCCCGGCGCTCCCGCGGCGGCGGCCCGGAGCTTTCCCAGCGCCCACCCGGAGATCTGCGCGGGGATCTCCGCCGCCCTCTGTCCGATGGCGTCCACGGCCCCCTCGATATACTCCCGCACCCCCTCCGGCGCCGAGGCGATCATCCTCCGGAAGGCCAGCTCCACCCGCTCAAACACCTGCGGCAGGCCGGCGGTGAGCCGGGGAAGCTCCTCCAAAAGCCCCGCCGCCTCGTCGATGAGCCGCACCACCACAAGGAGGAAAAAGCCCACCAGGGACGCCAGAATGATCGTCACGCACAGCGCCGACGCCACACCCCGTCGGAGATGGCACTTTTCGGATAAAAAATCCGCCGCCGGCTCACAGATCGCCGCCGTCAGGAAGGCCAGCAGAAAGGGCCAGAGGATGGGCAGCAGGTATTTTACAAAAAGCACGACGCCCAGCACCGCTCCCGCCCCGTACAGCGCCGCCCTCACGGCCTTTTTTCCGCCCGTCTCCACGCTCCCCCGCCCCCTACCGTGATTTTGTGAAAAATGACATTTTTCCGGCCGGATTTCCGCCGATTTTTCGCTTTTGCTGAATAAATAATCTGTTGCGCCCGGAAAATTTATGTGGTATTATAAAGGGTACGTGACGACAGTATGTTGTCCCGCCCCCGAAAGGAAACCTTATCTATTTTTTGACCCGCCTTGGGAACTATTCACTTTGGAAAGAGGGACCGGCATGGTAAATATCGCCATACTTGGCTTTGGGACCGTCGGCTCCGGCGTGGCCGAGGTCATGGCCGAGAACGCTCAGAGCATCGCCCATAACGCCGCCGAGGAGATCTGTGTAAAATACATTCTGGATATTCGCGGCTTCCCCGGCTCCCCCTTTGCCGGCAAGCTGGTAAAGGACTTCTCGGTCATTGAGAACGACCCCGACGTATCCGTGGTGGTGGAGACCATCGGCGGCGCGAAGGCCGCCTACGAGTATACAAGGCGCGCCCTTTTGGCCGGAAAGAGCGTGGTCACCTCCAATAAGGAGCTGGTGTCCACAAAAGGCCACGAGCTTTTGGAGATTGCCAGGCAAAAAAACGTCAACTACCTCTTCGAGGCCAGCGTGGGCGGCGGCATCCCCATCATCCGCCCCATCACCCAGTGCCTGACCGCCAACGAGCTGGACGAGATCTACGGCATTTT
>CANQSU010000261.1 GCA_947626585.1 uncultured Oscillospiraceae bacterium
TGATGCGGGCCAGGGCGGTGTCCTTGACCAGGGTGATGATCTCATTGGACATGGGCGGTACGATGCGCTTGACGACCTGCAAAAGGGTCACCCGGAAGAATATCTGGCTTTTCGTCATGCCCAGCACCAGCCCCGCCTCCTGCTGACCCACGGGGATGGACTGGATGCCGCCCCGGTAGATCTCGGAGAAATAGCAGGCGTAGTTGAAGATGAAGGCGATGGTCGCCGCCAGGAATCGCCCGGTCTCGCCGCCGCCCCAGATGTTGTGGTCCAGGACCATGCCGGGGAAATAGAAGATGATCAGCAGCTGGATCATCAGGGGCGTGCCCCGGACCACCCATACCACCAGGCGGGTCAGCCAGCTGAGGGGCTTGAAGCGGCTCATGGAGCCGAAGGCGATCACCAGCCCCAGGGGGACGGCCCCCAGGCCGGTGACGAAAAACAGCTTCAATGTCTGCAAAAAGCCCACGTTCAGCGCTTTGAGCACCACGGGCATCTGCTGAAGGATAAGTTCCATGTGCGTCTCCCGGAAAACAAAAATCATCGCCGTCAGGCGATACACAGAAAAGGCTCCCTTGTGCAAAGGGAGCAGTCACGCGCCAGCGTGACTGAGGGATTGTAACGGGGTCCCCGCGGGAAACCAGTGCAGCGTTTCCCGCGGGGAGAGGCGGAACAGCGGAACGGACGAACTCTGGCGCCCGCGCCGGAGTGAGGGATGTGCAGCTTGTTCCGACGACAACCCCTCCGCCTCGCTTCGCTCGGCACCTCCCCTTGCACAGGGGAGGCTTTGAAGCCCTCGTTTACTCCGCCGTCTCGGCGTCCGCAGCGTCCTCGGAGAGGGAGGTCTGGTCCAGGAGCACGTCCGCCACGTCGTACTTTGCGAAGATCTCCTCCATGGTGCCGTCCTCATAGGCTTCCAGCAGGAAATCGTTGACGGCGTCGGCCAGGTCGGAGCCCTTGCGGCAGCCCACGCCGTACTGCTCGCTGGTCAGACTGGCGCCCATGGCCAGATCGTCATAGCCGGTGCCCTCGCCCACCATGGCCACGGCCATGAGCAGATCGATGACGGCGGCATCGGAGTTGCCGGAGCTGACCTCCAGCAGGGCGTCGGCCTGGGTCGAGACCTCGGTGAAGTCATAGCCAAGATCGTCCACCGCGTCCTTGCCGGCGCTGCCGACCTCCACCGCGAAGGTCAGGTCCGCCAGGTCCTCCACGGTCTCGTAATCCGCGGCCGCGTCGGCGGGCAGGATCACGACCTGGGCGTTGGCGCAGTAGGGGTTGGAGCACTCCATGGCCTCCATGACCTCATCGGTGAGGGTCATGCCGTTCCAGACGATGTCGATGGTCTTGGCATCCAGTTCCAGGACCTTGTTGTCCCACTCGATGATCTGGAATTCCACATCCACGCCCAGATAATCGGCAAAGGCGGCGGCCATGTCGGCGTCGAAGCCGACCCAGTTGCCGTCCTCATCCTGGTAGTCGATGGGCGCGAACTCGGTGATGCCCACCACCAGCGTGCCCTTGTCCTTGACATAGGCCAGGTCGCTGTCGGCCTCGTCGGCCAGGGCGAATACGGACAGGCTCAGCAGCATCAGCGCCGCCAGAGCGAGAGAGATGATCTTCTTCATTGTGATGGTTCCTCCTGAATCGTTTGAAGTTGTCGCTTTGTTTAGCGTGGTGCCATACTACCACGCTACCGAACTAAAGTAAAGCCTTTTTTTCGGATTTTTGCACTTTTTTACATTTTGTTCACCCATGGCGCGCGCAACATGGTATGATTGATGCAGTATGAACAACTGCGCCGGTCAGGCGTTAAGGAGGCATATACCATGGCGAAAAAGGCGCTGATCGTGGAGGATGACGGCAACATCTCGGAGCTGCTGCGGCTGTATCTGGAGCGGGACGGTTTTGAGGTGCGCCAGGCGGAGGACGGCGGCCGGGGGGTAGACCTGGCCCGGAGCTTTGAGCCGGACGTGGTGCTGCTGGACATCATGCTGCCGGTGAAGGACGGCTGGCAGGTGTGCCGGGAGATACGGACCTTTTCCGCCATGCCCATCCTGATGCTCACCGCCAAGGGCGAGACCCGGGACAAGATCGCGGGACTGGAGATGGGCGCGGACGACTATATCACCAAGCCCTTTGAGATAAAGGAGCTGCTGGCCCGTGTGCACGCGGTGCTCCGGCGCACGGACGCCTCTCCGGAGGCCAGGCCCCGGCGGCTGGAGTTCGACAAGCTCATCATCGACCTGGACTCTTATGAGCTGGTGGTGGACGGCGCGAAGGTGGACACGCCGCCCAAGGAAATGGAGCTGCTGTTCCACCTGGCCAGCGCGCCCAACCGGGTCTACACCCGCAACCAGCTGCTGGACGAGGTGTGGGGCTTCGACTATTTCGGCGACTCCCGCACCGTGGACGTGCACATCAAGCGCCTGCGGGAAAAGCTGGAGGGCGTGTCCGACCAGTGGCGGCTGAAGACCGTCTGGGGCGTGGGTTATAAATTTGAGCTTGGGGAAGAATAAAAGGTGAAGAGAAGCGTCTTTTTCCGCAACTTTATCATCACCACCGCCATGTTCGTGGTGTGTTTTCTCGTATTTGGCGTGACGATGGTCATTATGGGCCGGGCGTTTCTCATCCAGGAGAAGCGGCAGAACCTGTACGCCACCGCGGACGAGGTCAGGCGCTTTTCCGAGGCCATGCACACCGAGGACGGCCTGGGCGGCTGGGAGCTGCGGATGAATCTGGCCACCATCGCCCAGAGCACCGGCAACCACATCTTCCTGACCGACAGCACGGGCACGGTGGTGTCCAGCTCCGACAGGGAGATGCCCTCGCCGTACATCGGCCGGCGGCTGTCCGCGGGCGTGATGGAGGCGCTGGAGGGCGGAAACTACGAGGCGCTGACGAACCTTGACGGGCTTTACGACGGGATGTATTATGTCGTAGCCAGACCCATTACGGCACGGGACGGGCAGGTGGCGGGCTATGTGCTCGTCAGCTATGCCGGCTCCGGCTTTTTCGGCGTATGGGGCGGTTTTCTGATGGTGTTCGTGCTGGTGGCGGTGGGCGTGCTGGGGCTGGCGATCGTGTTCGAGTACGCCAATGACCGGCGGCTGGCCC
>CANQSU010000262.1 GCA_947626585.1 uncultured Oscillospiraceae bacterium
ACCCCTCCCCGCTGCGGGTGGACGTGATGAAGGCCGCCGCGGCCCAATTCGTGGGCACCCACGATTTTGCCGCCGTCCGGTCGGTGGGGACGGAGACCAGGACCACGGTGCGCACCGTTTACTGGTGCGACATCGGGAGCGACGGCCCCTTCATCACCATGCGGGTGTGCGCGGACGGGTTTCTCTACAACATGGTCCGGGCCATCATGGGTACGGTCATCTACTGCGCCGAGGGAAAGCTGGACCCGGGCGAGATCCCGGCCCTTCTCAGGACCCGCGACCGGCGTCTCACCGGCCCCACGGCGCCGCCCCAGGGACTGTATCTCAGCCGCGTCTGGTACGACGGGCCGGTGGGCGAGATGATGGCGCGGTGAGGCTCCATACCGCCTTGCCGGGCTTATCGTCGGCCCGATATGGATCGTGCCGATGTGATAGGACGGCCTGAACGCCCGCCGCGAAAGCGGGTCCGCGTCGGCCTGGCCGCGGTGGCAACGATACTTTTTTCTTCTTAATTTGCAAAATGTTCAACAATATGCTATAATATTCTGATATGATAATTTAGTGTAAAAAGGAGACGCCATGGCGGAGAAGCGAAAGAAAAAAAGAGGCTTTTTCAAAGTGCTTCTCATAGCGGCGCTGCTCATCGCGGCCCTTTTCGCCGTGCTTCTGGCGGCGATGAACCGGCGGGACGGGGGAGTCCGGGCCTTTTGGCGGAAGCTCCGGGGGGAGAGGACGGCCACCGAGTTTTTCTTTGAAAACGCCTCGCACGGGGACGCCGTGGGCATGGACCTTGGCCTCGCCGTGGCCGCCGACTCCGGCCTTTACGTCTTTGACGAGACCGGGGAGATCGTCTACAACCGGCTGTACGCCTGGCAGAATCAGGCCCTGGCCAGGGCGGGCGATTACGGCGTCGTCTACGACGTGGGCGGCGGCACGGTGGTGTTCTTTGATTCCGGAAAGCTCATCGCCGAGCTTGAGTCCCAGTACCCGGTGGTGTCCGCTTCGGTCAACGAGCTTGGCTACGTTGCCGTCTGTTCCGAGGCCGACGGGTACAAGGGCTCGGTTACGGTATATAACTCCCTGGGTACGGCCATCTACCGCTGGTCCGCGGGAAACGGCAGGGTCCTGTCCGCCAGGGTGTCCGGGCGCGACGAGCTTTTGGTGCTGACCATCGGCGACGGCGGGAGCCGTCTGGTGCTTTTGCGGCTGGACAGCGAGGAGCTGCAGGCCGATTACACGTACCCCGGCCTTATGATCGATATGGCCTTTACCCAGTCCGGCATCACGGCCGTGACCACGACACAGCTTCTGGGCTTCTCCGGCAAGCTGGAGGAACGGTGGAGCCGGGACTTTGAGGGGAGATTCCTTGAGCGGTACGCCCTCACCGGGGATATATCCGCTGTCGCGCTCACCGATTACCAGGTGGGCGGCGGCAGGACGGTGGAGACCTTCTCCGCCGGCGGAGACGTCCGGGGCACTCTCGCGCTGGACGAGGACCCGCTGGACATCGACGTCAGCGGCGGCCGGGTGGCGGTGCTGACCTCCGACCGCGTCACGGTGTACTCCGAGAGCCTTGAGAAATCGGCCGAGTACGCCTGTGGCTTCGGAGCCGAGCATGTGAGCTTGAGACCCGACGGGTCGGTTCTTTGCGCCGGGACGTTCTCGGCGTATGTGTACGGGGGAAAATAGGGTGCCGCAGGGCGGACTGACTTACTTTGATTGGAGGATCCCGCTATGAGCCTGGTGATCGATCTCGCGCTCGTGGGCATAGTGATACTTTGCGGATGGAGAGGCTTCCGCACGGGGATAATAAACGGCGTTTGCTGGATACTGGCGGTCATCATCGCGCTCTATGGGGCAAATCTTCTGGCGACGGCCTTCTATACCGAGTTTTCGGACATCGTGGAGCCGTTCGCCCTCAGCGTGATCGAGAAGGCCATCGGCGGCGGCAGCGAGGACGGGGAGACCGACGGCGGGGAGGACAACACCCTGACCGTGGACGAGCGGGAGAAGCTGGACGTGTACACCGTCTCCAAGGAGGTGCTGGGCAGCTTCGGATTCTCCGACGGCGCCTCCGAGTCCATCGCCCGTGACGTGGCTTCGACCCACTCGAAGGTCAACAACGCCATGGAGGAGGAGCTTACGGAGCAGGTGTGCGCCAGGGCGTCGTTTGTGGCGGTTTTCACCATCGCCTTCATACTTATCGCCATCGTCTTTACCGTCATCGGCAACATCACCGATCTGAGCTTCGGCCTTCCGGGGCACGAGAATCTGAACCACGTCACCGGCGCGGCCCTGGGCGTTATCCGGGGGCTGCTGATCATCCTGGCCATTGGCTGTATCGGCAGATATCTGGGACTCCTCATTCCCGCCGGGGTGACGGAGAAGACCCGGATTTACGCAAAGCTTGTGGAGACGAACAAGATCGCGGAGCTTCTCAATATTTAGCGCCGGTTTATGCGGAGGTCCCCTCGGTCGGGACGGCAATATCATACCCCCGCTCCTTCAACGCGGAGGGGCAATATGGAAGAAGGATTTTATTATGGAACCTACACTGTGCGCCCGCTGCCACAAGAACGTGGCCGTAATTTACGTGACGAAGATAGAAAATGGCAAGACCACCAGCGAGGGGCTGTGCCTCAAGTGCGCCCGGGAGCTGGGGATGAAGCCGGTGGACGACTTCATGCGGAAGATGGGTATCACCGACGACGACATCGAGGGCCTTGCCGGCGAGATGATGGAGGCCTTCAACGGCGCCGAGGACACGCCCGAGGACGAGGGCGAGGACGATTCCGGCAAGACCGCCACCTTCCCGTTCCTGGGCAAGCTTTTCGGCGCCCAGGACATGGGCCAGGGCCCCGGCCAGGGAGGCGCCTCCGGCGGTGACAAGCGCCAGCACAAGGACCGGGAGAAAAAGCGCAAGTACCTGGACACCTACTGCATCTCCCTGACGAACAGGGCCAAGGAGGGCAGGCTTGACCGCATCGTGGGCCGGGAGGAGGAGATGGAGCGCGTTATCCAGATCCTGAACCGCCGCCAGAAGAACAACCCCTGCCTCATCGGCGAACCGGGCGTGGGCAAGACCGCCATCGC
>CANQSU010000263.1 GCA_947626585.1 uncultured Oscillospiraceae bacterium
GCTCCAATAAGAGCAGAGCCTCCGTGCCGGACCAGGCCCGGCTGACCCGGTAGCCCTCCCGGCCCAGGGCCTCGGCCAGCAGGTCGCCGATGTGCTGGTCGTCGTCCACGATGAGGATGTGTTTTTGCATGGGTGCACCCCCTTTTGCCGATATAGTATACCAAAAGGGCGCGTTTTGCAACGCACCCTCATAAGTATAGCCGACGGGCGTCGAGCCCTGCCCAAACCGACAGCCGGTGGCCGCCGGAAAAACACTTGCACTCAAACGGACGACGCGCTATAATAACTATGACGAAATGACAAAGGCGGGACCTGGGGTGTTAGCGGCACCCCAAGCCCCTATGCAGGAGAGAAGGCTCCTACACAGCAATAATGCGCCCAAGGCCATTATACTTTCTCCCGACTGTTTTTACAAGGGGGAAAGGTTTTGCCGGCTTTGTGTTGTGCTGCGCGCGGTGTGGGGATTTACCCTGCGCCGCCTTTGTTGTTTCGGCGGGAAAGCGCGCGGGGCGGGGCATAACCCTGTTCCCGCGGGCCGTACCGTTGAAGCAACGCAGCACAACACCGCCGGACAGACGTGTTTCCTTCCTGACGGTGAGCTGTAAATACAAACACGGAAAGGAAAACACAAACATGAAGAAAAAACGAATTTGCCACGTATTGGCGCTGGTCATGGTCCTGAGCCTCTTTGCCGCCGTCGGAACGGCCGCGCTGGCCGACGGCGGCGACGGCTTTGAACCGATCACCGTCGCAGATGATGACTCGGTGAAGATCGTGGCAACGGACCTGACCAGCTCCCCGGAGGACGGCGCCGCGTCCTTCACCCTGGAGATCACGAACAAGACGGATATGGGGTTGGAGTTCTCCTTTGACGCCGTTTCCGTCAACGACAGAATGTGCCCTCTGACATGGGTGGAATCTTCCGAACCCACATATGGCGAACCGGTCGTTGACATCCCGGCTGGCGAGACCCGCTCCGTCTCCGCCGGCTGGGGTATGCGCGACCTGGCACAGGTGGGCGTCAATTACGCCGAAAGCGCAGAGGGCCTCGTCACCGCAAAGTGGAGTGCTGATTACTACAGGGAGAAAGCCGATCAGATCGCAGACGATGATATCGACGCTTGGAACGCCTTGGAGTTGGCGGAACATTCCTTTGATCTGAACACCCCCTTCTCATTAACTTTCCCCGCGGTGGAGACAGACCTGGCCGCACAAGAGGATGTCATATATGACACGGACTTTGAACCGGTGGTCATTGTGGATGACGAGAACGTCACCGCCGTCATCCATGACTATTACGCGGATCATAACAAGCGCCCTTACTCGGACGAGGAGATCGGCCCCTCTCTGGTCATATCCGTCGAGAACAGGACCGGCGATATGCTGAAGCTTTCGTTGGATGCGAGTGTTGACGGCAATTATGGTTCGGTCAATGGCGGCGGATGGATTCCTCCCGGAAAGACCCTGATAGATTCGATGAGCTTTTCCCTTTTGGACGAGAACGGACGGGTCTATCCCACCTCTGCGGACAACATCAAATTGGGGTTTGCACTGCTTGACGAGGATTCTATTGTTTATAGAAATTATTCCATGGAGTTGGAGCTTGACGTCACCCCCTATGCGGACTCCACTTCCAGCGTATACGGCACCGCTGCCTGGGTGGAGAACCCGGCGCCGGAGGAGACGCCGGAACCGGCGGAGGCCGCAGACACTGAACTGGAAGGTGTGCAGACAGAACAGTCCCCCGAAGATATAAGTAACCAATTGGTCTGGATTCCCGATCCCGATACCGATGCCGCCGCGGTGATCACGTTGGGCGACGGGGACGTCTATCGTGTCGGGCTGACCTGTATGGAAGGCGCTCCCGGGATAATACTCTATTTTGAAAATAATAGTGACGAGACCATTTTCCCTTTCGCAACAGAAGCTTATATTGACGGGGAGTCTGTTATCTGTGAGACAGGATACTTTGGCGAACCTATGGTTCAGCCAAGCGACGCCATCGACTGTATACTTGAGATTGAACCGTCATTGCCGTCAGGAAGATTTGACGCAAGTATTAATCTTCGTTTTGATGGTGAGACCAATACAGCTGACGCGACCGTCTCCGCCTCCTTCTCTGAGACGGGCGAGGCCACTATAAACTGACAGCAAAAAACTGACCACCGCCGTTTTTCCGGCGGTGGTCGTTTATTAACAATTCACATCCCCGCTACGGATACGCCCTCGATGCGCACGGCCAGTGGGCCGTCGTAGTCGGCACTGCGGTAGCGTTCGGCAGAGAAGGTCATGTTCCCCTGGCAGTCCAGGATGCTGCCGTTGACGGACCCGCCGGTCACCGGGGTGACCGTGCCGTTTTCGTAGAGGAAGCCCAGCCGCAGCTCCCCGCCAAAGTGGCCGGAGAGGGGGTCCATCTGAAAATCCGAGAAAGCCACCGCATATAGGCAGGGCTCGCCTGTCAGCGCCTCCATGGGCGTCGTGCCCACGGGCACGCTGACGGCCTTATACCAGCCGGTGGGCTCCACGCCCAGGTAGTGGGCAAAGCGGGCCCCGCCGTGGATGGCCTTCAAAACGCCCTTTTCCAGCAGAGGCCGGTCGGCCATGGGCGCGCCGTAGTCGGTATATGGCTCGGTGGCCGCCAGGTCCATGGTCAGCCTGTCGCCAGTCACGTCCTCCCCCTGGACGTTTTCGCCCAGCCGGAAGGGAGAATATTTTTGATAGATCATGGAAGCGCCGGACCGTCCCACGTAGTAGCCCAGAAGCTGGCGCATCTGCTCCCTATCCAGCACCAGGGCGTAGGTCCCGGTCCTGGGCGCGGCCGCCGCCTGCGCTCTGGCTTTCGTCATCTCCAGGGCGTGGGCCACGTCGGCGGTGAGGGCGTCGGTCTCCGGGTCCCGGTAGTTGAACTGGTGGTAGGTCTCCACGTCCACCGGCGCCGGGCACTGGCAGACATACTCGCCCCACACGTCGGTGCGCTCCCAGCTCACGTCCGCGCCCGCCGACGTGACGATGCGGGTGGCGGTGCGGCGCATGAATATCTCCGCGGAGTTGAGGAATACATCCTTTGCCGTATCCGCGGCGAACAGCGCC
>CANQSU010000264.1 GCA_947626585.1 uncultured Oscillospiraceae bacterium
CTTCATGGACTTCTCCACGCTCTGGGAAACGAAGGAGCAGTAGGCGCACCGTGTGGGGCAGAACGGAATGCCCACATAGAGGGCGATGTCCCTCTCCCCCAGCTCCCTTTCGACCCCTATGGACGCCCTGGCCGTGTCCAGGCACAGCGCCGCCCGCTCCGGAGACACAAAATAGTCCCGCTCAAAGCGCTCCACGGCCTCCCGATCCGAGACTCCCTTTTCCAGGAGCCGCGTCATAATGGTGCCCGGACGTATGCCCGTGAGGGCGCCCCAGACGGGCTTTTCCGGCACGATCTCCATGGCCGCGTGGTAAAAGGCCAGCTTTATGATGCGTTGGGCCTCCCGGTCTTTACTTTGTTTCTCGCGAAACATCGAAGCATCTCCCCTTTGGGACGCTTCGACTGTTTTGCCGTCCGCGCAAAGCCTCACGCGGCATAACGCCTCGTTTTCCGAAAGCTCCACAAACGCGGAGTCCTCCCCCGGTGCCGGCGGCGTCTCGGGATACTCCGGGCGCGAGTCCGGAAACAGCGCCAGCATGATCTGCTCCACGGCGTAGCGGTAGTCGTGGCCCTCAAGGTAAAGCTTCATAATCCCTTGGCGTACCTCATGTAGTAGTTTGTGGCCTTCTCGATGTCCAGGGTGGTGGGGTCCATGTGGCCGGGGTAGACCTCGTAGTTTCCGGGTATGTCTCCCAGCCTTCGAAGAGACGCTAACATTTGGTCCATGTCCCCGCCGGGCAGGTCGGTCCTGCCGCAGCTGCCCTCAAAGAGGGTGTCCCCGGTGAAAAGGGCGTCCTGGCAGACCAGCGTCACGCTCCCCGGCGAGTGGCCCGGCGTCTCCATGACCCGGAAGCGGAGGGACCCCACGGTGACCGTGTCCCCGTCGGAATAAAACCTGGTCCCCTCCGGGGCCTTATAGCGGTAGGACTCCAGGGTATCCGTCACGTCCGCCCTGTGGATAAAGACGGGCGCGCCGGTCTCTTCTGACAGCTCCGCCGCCGCCCCGGTGTGATCATAATGGCCGTGGGTCAGCAGGATGGCCCGGACCCTGAGCTTTGTCTCCTCCAGGTAGTCCATGATGGTGTTGAACTCGTCCCCCGGATCGATAACGGCGCACTCAAGGGTGTTTTCATCGGTCACGATGTAACAGTTGGCCTCGATGTGTCCCACTGGCAGGCATTTGATAAGCATAATATATTCCCCTTCATATCCTATCTCTCAAATGTTGTTTTTGTTATTTTTTGTGTCGAAAAGGATCGTCACCGGCCCGTCGTTGACGGAGGCGACCTTCATATCCGCGCCGAACTCGCCGTGCCTGACCTCAAAGCCCCGCTTCCGGCACTCGGCCATGAAAAGCTCATAGAGCGGCGACGCCTTTTCCGGCCTTGCCGCGTCGGTAAAGCCGGGCCGCCTGGAGCTTGTGTCGGCAAACAGCGTAAACTGGGAGATGCACAGGACGCTCCCGCCGGCGGCGGCCAGGTCCAGATTCATCTTTCCCTGTCCGTCCTCAAATACCCGCAGCCGGCAAACCTTATCGGCCAGCCTCACGGCGTCGGCCTCCGTGTCGTCCTTATGGACGCCAAGAAGCACCAAAAAGCCCTTTTCAATTTCCGCGGTCACCGCCCCGTCGATGGCGACCGAGGCGGAAAGGACCCGGGTGACGACAGCGCGCATAAAAACGCCTCCTGAGCCGGCGGGCTCTTATATGGTTGTCCGCCTTTTAAGGCGGACGGGATTTTCTTTTCTCTCTTTGGATCGCCAAAGAGAGAAAAGAAACAAAAGAGAGAAAGCGCCTCAGGGGGGATTTCGTATTTTCCCCCCTGAGAACCCCCTTTTAAAAACGACCAGAGGGGGTTGCGACCCCCATCTGGACTCCCCCGGGGGCGCTCGCACGAAAGCAGAAGCAATGCCGGCTGATTATTCCGGCGGTTTGGCCGGAATCTGTTTCAGTTTCCTTGCCTTTTGACCTCTTTCACGTTCCTCACGCCCATGAGCTTCGTCATGGCCGTGCCCAGCTCCGCCTTGTCATGGACGCGGATGGTGATATAGACGTTGGCGGTCCCGCCGGGAGCGTTGCGGGCGGTGAGGGCGTCCACCTTCACTTTAAGGGAGCTGAGGATCGTGGCGATATCCATGACCAGGCCGTCCCGGTCCGTGGCGGAGATGGCGATGGAGGTTTGATAGAGGTCGTCCTCCCCCGGCGCCCAGCGGACGCGGATCCAACGGTCCCGCTCCTCCTCGCGCCCCACGGAGGAGGCGTAGTTCCTGCAGTCGGTCCTGTGGACGGAGACGCCGTAGCCGCGGGTGATGAAGCCCACGATCTCGTCCCCCGGCACGGGCATGCAGCAGTGGGAGAACTTGACCAGGCAGTTGTCGATCCCCTCCACGATGATGCCGTTGACGGCCTTGGCGTTTTTGCTGTCCGGGCTCGCCCAGACGGGATTCAGGCCCTGCTTTCTCTCGGTGCGCTCGATGAGGCGCATCTCGTCCTTTATGTTGTTGACGGTCTTCTGGGCCGAAAGTCCCCCGTAGCCGATGGAGGCGTACATGTCGTCCAGGGCCGAGACGGACACCCGCTCCAGGATCCTGGGGAGGGCCCGCTCGTCGTTCAAAACGGACAGCGGCACCGCCTGACGGCGCATCTCCGCCTCAAAGGCGGCGCGGCCCGTGACGATATTCTCCTCCCTCCGCTCCCTTTTGAACCACTGGCGGATCTTGTTCCGGGCCTCGGAGGATTTGACCATGGTCAGCCAGTCCCGGCTGGGGCCCCGGGAGGTGCTGGAGGTGATGACCTCCACCACGTCGCCGTTTTGCAGGATATGGGAAAAGGGCACGATCCGCCCGTTGACCTTGGCGCAGGTCATGCGGTTGCCGATGGCGGAGTGGATGGAATAGGCAAAATCGATGGGGGTGGCCCCGGCGGGCAGGCTCTTTACGTCCCCGTGGGGGGTGAACACAAAGACCTCGTCGGCGAACATGTCCACCTTCAGATTCGATATGAAATCCTGGGCGTCCGAGTCCTCCTGTGTCTCCAGGAGGTTCCGGATCCAGGCAAATTTCTCCTCGTCGCC
>CANQSU010000265.1 GCA_947626585.1 uncultured Oscillospiraceae bacterium
GCCAACCTGGAGAAGCCCGCCACCAAGGCCGACATCTGCGCCGCCATGAAGGAGGCCTCCGAGGGCGAGCTGAAGGGTGTTCTGGGCTACACCGAGGACGCCGTCGTCTCCAGCGACTTCATCCATGATCCCCACACCTCCATCTTTGACGCCAACGCCGGCGTGTATCTGACCGACACCTTCGTCAAGGTCGTCGCCTGGTACGACAACGAGTGGGGCTACAGCAACAAGGTCGTGGACCTCATCGAGTATATGTATACCGTCGACCACGCCGAGTAATTTTCCCCCGTAAACATTTTGCCGTGCTTCACCCCGGTGAGGCACGGCATTTTTTTGCTGTGGAGCAAAGATGCTTATACTAATACCCAATTAAAACAAGACATTCGCGACGGTCTTTTTTGCGTCATACTTCGTCAGAGCGCTTGGAAATACGACAGTATTCCCTGCGCGCTCTTCCTCGCCTGACGCAAAAAATCCTCGCCGCTCGGTGTCTACTTTTAATTGGGTATTAGTATTACAGTATCAGCGCGAGGACAAGGAGCGCGATCAGAAAGCCCACGTTCCAGAGGGTGAAGGTGACGAAATATTTCCCCTTCAGCTCGGGCGCGCGGCGCGTCAGGTGCTTGTAGGAGATGAGGCTTGCCATGGAGGCGATGAGGGTGCCGAGGCCGCCGATGTTCACGCCCACGAGAAGCTCCCGCCATTCGGTGGTGAAGCCGCCCAGGAGCAGGGCCGCGGGGACGTTGCTGATGACCTGGCTCAAAAGGGCGGAGACGATCAGCACATGCCCCTCAAGGACCGAGAGGACGGCGTTCCGGAAGGGCTCAAACCGGCCCATGTTGCCGATGAATACGAAAAAGCAGAGAAAGGTGGCCAGGAGGCTGTAATCGGGCTTCAGGAGCAGCCGCCAGTCTTTCACCGCTGCGGCGGCGACCACCACGGGCAGAAGCAGCCAGATGCTTATGACCTTCGCTACCGCCAGGAGGCACACCAGGAAAAGGACGGTGAACCAGACGAGGTCAAAACGTCCCATTTTCCTCTCCCCGCCCGTTATCTCCACCTGAACAGGGGAATTTTTCACAAGGAGCGCGGCGGCGGCCAGCAATACCGCCGAGAGGAGCGCGTAGGGGGCCACGGTCACGACAAACTCCCCCAGAGAAAGGCCCGAGACGGAGTAGAGGTACAGATTCTGCGGGTTTCCGATGGGCGTCAGCATACTGCCCAGGTTGGCGGCGACGGTCATCAGCGTCACGGTGAGGCACAGGCCGTCGTCCCGGCCCTCCAGGTCCAGGATCAGGATAGCCAGGGGAACGAAGGTGATGAGGGCCACGTCGTTGGTGATGAGCATGGAGCCGAAAAAGCACAGGGCGATGAGACTCAGCGTCACCGCGCGCTGGCTTTTCAGTCTGTGCAGGAGTCCCTCGGCCAGGGCGCGGAACACACCGAGCCGGGAAAGCCCCGCCGTCACGGTCATGAGGCAGAAAAGTACCACGATGGTGTCCCAGTTGATGTAATCCGCATACCCCACGTCCGGCGGGACCAGGAAGCAGGACACGATTGCCAGGGCCGCCGAGACACACAGGACGGTCTCCTCTTTGAAAAATGACACGATCCTCCTTCCCATGGGTCACTCCGCCTTTGCGAATATGCGCACCGTGACGCCGCCGGGTCCGGGCCCCACGGCCGTGGCCGCGGGGGCGGTGTTCAGGAAGTTGAGGGCGGGGCTGTCGGTGAGGAGCGTGGGGATCCAGCCCGCGCCGAGATTTTCGTTTTTGATGTGTACCCGGCATTTTTCACCGGTGTAGTCCGTGCCCACCATGTCGTACTCGGCGCAGAAGCGGACTATTCTGCCCAAGCGCGTTTTCTGTACGTCCTTCGCGCCCGGCTGGATCTCGCCCGAAAACCAGGCGGTCTTACTCCCGCCGGTGAAGGGCAGGACGCGTGTCTGCCGGATGGGTGTCCAGTCAAAGCCGATGTTTTCGGAGAGCTTTACATTCACCTCGAAGATCAGGCTCATGCCCTCCAAAAACGGGCGAATGATGTCAAGAGCGACGGCGTCGGCGCGCCTGTCGAACCCGTGGCCCGCGCCGTCGATCACCGCCAGGCAGCACCGGCGGGGGTCCGTCGCGTTGTAGGTGTCCCGGGCGCGCCGGGAATAGCCGAGGTCGACGATCTTGTCCTCCGTGCCGTGGAGGATCAGGACCGGGCCGGGGTAGGGTCCGATGGCCTCGAAGGGGTCCATGCCCTGCGCGGTGGTGACGTAGTCCCCGCCGATTTTCAGCGGTCCCGCGCCGATGACCTCGGGCACGTTGTCCGGGTCGAAGCTGAACATCAGGTTCTTCCCCGCCCGCGCGTCGTCCGGAATGCAGAGCGCCGGATAGAGCAGGACAAGACGCCGTATCTCTTTGCCCAGCCGGGCCGCCAGGAGGGCGCTGACAAAGCCGCCCTGGCTGGCGCCTATGAGCGAGACCCGCGTCCGGTCGTTGCCGGGGACGGACTTTGCGTATTCCACCACGGCCAGCAGATCCTCCACCTCGGTGAGGACGGTCATATCCGTCATTTTCCCGTCGCTTTTGCCCTCGAGGCACCCGCCGCAGAAGTCAAAGATATAGGCGGCGAAGCCCAACCCCGCGGCGGCGACGGCGTACTGCCGCACCGACGCCATGTTGGCCATGAAACCGTGGCTGACCACGCAGACGGGCAGATTTTCGCCCTCTCCCCGGTACTCCTGTCCCCGGATGGTGAGGCCGCCGCGGGTACATTCAAAATCGCTGACTGTCAAAACGGTTTTTTTCATATTATTTCTCCCCCATCATGAGTCTCAGAATTTCGTTGTCCGTCTCCCGCATACCGTCCCGGGCCAGACGGGAGACCGCGTCGATGGTGTTCTCCACGCCCTTGATGACGATGCCGTCGCCGCCCACGAACTCACTGCCGCCCACGTTCATCTGCCAGCCGAGAAGCCCCGCCTCCACGGCGGAGGCGATCTTGGCGGCGCAGCTGGCCTTGGCCCCGTCGCAGATCATGCCGGAGTTGATGGC
>CANQSU010000266.1 GCA_947626585.1 uncultured Oscillospiraceae bacterium
GATAGACCGGATGATGAGCGGGGAGGACGTGAGCGCGCAGTTGCGGGCGGAGGCGATCAACGAGGCGCGGGCGTACCCGGCGAGCGGGGATTACGAGAAGTGGGCGGCGGGGTATGCGCTACGGTGGAAGGCGCTGGGGTTGAGCGACGGGGAGATAAGCAAGGCGTTGGCGGACGCTGTGCAGAGGCGGAAGGGATTTGAAAAGATACGGGTTATCGAGCCGGAGACTTTTGAAAAAGCGGTGCGGGGATTAAAGGGCGTTTTATCACCGGCGAACGAGGCGGTGTTAAGGAAAGAGATATACGACGAGAATAGGAAAATAAAGGCGAGCTTTGATCCGGGAAGCGACTGGCGCATCAGAAACGAGGGGCGATTTGGGATTTCCCCGGACGATGACGCGGACACGGCGGCGGGGAAGTATTACAGCAAGAAGTACAGGATTATCATGGACAGTCAGATCGGCGAGGTGAGAGCCCGGTACAATGAATGGCTGGAGAGCGAGGAAGGCAGGAAGAGTACGCCGGTTCAGCAGCAGCGGGAGTATCAGGCGCTATGGAAGAATATCTGCGGGAGAGAGATTGACCTTGGCGATATAACGACCGGGTACGATATAGCGTACGGTAAGATTATCAAGCAGCAGGACGCGCAATACGCGCAGTACATGAGAGGGGGGTACCAGAGCGTTAATTATTCCCAGTACCCGGGGAGGGCGGTAAAAGAGCGCATAGGAATCCTTGACAATGCGGATGAGAAAGAAGTAGGAGTGTACCTACCGGAGAGCTACAAGAAGCAGGTGATACCCGGGAGGGACGGCGTGCTATGCGTGGGCGAGCATGGAGGGTACCGGGAGTTGCCGGTGCTGGGGTTTGTGAAGGGCGAGAGGATGCAGGTGAGCCGAGGTGCGGCTGCGGAGATGGCGGTGAATCCGAAGCAGCCGCCGAGGTGGGATTGGCAGGTGGTGCGGGCGGATGAGTATGAGCGGCTGGAGGGTATTCAACGCCGGGCGGCAGGGGCGGCTGAGGTGAAACAAGGGCGGGCGTATACGCCGCCGAGTGTGAGCGCGGCGCGGGTGATGAGGCAGCCGGGGTACAATGAGCCGGTGAATGCGCAGCGGGTGAAGAGTTATATGGGGCCGCAGTTGGCGGCGCACTACGATACGTTTTTGCAGGCGGCAAAAGAAAACAATCTTGACCCGAGGTTGTTGATTGCCATAGCGATGAATGAGAGTGCAAAGGGGACGAGTTATGCGGCGCGAACGCGGAATAACCTTTTTGGCAGGTGGGACCCGAACGCCATCAATCCGAGGACTGGGGCGCGTGGTTACCACAAGTATTACCGAAATGTGGATGAGAGCATACGAGATATAGCGCACAATTTGAAGAAGAACTATATCGACAAGGGGTTGACGAGCATTGAGTCGATAGCGAGGAAGTATGCGCCGGTGGGAGCGGATAATGATCCGCGCGGGCTGAATGGGGGATGGCCGGCGATTGTGGGTAAGTTTTATCAACAGCTAGCACAACTTTGACAACTGTAAACGAGATATGAACGAGAAGAATGGAGAAGGTTTTTTGGCGCAAAAGCAGGAGCCGATGATTATGGCGCCAGCGCAGCAGGCAGAAGCGAAGGATGAGGAGTATTTTCCGGGGACGATGCAACCGGCGAGCGTTGACATTTACGGCAATGATATTGAGCCGCAGGCGGGGAGGCAGGATGCGGGGATGGTTGACCCGTGGGGGCGGCAGCATATTTTGCAGGAGGGTGTGCCGTATTTTATGGCGAGGAATGTGGCGGGCGCGGTGCATGAGAGGCAGGAGCGGATGAAGAGGCGGATGCCGGGTTATTGCGCGCTGATGCTTGGGGAGTGGGATAAGCACCCGGAGAGGAGGAAGAGCGCGGTGGAGGCGTTTGGCGAGGAGGTTGTGAAGGGGTACGAGGAGGCGGATGAGGTGGGGAGAGAGGGGATTGCGAGCCGTTTATGGATTCAGGATATGAAGAAGGAGGGCGAGGGAGATGCGGAGTATTTGCTGAGGCGTTTGCGAGCGGACAGGTCGAACGCAAGCCGGTATCAGAGTGCGCGTACGCTCTGGGCGGCGCAGAAGGAGGCGATGTTGCCGAAGTTGAAGGAGAGGGAGGCGAATGCGGAGGAGGATAGGAAGTACTGGGCAGCGTACACGAGCGGGAAGGAGCTGGCGGGGGATGATTTTGTGAGGGAGGCGGGAGCGTTGAGGCGAGCGAGTAAGGAGGTGGTGGAGAAGGCGCGGCGGGTGCGAAACTGGATGAAGTTGTATGTGGAGCCGCTGCGCAAGGAAGGGAGCGGGGAGGCGGTATTGCGCAGCATGGATGGCTTGGTGGAGCCGTTTTTCGATTTGATTGGCGAGGATAAGGAGATGACGCGGATAGCGGTGGAGGCGCTGATGAATTTTGCGCGTGAGGTGAAGGATGAGAGGAAGATGAGTGTGGGGGATGAGTTTGTGGTAGCCGTGGGGAGGAAGTTGAGCGATTGGGGTAGGCTGGTGGAGCGTGAGGCGGCGAAGTTGAAGGTGGGGAATGCCCGCGATAGGATAGTGCTTTTGGAGAGTGGTTTAGGGGAGTTGGACGGCAAGGCGGACGATGAGTTGCTGCAGCTGAATTATAGTGGGTTTGCGTGGAAGAAGGTGGGGCAGCACCGCAGCGATATAGCGAGGGAGCTTGATGAGGCGGCGGCGCGGGTGGCGGAAGGTGAGGAGTTTTTGGCGCGGGCTGCGCAGCGGGATGTGGCGCGCGGGAATATCAATGCGGCGATGGATGAGGCGGTGAGTTTGCCGGATAATCAGCCGTGGTACTGGGATGCGACGGTGGGGGTGGCCAGAAGCGCGGCGGAGGCGGTGGCGGAGGAGTGGGAGAGGTTTTTGAGGGTGTTTTCACTGTCGAGTGTTGGGGAGGATGAGCGGGAGGCAGGGAGGATGCTGGGGAAGATGTTGGCGCTGGTGGCGGCGACGCGGCGGGTGCTGCCGGAGAATTTTAAG
>CANQSU010000267.1 GCA_947626585.1 uncultured Oscillospiraceae bacterium
CTAGTTACTACTCTTTTGGGGTACTTCTTTCGCAAATTTTCTCTTATTGCATTCTTGACTTCACACCATTAGACTTTGTAAAGGTCCGCTTAAACGGATTTTTATGATCAAATCGGCATTATTGAATTGCCCGAGTAATAAAGTGAAGATCGAAATTACCCCGCGTCGCTGAGTTTTCTGGACATGTCCCGGCGGAGACGGACGATGATGCGCTTTTCAAGACGGCTTATGTAGGACTGGGAGATGCCAAGCTTGTCGGCCACCTCCTTTTGAGTCAGCTCCTTGCCGCCGGCAAGACCGTAACGCAGGGAGATCAGCGTTTTTTCCCGCTCGGAGAGCTTCGACAGAGCCTCCCGGAGAAGCTGTCTGTCCACGTCGTCCTCGATGGGTCGCATCACCATGTCGTTGTCAGTGCCCAGAATGTCGGAGAGCAGCAGCTCGTTGCCGTCCCAGTCGGTGTTCAACGGCTCTGACAGGGATACCTCTGATCTCAGGGGCGTCACCTTACGAAGGTACATCAGGATCTCGTTCTCGATACACCGGGAGGCGTAGGTTGCGAGCCGGATGTTCTTGCCCCCGTCAAAGGTACTGATGGCCTTGATGAGGCCGATGGTGCCGATAGAGATCAGGTCCTCCAGATTGACCCCCGTGTTCTCGAACCGACGCGCGATGTAGACCACCAGCCGCAGGTTATGCTCGATGAGCTTGTCGCGGGCCTCCGCCGATCCGGCCAGAAGCTCTTTCAGGGCCTCCTGCTCCTCGTCCCTGGGAAGAGGAGGCGGCAGATAGTCCGGGCCGCCAATATAGTGTATGCTCTCGGGGAAAAGCCGGGAGCGCAGCCGGGTGAGGATCAGTCTCAGTCTTAAAAGCAATTGCATTATGGGAACCTCCTTTTGCAGGTTTTCATCGTGTGCCTACGATGGCCGCGTACCCCTGTCCCTCGCCCACGCCGGCGGTGTCCACCGCCACGGCCAGGTCCAGCTCCCGGCCGCCGAGCCTGGCGGAATCGGGTCGGAAGGCCACCAGGATACCGCCGCTTTTGCCCACGGCGGCGTAGGGGACGGGGAAAAAAGCGTGCTGTCCCGCCTTTGAAAGCGCCAGAAGGGCCTCGGCGGGGTCGCGTTCTGTCCGCAGGATCAGCGCCGCGTCGGGCGTCAGCAGCGGTTCCACCGCCGCCAGGGAGCAGACCGTCACGGGCAGGCCGGAAAAGGGTGAGCGCAGGGAGTTCCCTGTGTCCAAGAGGGCCGTCACCGTGACGGTCCTGCCGCCGTATGTAAGGGTGAGCCCGGCGGTGCCGCCCGCCACTCTGTGCCGGATCAGCGCGCCAAAGGCGGCGGTGAGGATGGCGTAGAAGGCGGCGAAGGACAGAAGCAGGGACACGGGGCTGACGGAGCCGATATACGCGCCCTCTATCCCCTCGCCCCGCATCATGGCCCCGGCCATGACGGCCCCGGCAAAGGCCGCGGACAGGGCGAAGAAAAGCAGCGTCATCCGCGCGATCCGGGCCGACGCGCCAAAGACGATCAGCGACATGAGACACCCCGCCGCCAGCTTGACGGCCAGGGACGAGAGAAGCCTCCCGCCAAAGACCGCCGCCCCCACGGCGTAAACGCCCCCCAGGACCGCCGCCGCGGCAGCGCGCGTCCGCCTCACCGGTATCCCGGACAGCTTTGCCGTGACGATCAGCAGCAGGTAATCCACAATGAGATTGAGCAGAAACACCTCGTCGGCATATACGACCCTCACATCACCCGCCCCCTTTTAAGGTTTGGAGCAATTATAGCTCGTATCAGATGAAAAGGTTGTCGAAGGGGAGACGGAGACACGGGAAAAGTACCCGCGCATTTGTTCGGAGGATGATCGCCTGAGTAATTAAAATTTCCAAAAAAATTAAATAATACATCTACCATTCCCACGGGGTTTATGATATAATAACCGCAGAGACAGATATTTAGGATATATATTTTTTAGGGACCTCTGAACAAACGCGCCCGCGGCGTCTCGCGGCCTTTTTCCGCCAAAGCGTCGTTGCGGTTTTTTGTAATACAGCAAGTATTCCCGCAAAATCGCGCCTTTGCCGCGACGAAAAAACCGCGACCAGCTCTTGCCGATTTATTCAGAGGCTTCTTAACCGAAAGGAGAGCTTCATGTTGTTATTCTGGATCATCGTCATGCTGGCCTTTTTGGGCATTGAGGCGGCGACCGTGGGGCTGGTGTCCATATGGTTTGCCGTGGGAGCCTGCGCGGCGCTGATCGCCACGGCTCTGAGGATGAATTTTGTGCTGCAGGTCGTCATTTTCCTGGCCGTGTCCGGCGTTATGCTTCTGGCCCTGAAGCCCTTCGCGAAAAAGGCTCTGCAGGTCCGTAAAAAGCCCACCAACGCCGACAGGCTCCTGGGTGTCATTTGCCCCGTCACCGAGGCCATTGACAACATCACCGGCACCGGCGCCGTCAGCGTATCCGGCAAGGAGTGGACCGCCCGCAGTCTCACCGGCGTCAACATCCCCGCCGGGGAATTTGTCCGCGTCGACTCCATCCAGGGCGTCAAGCTCATTGTGGAGCCGGCGGCCCAGACTGTGGAGACTGAGTAAAACCGTACACAAGCCGCCGGAGGCGGTAAAAATAAAACAATATGGAGGTAAAATCATGGGACCTTTGGAATTCGTACTGATCCTCATCGTTCTCATCGTCATCGTCATTGTCGCCCGGAGCATCCGGGTGGTACAACAGGCCAAGGCCTACGTCATCGAGCGCCTGGGCGCGTACTCCACCACCTGGAGCGTTGGCCTTCACTTTAAGGTGCCCTTCATCGAGAGAGTCGCCAAGGTCGTCTCCCTGAAGGAACAGGTGGCGGACTTCCCGCCCCAGCCCGTGATCACCAAGGACAATGTCACCATGCAGATCGACACCGTGGTCTACTTCGAGATCACCGATCCCAAGCTCTACACCTACGGCATCGAGAACCCCATGACCGCCATCGAGAACCTCAGCGCCAC
>CANQSU010000268.1 GCA_947626585.1 uncultured Oscillospiraceae bacterium
CCTGGCGGCTGGTTTAACCAGAGAAGGATAGTTCCGCCTCATCAAGCTTCTGAGTTCTCTCCCTCATGCGTGGGGGGGAGGGGGGATAGCCGCAAAGCGGCGCAAGGGGCAACGCCCCTTGGTCGGAGCGAAGCGACGGAGGCAGGAACCGGGAAACTCCGGTTCCTTAACTGCCTCCCCAGGGGCACACATACATGTCCGCTAGGACATGTATAGAAGTGCGCCCTTCGTCTCCGAAGGGGTCAAAAATTACTTCCCCTCGGTCAATTTCAGATACAGTTTCATCAGCTCTGCCACACAATCGCTCTCAGTCATGCCCTTGACATTGAAGCTATATGCCTCCATGACAGCCTTGTCATTCAACTGATGGGCTTTTCGAAGTTCCGGCGGCATGGTGAGCTCATCGTAGAGATCTGCTAGGCTAGTACCGGGATAGAGTGCACGGGCATCGAGGATGGCCTGGGCAGTCTTCTCGATCTTTGCCTTCTGGACATCGGTGGGAGTGGGCCACGGGAAATTGTTATATACATTTGTGACAGTAATTCGGTAGTCGCTTTTTAAACGTCCGCATATTGCACGCATCCATGCCATAAATAGAGTCCGGACAAATAAAGATGCGCATATTTTGTGCAACAATTGCACTGATACCGAATGTTATATAGCGCTCAACAAAGAATACCTTAAAAATACATTTTACCAAATGTTGGAAAATATGATTTTTGCACTATGACAGTGTGTCACATATATGACACGCTGTCATTTTTCTTTCTAACCGGGCATCGAATCGTCTAAGCACCACATACCCCAAATGATAGTTTTCAATGAGACGGCGCAAGCGATAAGTTGTACAATAGCATATATTGTGAAAAGTTTTCTACTTTTTCGGAGTTAGTTTTAAGACGAATTGTAAGTGCACGAGAACAACGTGACCCTTTCGCCTCATTAGGTAATAAAAACACGGCATATCGGCAAAAACCAGACAGTTTTTGAGGCTGGTAGTCATTTCCACTGATGCCTTTGTCAATTGTATAATATCACGCAAATACTCCGAATTTCGGAGAGCTCGAAGGAAGTTTTTTGGTTGAGTTTTAAACGAAGGCTGAAAAGGCTAGATGTAGTAACCAAAGGTTGCCTGAAGCAGAAAAGTCTAAGACGGAGAGTCAAACGCTGTCAGAGCTTCCAGGAAGAAACCATCAGATCTAGGTAAAGCATTCCGACTATTCCATTCCATGCCTTTCCGACTTAAAATGTGTTGGAAAATGCTCAAATAGTGACATATCCAGACTCTATCTGAATAATTGAGGAGTCATGCGCAGACTGAAAAAGATACCAGGACGGTAAACCTCAGACAAAGGAAGACGTAGATGGGTATAAACCATGCATCATTCCAGATGCCAGAAGAACGTGAGAATCCAGTGGAGTAACAGCCGCTTAAAATAGAGCAAAAAACTCCTCCGAAAAAACCGAAAACTTCTCATATTGGTAAAAACCGAATTGTACAAGTAATGCTTTCAAGCTTGGGAGATGCGGGGGGCGTGATCCGCAGACTGGGGGCTACCGGGGGGGAACGGCGCCGGGGCGAGACGGGAGATGCGGGGGGCGTGATCCGCAGACCGGGGGCTACCGGGGGGGAGGGCGCCAGGCGAGACGGGAGACGTGGCGGGCCGCGATCCGTAGGCCGGGAACTGCCAGAGGAACAGCGACGGGGCGAGACGGGAGATGCGGGGGGCGTGATCCGCAGACCGGGGGCTACCAGAGGAACGGCGCCGGGCTGAAAGAAGCGATACTCCATAGCCTGAGGAGTATCAGGCGTCTTTCATAGCAATTCTTCATGAAATTTGGACGTTTGAAATTGTAAGCTCAATGAAACTGTGAATAATTTTTTAATAAGCATATTGACATGCTTAATATCTTGTGATAGAATATATAGCATAGTACAAGATGCATTTTGGAGGGAAAGAGAAGATGACTCCTCAGATTAAAAACCAGATGAAGCTCTTTTCCGACTCCCTTGCTCCAATGGGAGGGGTTCTGGATCTCAACGACCGAGACTTGCAGAAAGCGTCTGAACTTCCACTTGAGGTCATCGAGCCCTTAGATCCCTACAATCTGAACATAGACCCCAGGGGCCGCGCTCCCCTCTCCACCAGAATGGCATTTGCTGTCTTCTACTACCAGAGAGACAAGGTCCTGTCAGACTCGGAGATGATTGAGAGCCTCAAGCAAAACCTGTACTGTCAGGCGTTCTGTGGCTTCCAGCGCATCATCATGCCCAACGAGGTCTTTGCCGAATCCGATCTGCGCAACTTGCGCAAGCGTTACCCGGACAGACTCATCAATATGATAAATGAAGTCATGTGCGGCGGGTATCCGGCAGCAGCCATAAATGACGAGGTATGGGTCGCGGAATGGAAAGCAATCTTCGAGGATGTTGACTTCGGGAAGGAGAAGAAGGTCCTCAGGTACATTCCGATTCGGAAGTGTGTCCTTGAGTTGTGTGACGCCTACCACCACCGGATGGAAGAGCTCTCGAAAGCAAGGGAGGCCGCTCTTGAGGAAAGGCTGGCCAGGCTCTCAGAGTCACCTGATGCCCCTTCCGCACAGGAGGACACTCTCAACGAGTTTCTCCAGTGCGCCCTTTGGGGTGTAGACGATTCGCTCATCTATTCCGGACCTGATTCTGGTCAGGACGTTCCTGCTGCCGCTACAGAGGATCTCTCCACTGCCGACCGGAGTGAGGATGCCCCCGCTGAGCTCGACGGTGCCGAATCCCAGGAAATCTCCACTGCCAGCCAGAGTGAGGACGCCCCCGCTGAGTCCCACGGCGTCGAATCCGAGGAGTCCTCCGTTGCCAGCCAGTGCGAGGATGCCCCCGCTGAGCTCGAGGGTGCCGAATCCCAGAAAATCACCGCTGCCAGCCAGAGTGAGGATGCCCCCGCTGAGCTCGACGGTGCCGAATC
>CANQSU010000269.1 GCA_947626585.1 uncultured Oscillospiraceae bacterium
GAGGTGTAATTTACATGGCTCATAAAAAGGGAATGGGTTCCACCAAGAACGGCCGCGATTCCGAGTCCAAACGCCTTGGCGTCAAGCGCGCCGACGGTCAGTACGTTCTGGCCGGCAACATCCTGGTCCGCCAGCGCGGCACCAAGATCCATCCGGGCAACAACGTGGGCATGGGTTCGGACAACACCCTCTACGCTCTCGTCTCCGGCAAGGTCCGCTTTGAACACGTCAACCGTGAGCGCAAGCAGGTTTCTGTCTACGAGGAAGCCGCCCAGTAACCGAAAAAACCCTGAAGGGAGACGCCTTTGGCGCCTCCCTTTACTTTTAAGGTAAGCCTTATAACAAAGCCCGAACACTTTCACGAAAATTTGTTGATTAAAACACTACCAATCCCGCCTGACTTGTGGTATTATTTATTTCATTAAAAGTCAGGAGGCTTCCCCATGAAGATAAAGATAACCGCCGACAGCACCTGCGATCTGCCCAGGGATCTGGCAGAGAAATACAGTGTCCACATCTTCCCCCTCTATGTTGTGATGGACGGCGTGGCCAGGCGCGACGGGGTCGAGATCGTAGCCCAGGACATATTCGACCACGTCTCCGCCGGCGGGAAGCTGGGCAACACCGCCGCCGTCAACGTGGGCGATTACCTTGAGGTCTTTAAGGAGCTGCGGAAAGAATACGACGCCGTCATCCATTTCACCATCTCCCAATCCATGTCCGCCTGCTACCAGAACGCGTGCATCGCCGGCGAGGAGGTGGGCGGCGTATATGTAGTGGACTCCAGGAACCTCTCCGTGGGGATCTCCATGCTGGTGCTGGACGCCTGCCAAATGGCCGCCGAGGGAAAGGCGCCGGAGGAGATCGTCTCCGCCCTGGAGGCGAAGCGTGAGAAGCTGGACATGAGCTTTGTTATCGACACGCTGGACTATCTGAAGGCCGGCGGGCGCTGCTCCCCCCTTGTGGCGCTGGGGGCCAACCTTCTGAGCCTGAAGCCCTGCGTGGAGCTGGGCGGCGGCGAGATGGATGTGGGCAAGAAGTACCGCGGGACCATCGAGAAGGTCGTTTTGAAGTACCTGGCCGACCGGGTCAACGACATTATGTCCATCGATACAAGCCGCGCCTTTTTCGTCAAATCCAACGGCTTTAAGCCGGAATTTTTAGAGACGGCCCGCGATGAGGTCAGAAGGCTCTGCCCCTTTGCCGAGTTCATTGACGCCGAGGCGGGCTGCACCATCTCAAACCACTGCGGTCCCAAGACGCTGGGGATCGTATTTTACAGAAAATAAATTTATCAGGAGAATAAATTATGTATTCAGACCTTCAGGATTCCATCGGCTTCATCGCCAACACCGATCCGGAGCTGGCCGCCGCCATGGGACGTGAGCTTGCCCGCCAGAAGCGCAACATCGAGCTGATTGCTTCCGAAAACTACGTCTCCCCCGCCGTCATGGCGGCTATGGGAAGCGTGCTGACCAACAAGTACGCCGAAGGGTATCCCGGAAAACGCTACTACGGCGGCTGCGAGTATGTGGACGAGGTGGAGACCCTGGCCATCGAGCGTGCCAAGAAGATCTTCGGCGCCGGCTGCGCCAACGTCCAGCCCCACTCCGGTGCCCAGGCCAACACCGCCGTATACTTCGCCCTGCTCACCCCCGGCGACACCGTCATGGGCATGAACCTGGCCGAGGGCGGGCACCTGACCCACGGCTCCCCGGTGAACCTCTCCGGAAAGTATTTCCACTTCGTCCCCTACGGCGTCAGCCCCGAGACGGGCCGCATCGACTATGACGCCCTCTACGACCTGGCCCAGCAAAACAGGCCCAGGCTCATCGTGGCCGGCGCCTCCGCCTACCCCAGGGCCATCGATTTCAAGAAATTTCGCGAGATAGCCGACTCCGTGGGCGCGTATCTCATGGTGGATATGGCCCACATCGCGGGCCTGGTCGCGGCCGGCGAGCATGAAAGCCCCATCCCCTGGGCCCACGTGGTGACCACCACCACCCACAAGACCCTTCGCGGCCCACGCGGCGGCCTCATTCTCACCGCGGATCCCGAATTTGGCAAGCAGTTCAACAAGGCCATTTTCCCCGGCACCCAGGGCGGCCCGCTGATGCACGTCATCGCCGCCAAGGCCGTCTGCTTCGGTGAGGCGCTGAAGCCCGAGTTCAAGACCTATCAGCGGCAGATCGTGAAGAATGCCAGGGTCCTTGCCGACGAGCTTATGAAAAACGGCATTGACCTGGTATCCGGCGGCACAGACAACCACCTGATGCTGGCCGACCTCCGGGGCACCGGCGTCACCGGCAAGGTGTTGGAGAAGCGCCTTGACAGCGTTTACATCACCGTCAATAAAAACGCCATTCCCAACGATCCTGAGAAGCCCTTCGTCACCAGCGGCATCCGCATCGGCACCCCGGCAGTCACCACCCGCGGCTTCAGGGAGGCGGAGATGATCACCGTTGCCCAGTGCATCGCCGCCACCGCCCACGACTACGAGGGCACCCAGGAGGAGACCCGCGCCCGCGTCAACGAGCTTTGCTCCCGCTTCCCTCTCTATTGATCCGCAGGCATCTTCCGTTGCATTGATTTGAACTCCGAACAAGAAAATGAGGATACCGGGACGGATACCTTCTGATGTGTGCTAAGCTGACAGGAACAGCTGCGCGGAGGGGCAAATTTCGTTCGTTGGCAAAGGCCTTGCCTTTGTCAACGGGTTGAGGGGGCCTTGACGGCCCCCTTGAATTTCCCCATACGGGTCCCTTTCTCTTCGGCGGCTATACGGAAATTTTTTTGAAAAACCCTGAAAAAGGTGTTGACATTTCCCGCAAGCTATGGTATTATCAATCACGCTGTTGGAAACGGCAGCAAAACGGGGGCGCAGCTCAGCTGGGAGCGGGAAGCATTAAATGTATGCCCCCATCCAGAGACACCCACCGACAGCAAAATTTCATAAAAA
>CANQSU010000270.1 GCA_947626585.1 uncultured Oscillospiraceae bacterium
TGGTCGTGCATCATGCACTCCACGGTGTAGGTCTCCTCGGCGCCGTTGAACTTCTCCTTGTCGGTCTTGCGGCCCCGAACGACGGGCATGGCCAGAACGTTCTCCATAAAGTCGGCGTATACGTTCAGCATCCTCTGAGTCTCGGCCCGGGCCTCCTCCTCCGTGGCGTGCATGGTATGGCCCTCCTGCCACAAAAACTCCCGGTGGCGGAGGAAAGGCCGGGAGGTTTTCTCCCATCTCAGCACGCTGCACCACTGGTTGTAGAGCTTGGGCAGGTCCCGCCAGGAGTGGATGACGTTTTTATAATGCTCACAGAAAAGCGTCTCGGAGGTGGGGCGGATGCAGTACCGCTCCTCCAGCTTTTCCGAGCCGCCCATGGTCACCCAGGCGCACTCCGGGGCGAAGCCCTCCACGTGGTCCTTCTCCTTCTGCAGGAGGCTCTCGGGGATCAGCATGGGCAGGTATACGTTCTCGTGGCCCAGCTTTTTAAACTCCTCGTCCAGGATGTGCTGAATGTTCTCCCAGATGGCGTAGCCGTAGGGGCGGTAGATAAACATGCCCTTGATGGAGGAGTAGTCGATAAGCTCCGCCTTGGTGCAGACGTCCGTGTACCACTGGGTGAAATCCACGTCCATGTCGGTGATCTGTTCTACTTTCTTGTCCTTGGCCATAGTCAAAACTCCAATATTTAAATTGTCGGTTTTTTTATTCTATACTCACCCGCGGCAATTGTCAAGAATTTTGAAAAGCTCCGATACAACCTGTGGTTCAGTGGCCCAGCTGGTGGCGAACCGTACCACGGTGCGGCTTCCGTCAAACGGCTCCCAGAAGGAGTACCACACCTTGTCCTCCAATTTTTCAAGAAGCGCGTTGTCGAGGATCGGGAACTGCTGATTGGTGGGGGAATCGATGAAAAGATCGATCCCGCGCTTCGTAAGTCCCGCCTTCATCTCCATCGCCAGCGCCACGGCGCTCCTTCCGACCTTGAAATACAAACCGTCCTCGAAAAGCGCCTCGAACTGGGCCCCGCACAGCCGCCCCTTGGCCAGCATCGCCCCCCGTTGCTTGGTCACCGTCTCAAAATGCTCCGGCGCGCCCCGTGGGAACACCAGCGCCTCCCCGCAAAGCGCCCCGCACTTGGTACCGCCGATATAAAATACATCGCACAGCCGCGCGATATCGGGGAGCGTCACGTCCGTGTCGGCGGCCAGCGCGTAGGCCAGCCTCGCCCCGTCCATGTAGAGCGGAATATGAAAGCTCTTACAAACGTCGGAAATCCCTTCCAGCTCCCGCAAGCCGTACAGCGTCCCGTACTCGGTGGGGTGGGAGATGTACACCATGCCGGGGAAGACCATGTGGGTGTGGTTGGGGTCCGCGTAAAAGCCCTTTAGACTGGCCCGAAGCTCACGGGCGTCGATTTTCCCCTGGCGTTGGGGGAGGGGCAGGACCTTGTGGCCCGTGAATTCCACGGCTCCGGCCTCGTGAAGCCCGATATGGCCGGTGCCGGCGGCGTACACCCCCTCCCAGGGCCGCAGAAGCCCGCCGATAGCCACGGCGTTGGTCTGGGTCCCGCCTGAGATAAAGAATATGTCCGCCTCTGGCGCGGCGCAGGCCTCCCGGATGAGCGACCGCGCGCGTTCGGAATATTCGTCCGCCCCATACCCCGGCTGGGGGACGGAGTTCGTTTCGCAGAGCTTCTTCAAAACCTGGGGATGGCAGCCCCGGTCGTAATCGTTTTCAAAATATAGCATGGTTTCACCTCAAAATGGCAGGACGCCCAGCCCATAATGGGCGTCATTCTCGCCATACCGACTCCTGATAAATTGATTATTCCGTTACGGGTTCCCCGTCAAAGACCATATCCAGGATCTCCTCCCAGGCCTCCGGGTTCTCCACGTAATACTTGGGACAGATCTTTCCGGTCACGTCGTAGTGTCGTATGACGCCCGACCTGTCCAGACCGTAGTAGTCCGCCAGCCACTTGAGGAGCCTCACCAGCGACTGAACGGTGGCGTCGTTGAATTTACCCGTCTCGTCCGGGTGGCATACCTCGATGGCGACGGAGTAGGAATTGGCCTGACTTGAGCAGTAGCTCCACTCGTCCAGGGGCACACACTGAATGACCTCGCCCTCCAGACCCACCACAAAGTGGCTGCTGGCCGATGTCTCGTGGGTCTTGGCCAGATTGGCGAAATAATTCCTGTTCTGTTGCGCCGTGGTGCCGGGGTTGCCCACGTAGTGGACCACCACGGCCGTGACCTGCTCCAGCTTTTTCCCGGGGCGTGAATACTCGTTGACGGGAAGCATGGCCTGGGTCACCCAGTCAAGGGACTCCGTTTCCGTGTCGCCCCCCTGACCGGACTCCGCCGGCTTGCCGCTCCGCTTCACCGACAGAATGATCAGCACCACCGCCGCGGCGACGACCGCCAGGATCAGAAGTCCGGTCAGGATCACCTTCAGGTGCCGCCGCTTGCGCTCGTATTCCGCGATCTCCCGCCGGGCCTGCGCCTCCTCGCGGATCTCATACTCCCGCATATCCTTTTCCCAATCGTGCGTAAGACCACCCCGTTTCAGAGTATTTTTTGATTCAAAGACCAGTATACCTCATTTCCGCATCAAAAGGGCATAAATTACAGAAATTTAACAAAATTTTTTCTTTTCCTCTGCAAAGTCCCAAATTCCCCCTTGAATAATCCGTCCCCTTGTCGTATAATGACAGTATTCAATAAAAATACAAGGAGGCAATTCCCCATGGGTAAATTTGTTTACAAAAAGACCGCCACGGGCTACAATTTCGTACTCAAGGCCGGCAACGGCGAACCCATCGGTACCAGCGAGGTCTATACCACCGAGAGCGCCTGCCTGAACGGCATCGCGTCCGTGAAGAAGAACGCCCCCGCCGCCGGCG
>CANQSU010000271.1 GCA_947626585.1 uncultured Oscillospiraceae bacterium
CGTACATCCGGTGGGAGAGGGCCTCGTCAAAGCGGATGCAGGCGGCGCAGCGGCCGGAGCGCTCCCAGCTGTAGTAGCTGAGCATGTCCTCATACTGCTTGTCGCCGGTGCCCAGAACGCAGACCTGGGCGCGGTCCAGGATCTCGCCGATGACGCGCTGGACCAGATCCATGCCCTTCTGCTCGGTAAGCCTGCCGATCATGACGATCAGCGGGATGTCCGGGTCGACCTCCAGGCCCATCTCCGCCTGAAGCTCCGCCTTGCACCGGGCCTTGCCGGCCCTGTCCACGGCGGTGTAGTTGTGGCCGATCAGCTTGTCCGACGCCGGATCCCAGACCCGCGTGTCGATGCCGTTCATGATGCCGTAGAGGACGCTGGCGCGGTCGCGGAAGATGAAATCCATGTGTTCGCCGAAGAAGGGGGTCTTGATCTCCTCGGCGTAGGTCCTGGAGACGGTGCTGAGGATATCGGAGTATAAAAGCGCGCCCTTCATGTAGTTGATGCTTCTCTCGTCGCTCCGAAGCTGGCTGGCCGCGGCGGGGATGCCCCACAGGCCCAGGATATCGCCCAGCACGTAGTCGCTCATCTGGCCCTGGAACTTCAAATTGTGGACGGAGAACACCGTTTTGACGTTCTCATAGAGGGGCAGGCCCTGATAGAACTCCCGGAGGAACACGGGAGCCAGAGCGGTGTGCCAGTCGTTGCAGTGGAGGACGTCGCACTTGAAGTCGGGCAGGTACTGCAAGGCTTCCACGATGGCCTTAGAGAAGTAGGCGATGCGCTCGCCGTCGTCAAAGTAGCCGTAGGGGCGCTCACGGTTGAAGTAATACTCGTTGTCCACGAAGTAGTAGACCACGCCCTTGTAGGTGAGCTTCTCGATGCCGCAGTAGACGTTGCGCCAGCCAAGGCTGACGTAAAAATCCGTCACATGGGTCATTTTGGACTTGTATTCCTCGGGGATGGTCATGAACTTGGGGATAATGACACGGCACTCGCACCCGGCCTCCTTGAGGGCCTGGGGCAGAGAGCCGCCCACGTCGCCGAGGCCGCCGGTCTTCATGAAGGGCACGGCCTCAAAGGCGGCGAAAAGTACGCGTAATTTTCTCCTCATTTTCAGTTTATCCTCCTGTTTTGCTCTGCCCCTCCCCAAAGCGGGGAGGGGACAGGCGGGGATCAGCGGCTCACGACTTGATAAAGGTGGTGTCTCCGGTGCCCTTGATGACAGTGCCGGCATGGACGACCTGGGACTTGTCAAGAATGACGTTCTCCACCACGGCGCCGTCCTCGACGACACAGCGCTGCATGATGATGGAGTTGCGGACCTTGGCGCCCTTGCCGACCCTCACGCCGCGGAAGAGGATGGAGTGGTCCACCTCGCCCTCGATAAGGGAGCCTTCGGAGACCATGGAGTTGCGGACCCTGGCGCCCTCCAGATACTTGGCGGGGGCGGCCTCGGCGGCCTTGGTGGCGATGGGGTTCACGCGGGTGAACAGCTCCCTGGCCACGTCGATGTTCAGAAGCTCCATGGAATACTCGAAGTAGTCACGGCTGGTGAACATCTGGCGGGCATAGCCCTCGTACTTCCAGCCGCGGACATCCATCTTGTCCAGGTCGCCCTCGATGGCCTCGAAGAAATCAAGGTAGTCGATGGCGGCGTACCACTCCATGATCTTCATGAGAAGATCGCGGGAGATGACGAAGGTGTCCAGCATGACGTCCTCATACTTCCTGGGGTTGGGCTTGAAGCCCACGACACGGCCGTTCTCCACGGTGACGCCCAGCCTGTGGGGCTCGTCCCGGTCGGCGGTGTTGTAGACCATGGTGATGTCGGCGCCGGACTTGATATGCTCCATGATGAGGGGCCGGTAGTCGATATGGGAGATTACGTTGGCCGCTGTCACCAGGATGTAGGGGGCGGGGCTGCGCTCAAGATAGATGGCGTTGCGGCGGATATCGCGCAGGAGGAAGTGGCTGTTCTCGCTGTGTACGCCGAAAACGGAGCCGGGCAGGACGAAAAGTCCGCCGTTCTTCCGGTCCAGATCCCAGGCCTTGCCCGCGCCCACATGGTCGATGATGGAGCGGTACTTGTAGGGGGTGATGAGGCCAATGGTGTTGATGCCGGAGTTGACCATGTTGGAGAGAGGGAAGTCAATGACCCTGTAGTTGCCGCCGTAGGGAAGGGAGCCGATGGTGCGGTCCTCCGTAAGCTCGCCCATGTCCTTTGTCTCAAAGTTGGCGGCGATAAGTCCGATAACTCTATTCATTATTCACACCCTCCTTATTCAACAACGGCGTCGTCGCCGACGACGGCGATGGGAACATTGGTATCGGCGGAGCCAAACACGGCCCCGGCCTTTACGGTGGCGCCCTCGCCCACGATGGCCCGGACTACCTTGGCGCCCTTCTCAACGGTGACGTCGGGGAGAAGGATGGAATCCACGACCTCGGCGCCCTCCTCGACGGTGCAGCCCTTGGAGATGATGGAGTGTTCCACCCCTCCGAGAATGACGGAGCCGTTGGCCACGAAAGCCCGGTCCACGCTCCCACGGGGTCCCACATAGTGGGGAGGCAGGGAGTCGTCCTGGGTGAGGGTCGGGAAATCCTCGCTCATCAGGTCGAACTGGGGCTCGGCCTCCAGAAGGTCCATGCTGGTCTCATGGAAGGTGGGGATGGTTCCCACGTCCTTCCAGAAGCCCTCAAAGCGGTGGACGAAGAGGCGCTTGCCCTGGACCAGGAGCGTGGGGATGATGTTCTTGCCGAAGTCATGCTCGGAGTCCGCGTCGCGGGAGTCGGCGATCAGGGAGTCCTCAAGCACCTTCTTGGAGAAGATGTAGATGCCCATGGACGCCAGGTTGGACTTGGGCTTGGCGGGCTTCTCCTCGAAGTCGTA
>CANQSU010000272.1 GCA_947626585.1 uncultured Oscillospiraceae bacterium
ACGGCTTTGATATCCCCTTCGAGACCTTCCTGGGCTTCGGCGGCGACAAGGTGCCGGATATCGACCTGAATTTCTCCGGCGAATATCAGGCCAACGCCCACAAATACACCAACGAGCTTTTCGGCTCCGACCACGTGTTCCGCGCCGGTACCATCGGCGGCGTGGCGGAAAAGACCGCCTTCGGCTATGTGAAAAAATACCTGGAAAAGACGGGCCGAACCGCCAGCAAGGCCGAGGAGGCCCGCCTGGCCGCGGGCTGCGTGGGCGTCAAGCGCACCACCGGCCAGCACCCGGGGGGCCTGGTGGTCATTCCCCAGGACATGGAGATCTGCGACTTCTGCCCGGCCCAGCACCCGGCGGACGACAAGGACACCGATATCATCACCACCCACTTCGAGTACCACTGCATGGAGGACAACCTCCTGAAGCTGGACGAGCTGGGCCACGACGACCCCACCATGATCCGGATGCTGGAGGACATGACGGGGCTGGACGCCAAGCAGATCAGGCTGGACGACCCGGAGACCATGGGCATCTTCAAATCCGCCGCGCCCCTGGGGCTTGACGACGACGACCCCATCATCGGCAGGACCGGCACCATCGGCATCCCCGAGTTCGGCACCGGCTTCACCCGCCAGATGCTGGTGGACACACAGCCCGAGAATTTTGACACGCTGGTCAGGCTCTCCGGCTTCTCCCACGGCACGGACGTGTGGCTGGGCAACGCCAAGGACCTGATCACCTCCGGCACCGCCACGGTCCGGGAGACGGTGGGATGCCGCGACGATATCATGCTCTATCTGATCTCCAGGGGCCTGGATCCCAAGCTCAGCTTCAAGATCATGGAGAACGTGCGCAAGGGCCGGGTCAAGAAGGGCGGGTTCCAGGAGGGCTGGGTAGAGACCATGAAGGAACACGGCGTGCCCGACTGGTACATCGACTCTCTGGCCAAGATCGCCTACCTGTTCCCCAAGGCCCACGCCGTGGCCTACGTGATGATGGCTTTCCGCATCGCCTGGTTCAAGGTCCACCGGCCCCTGGAGTTTTACGCGGCCTATTTTTACCGCCGCAGTCAGAAGGGCGGCTTTGACGCCAAGCTCATGTGCATGGGCGCGGAGACGGTTCGCTCCGCCATCCGAAAAATCAGGGAAAATCCCGACGCCACCGACAAGGACGACGACCTGCTGACCACCCTGGAGGCATGCTGGGAGTTTTATAAACGCGGTTTTACGTTTTTGCCTATTGACCTTTATAAGTCCGATGCGTTAAAATTCAAGGTTGAGGGCGGCGCCCTTCGCCCGCCCTTCGTGGCGGTCTCCGGCCTTGGCGAGGCCACCGCGCAGGACCTGGCCGACCACGGCAGGGGAGAGGAGTTCGTCTCCATGGAGGAGCTTCTCAATACCTGCGCCAAGCTCTCCCGCTCCAACGCCCTGGACCTCAGAGACCTGGGGGCCTTGGGCAGCATGCCCGAGTCGAGCCAGATCTCGCTGTTTTGACAAAAATACAAAAAAGAACCCGATAAGACACAGAAAAGGAGGATAAGCTATGAGCCAGTTGGATCTAAGCAATGTGTTCCCCGGTTGGAAAAGCGAGGGGATCCTTGGTACAGGGGACTTCGGTACCGTGTATCTCATCAGGAACGCCGAAAGCGGCGCTTTCTCGGCCATGCGCGTCGTCAAAATGCCGCCCAGCCCGGACGCCATCGACAACGCGGTCAGGCTCGGCATCAGCCGCGACCTGCTCACCACCTATTTCACCAAGTTCAAAAACGACTTGAGCTGGGAGCTTGCCATGTACGGCAACCTCCGCTGCCCGAACCTGGCGAGCGTCGAGGAGGTAAAGTGCGTCGATAACAACGGCCCCGGCTGGACGGGATACATACGCACCGGCATCTACACGCCCCTTTCCACCTACTTTGAAAAGACCGCCCCCGCCTCGGAGGACGCGGCGCGCCTTGGCATCGATATCGCCTCCGCCTTGGACGCCCTGGCCCAGTACAGCCTTGTCCACGGCGAGCTTACCCCCTCCAACGTGATGGTCACCGACGGCGGCAGCTACGTCCTCACCGACTACGCCATCCGCCGCACTCTGGAAAAGGCCGGGAGCGGCATCTTCGGCGCGGAGGAGGACCGTTTCGCCGCCCCGGAGACCGAGGGGAGGGACGGCGAGTACACCGCCCGGTCCGATATCTACTCCCTGGGCGCCATCATGTGCTATGTGGCGGGCGGCTGTTCCATGCCGGAACACGGCGATCCCTACAAGATCCGGGATATCGACGAGGGCCTCGCCGCCGTTATCAAAAAGGCCATGGCCGCCGACCCCGAGGCCCGTTACCAGACGGCTGCCCAGGTGAAGCTGGACCTGACGCGCCTCAATATCGTGAAAAAGCAGCCCCGCCGCGCCATGGCCGCCGCCGCGGCCTTCGACGCCGTCAAGCGCAACGGCGGCGCCGTGATGGCGGGTCCCGCCTACGCCGCCGCCCAGACCGCCGCGACGGCCTCCGCCGGCAAGGCCCCCTCCGGGTCGAAGCCGAAGGCGAAGCCCCGGGAGCCCGCCGTGACCCCGGAGTATGGGAAGGCCCCCGCGAAGGCCCCGGAGCCGGTCAAAACCGAGCCCGACACCTACGACTTTTCCGACGAGATCACCACCCGGGAGCGGAGACGCGCGGAGAGACGCTCCTCCAAGGCCGGCTGGGTGATCGCGTTCATCACGCTGCTTGCCATCCTGGCCGCCATCCTCTTCATCTGGACCCCTTGGAAAACCGACGGCAGCGGCGGCACCGGCGACGACACCAGTGACAGCACCGGGGACAGCACCGGCGACAGCACCGGGGACAGCACCGGGGACAGCACCGGCGACGACACCAGTGACAGCACC
>CANQSU010000273.1 GCA_947626585.1 uncultured Oscillospiraceae bacterium
AGCAAGGCCGCGTAATCCTTCAATATTCTACGATAGGTGGTTTATTTTTGCGTCTGTGGGCGTGGGTGCGGTCCAAACGTGTCCCGGTTTTTCGTTTAACCCTTATTCTTTTCTGTCCACATCCGGGAACACGGCATCAACCGCCTTGTCCTGTTTAACTTTCCTTGCGCGGACCTTGCGGGTGACGGCCAGGACGAGTACAACGACGACGGCGGCAAAGGCGGCGATGAGGACGATGGTGGGCAGGTTCACCACGATCCACCTGAACAGCTCCTTGAAAAATTCCCCGATGTTTTCAAGGGTGTTCCGCAGCCCGTCGCCGATCTGCTGCCAGTAGGTGCGGTGGATCTCCACCGGCTTTGTGTACTCCCGGACCTCGTTTAGCGTCACGTTGACGGTGCTATAATCCACCCGGTTCTGCCAGTTGCGCAGGGTAGATTCCAGGGCCTCCAGCTCATAGCGCACCTCGGAGAGCCGGGACTCGATCTCGATCATCTCGGTCACCGTCCCGCACTTCTCCAGCATGGCCAAAAGCCGCTCCTGCTCCACGCGGTAAGAATCCACCCGTGACTGGGTGTCGTAATAGCGCTCGGTGATGTTCTCGGTGTAGACGCGGTGGTTTGTGACGTTGCCTACGTTCTCCAAATCCGTGTTCATGTCCCCGAAGGCGTCCACGGGCACGCGAATGACAAATACCGCCTGCCGGTAGGTCTGACGGCCGGAGGCGGTCTCGGCGTAGCTCTTGCCGGCGACGCTGCTGGACTCCAGGAAGGCGCCGTACCTTGTGAGCATCGCCTCCACGCTCTCCACGGCCTTGTCAAACTCCACCGTCTCCACGGCCACGTCCGAGGAGTAGATGATCTTCTCCCCCAGGCTGGTCTGGAGCTTGACGGCCCCTCCCGCGTCGTCCGCCAGGCCGCCCCACTCGTCCCCATCCCCCGAGGAGGACGGGCTTTCCGCCGAGTAATCCCCCGGCATGGCCTCCCCGGCCACGGCGCCGTTCCCATAGCCTACGGCATCCATCTCCGACTTCGCCCCGCAGGAGGCCAGCAGGAGAGACACGGTCAGTACAATCGCAAAAAACAGAACCAGTTTCTTTTTCATGATATCCACCCTTTCTTTTGTCGCGGCGATATGCTTCCTCACCTTCTATGACGACAAAAAGAGTGGGATATTCCGACCGATTTTCAATAATTTAAAAAATTTATTTCAACCCAAAGATCGCGCCTCTCCCAAGCTCCGACTCGATTTTCATGAGCCGGTTGTATTTCGCCGTCCTGTCCGTGCGGCTGGGGGCTCCCGTCTTGACGAGGGGCGCGTTGACGGCCACCGAGAGGTCCGCCAGCGTCGTGTCCTCCGTCTCGCCGGAGCGGTGGGAGATGATGGGCGTCAGGCCGGCGTTTTTGGCGGTCTCGATGGCGAAAAGGGTGTCGGTGAGGGTGCCGATCTGGTTCATCTTGATAAGCACCGCGTTTCCCGCCTTAAGCTCCACGCCCTTTTTGATCCTGTCCGCATTTGTCACGAAGAGATCGTCGCCCACGAGCCGTATCTGCCCGCCCAGCTCCTCCGTCATGGTCCGCCAGCCCTCCCAGTCCTCCTCGGAGAGGCCGTCCTCGATAGAGAGGATGGGGTATTTGTCGCAAAAGCCGTGCCAGCGGTCGATGAGCTGGCGGGCGGTCAGCTTCTCCTTCCGTTTGGGAAGGAAGTACCCCTCCCCGGTCTGCCACTCGGAGGCCGCCGCGTCCAGGGCGAACATGAAGTCCCGCCCCGGCTCAAAGCCGGCCGAGCGCACGCCCTCGGTCAGCACCCGCAGGGCCGCCTCGTCGGATTCCAGCTCCGGCGCGTAGCCTCCCTCGTCCCCCACGCCGGAGGACCGGACCACCTTCCGGAGGGCGTGGAACACCTCCGCGCACCACCGCACGGCATCATGAAGGCTTTCCGCCCCCACGGGCACCAGCATGAATTCCTGAATGTCCACGTCGTTCCCGGCGTGGGCGCCGCCGTTTATCACGTTCATCATGGGCACGGGAAGCCTCCGCGCCCCCACGCCGCCCAGATACGACCACAGCGGCAGGCCCCGATTTTCCGCCGCCGCTTTGGCCACGGCGATGGACGCGGCCAGCACCGCGTTGGCCCCCAGGCGGGAGAGATTGTCCGTCCCGTCCAGCTCCTTCATGGCGATGTCCAGGGACGCCTGATCCAGCGCGTTCATGCCGCGAAGCCTGTCGCTGATCTCCCCGGACACGCTCTCCGCCGCCCCCAGAACGCCCTTCCCCTCGTATCTGTCCCCGCCGTCGCGCCTCTCGCACGCCTCAAACGTCCCCGTAGACGCCCCGGACGGTACCGCCCCGTGGGCGTGGGTCCCGTCCTCCAGCACACATTCCGCCTCCACCGTGGGGTTGCCCCGTGAGTCCAATATCTCCCGCCCGGTGAGCGAACAGATCCCGATATAGTCCCGCATACAATGACCTCCTGATTGTGTTATGAGGTTATACTAATACCCATCTAAAAGGAGACACCGAACGGCAAAGACCGTCGCGAATGTCTTGTTTTAATTGGGGATTAGTATTAGTATGCCAAAAATAAGTTGTTTTACCCAAAAAAGCAAAAGGCGCGCCAACCGGCGCGTCTCAGACTGTAGACAAAGCCTCTCAGAGTTTCGCGCCCGCGGGCGCGAAAAAATTCCTTCCGTTGGCAAAGGCTTTGCCTTTGTCGACGGCTTAACCTCCCCTTCATAAGGGGAGGTGGCCCCGCAGGGCCGGTAGAGTCGAGGGTGAAGGGTTTTGCCGGTGCCTGAATTCGCGGTAATCGGAACTCTCGACCCCTCAGTCACGGCTGCGCCG
>CANQSU010000274.1 GCA_947626585.1 uncultured Oscillospiraceae bacterium
TCCACCTTGACCTGGAAGGTGAAGGAGGGCGTCTCAGGCGGGGTAAAGCCAGTCGGGAAGCTGGTGGACTTATGCACGTTGAGGGTGGTGGTGGGTTTTTCCTCCACGGGGACGTATGTATTCACGAACTCGGCGGTAGAGCCCTTCGGTTCCACCACGCCCACCGCCGCCCCGCCGGCGGTGGGATGGGTCTGCATGAACTGGCTGCCGTCCGGCAATTGCTCGGTGATCTCATAGGTTTTGCCCGTACCCACGAAGGGGAACATGGCCGTCTGGCCGCCGCGCAGGGTGAAGCCGCCGTTGATGTCCGTCTTAAAGGGTATGACCGTCCCGTCCGCCTCGTTGAACACCTCGCTGCCGTCGGCGGCGAAGACCCGGTACTCCTGTTCGCCGTAGAAGCTGTCGCCCACGTTGATGGTGAAGTGAAATTCCTCATTGGGTATCTCATACCCCTCGGCGGCGGTGTTCACCGTCTTTTTCACATACAGGTCAGGGGTGTCGTTGGGCACGTTCACATACTGCACAAGGGGAGTATCGCCGGAAACGGCACCAGGAGGCGACGGCTCGGTAGGGGCCTCCTCCGCCCAGGCGCTGACGCCAAAAAGGGCGCACAGGGCCAGCGCCGCCAGCGCGAACGCGGCGGCCAGCCGTGGGAGGGCTATTTTCTTTCTACACAGAAGATCCATCGTTGGCTCCCCTTCCTCAAACAGATAATCTCTCTTGTGCCATATATACCGCCGCAGGAATACGCCGGTCAAAGCGTTCGTCGAGCCGCTGCACCGTCTTGCGGGTATTGGGATGGGACGCAATGATCCCGATGACGCACTTTTGCAGATCCTGCGCCTGGGGCAGTTTCATGGTCCCGGCGGCGATCTTCCCCGCAAAGGCGTCTATTTTATGGGTCTGCCGCCTGGGTATCGTGGGGTTGATGAGGGTGTAATAGTAGTGCTGTTCCCGGTTGAATATGTACCGCTCCTTGCAATAGACGAAGTTGGTGCCATAGGGCAGCACACGTATCTTCTCGTCCTTGATGGTCAGGCCGATCCGCCCGCTCCGCTCCACGATGCCGTCGATGAGCCGGGGCGCGTCCCATCTCTCCGTCACCAGGAAAATATCGTCCGCATAGCGGTAGTAAAACTTCTGGCGCTGGTCATCCTTCACCCAATGGTCCACCGGGGACGGGAAGAACGACGCGGGTACCTGAGACACCTCGTTTCCCAGGCTCAGTCCGCGAGGCCCCGGCGAAAAGGAGCGCAGCAGCGCCGTCACCCGCCTGTCAGACATATACCGCTCAAAGACTTCCCGCTCCAGGATGTCGTTATCTATGGAGCCGAAGAAATCCGTGAAGTCGGTCATAACGATGACCGGTTCGGTCAGCTTCCGGCCCGCCTCGTTGATGCCCTTCAGCACGTCCGCGTACAGCTTGTGGGTCCCTTTTCCCCGGATGGAGGCATAATTGGTATAGATCATCCTGCTTTCCAGAACGGCCCGCAGGATCGCGTTGCAGAGGACCTTCTGGACCACCTTGCACTCAAAGTGCGGCGGCTTGATGACCCGCATCTTGCCCCGCTCGTTGATGAGCTTCTCGGGATAGTACCGGGGCACGAACCGACCGGTGAGGACCCGCTGGCACAGGCCCTGCGAGTTTTTCCAGGCGGCGCGCATGAACGCCTGGGTGTCGGGCCGGGACTGAAAGCCGCAGGCACATTCTTTCGCGGCCAGATAAACGCTGTCCGTGGTGAACAGGTCCTCCAGCGTCATATCGCCGCAGTATTTCTCATAAGCACAGTGGATGCCGAACTCGTCCAGCAGCTCGCTGTCTATCACTTCGCTCAGGAGCTTCTTTTTCCCGCGCTTGCCCATCTGTGCTTCTCCTTCTCACAGGAGGCAGGTACCAGCCCCGCCTCTCATTATCTGACCGCAGATTCCTTCTAAACGAATGAGGCGCTTGACCCGAAGCGGACGTTCCCGGGCTTGTGGACCTTTGACGGTCTCTTTTATCCCGGGCTGATCGCTTTGGCGCTTTCAGTCCTCTAACGGCTAGGATCCGGGCGCCACGCCGTAGGTATTATTGGCATTATTATTGTTCCAGTCTCCACTATTGTTCACGTTATACACATTATTATTGTTGCTGCGATTAACGGAACGGAGCCACCAATTATTAGCGGACCCGGCGTAGGCATAAATAATCCGCGGCCCTGTTTATCAAGCTGGGTTTAGCAGCTTGGCAACAGCTCTTTTGTCCATTTCCAGGCGCTGTTTGATGTACCGCTCCGACTCCCGCTCGGCGGCCAGCCACAGCTCCTTTCCCTTTGACGTGAGTTTCAGCTTCATTTTCTTCGTCCCGCCCGCGGACACATACTCCATATCCGAGCCGCGGGACACCACCTTGATCTCCAGTTCTTTCAGTTTTTCGTCCTTCTCCTGGGCCTGCCGAATGATGTCCAGGACGATGTTCTTGAGCCTCTTCTTTTCCGCCAGGGACACGTCCACGAAGTTCATCATCCGGTCAAAGGCCACGTCGAACACGGAGAACAGCCGCAGCGCCTTTTGCAGAGCCTCTATCCGTTCCGAGTACGCCTTGACCAGCGCCTGCGGTTCCATGTTCTTCTCGTTGATATAGATCCTGTTGGCCGCCACGACGGTGGCCTCGATCTGCTGGGAGGTCTTGATGAGCGGGTCCAGGAGCGTGGTCTGCCACCGCTGGGGCAGCTTCATGCAGTTGAGCAGCGTGAGGGCGCAGAACTTCGACGCGCAGTCCACGTATTCTCTGCCGGTGGGCTGCCGGGGTTTATATTTCCTGGACATGCTATT
>CANQSU010000275.1 GCA_947626585.1 uncultured Oscillospiraceae bacterium
TCGTCAACGTCAACGGCGAGCGCATGACCCGCCAGGGCTTCTGGAAGGTCCTGAAGCACTATCAGGAGACAGCCGGCATCCAAAAGGATATCACGCCCCACACCCTCCGCCACTCCTTCGCGGCGCACCTTTTGGAAAACGGCGCCGACCTGAGGAGCATCCAGGAGATGCTGGGCCACGCCGATATCTCCTCCACCCAGGTCTACGCGCAGCTGGTGAAGAAGCAGCTCAAGGACGTCTACAACAAGGCCCATCCACGGGCGTAACTTCTTAATAAAACGGGCCGCCCCGGCAGAAATGCCGGGGCGGTTTCGTGTGTATTTGGTTTTTATCCGCAGATCGGAAGGGAAGAGCCCTCCGATAGTATCAATAAATCCGCCGTAGTGGGGGAGAACATAGACTTCATACTGATATTTAACCGTATGTATTTCCAAGCCGTCTGACGTGGTATTGCGCGAAAAAGGCCGCCGCTAATTAAAGATTTTTAGTAGTAAACGACCTTTATTTTGAAAACTTGAGGCTGATGTCCAGCGCCGCCACCGAGTGGGTGAGGGCGCCGATGGAGATGATATCCACACCCGTTTCGGCCACCTTCCGGAGGTCCCGCTCGCCCATGTTGCCGCTGGCCTCGGTGACGGCCCGGTGGTCGATGAGCTTTACGCTCTCGCGCATGGCCTCATTGGACATGTTATCCAGCATGATGATATCCGCCCCGGCGTCCAGGGCCTGGCGCACCTGGTCCAGGGTCTCACACTCGATCTCGATCTTCAGCGTGTGGGGCGCGTTCCGGCGCACCGCCGCGATGGCCTGGGCGATGCCGCCGGCAGCCACGATGTGGTTGTCCTTGATGAGGATGCCGTCAGCCAGGTTGAACCGGTGGTTCCTGCCGCCGCCGGCCTTGACCGCGTACTTCTCCAGAACGCGGAGTCCCGGCGTCATCTTCCTGGTGTCCACGATGATTGCGCCGGTGCCCTCCACGGATCTTACCGCCCCGCGCGTGGCCGTGGCGACGCCGGACATGTGCTGGACAAGGTTCAGCGCTACCCGCTCGCCGCACAGCACGCTCCTGGACGGGCCCGCGATTTTGGCGATGTTGTCGCCTTTTTTCACTTCGTCTCCGTCGGAGATCAGGGGAGTGACGGCTATCCTTTCATCCACCAGCCTGAAAACCCGCTCAAGGACCGCCATCCCGCAGAAAACGCCGTCCATCTTCGCCCGGAAAAAGCCCGTGGAGACAGCCGTCTCGGGGATACAGCTCTCTGTGGTGATGTCCCCGGTGCCCAGATCCTCCTGAAGGGCGTCAAGAATCAATCTGTCAAGTCCGATATAGTTCATGGTGATCCCTCCGTTCAATTTTCGCGATAGTGTGCCCCGATGCTCTCACGCCGCGCCAGGGCTGATTCGATGATCGCCACGGAGATGATCGCGAGGCTCAGGTCCTCGTCATAGGCCTTGTCGCTGTTAAAGCCGGCGGACAGCATGTCCAAAATCCCGCGCATCTCCGAAAGGGCTGTTTCCAGCCCCTCCTTGGTGCGGACCACAAAGCAGTGGGTACTCATGACGCGCTGCATCTTCGTCCGCAGGGCCTTGAAGTCGATGTCCAGCCCCGGCCTCACCTCAAGCGCCGGCTGAAGCTCCTCGGAGGTGGAAAGGGCGGGGGAGAAGGCGGCGTTTATATCCTCCGCCGCGCGACGGCCAAAGACAAGGCACTCCAGCATGGAGTTGGAGGCCAGCCGGTTGGCCCCGTGGACGCCGGTAGAGGCCGTCTCGCCGCAGGCGTAAAGCCCATGGACGGCCGTCCTGGCGTAGAGGTCAGTCTTTACGCCGCCCATCATGTAATGGTGGACGGGACACACCGGGATCCATTCTTCAGATATATTGATGCCCCGGCGAAGGCACTCGTTGTAGATGGTGGGGAAACGGTGAGACAGCTCCTCCTCGGACTGGGAGGTGATGTCGATGTACACATGGCTCTCGCCGGTGCGCTTCATCTCGTTATATATGCCGCGGGCCACAATGTCCCGGGGCGCCAGCTCCGCCAGCTCATGCTTGCCGACCATGAAGCGCTCGCCTCTGGAATTCTTGAGCAGGCCCCCCTCGCCCCGCACGGATTCCGAGATGAGGAAAGCGCGGGTCTCCCGGTTTGGGGACCACAGGCCCGTGGGATGGAATTGAATGAACTCCATGCCGCGAAGCTCGGCGCCGGCCCGGATGGCCGCCGCCAGGCCGTCGCCCGTGGCCACGGCGGGATTTGTGCTTGACTCAAAGACCTGACCGATGCCGCCGGTACACAGCACCAGATGGCGGGTAGCCACGGTCTCGTATTTTCCGTCGTCGTCCTTGACGATGAGGCCCGCCACGCCTTGGCCGTCGGTGAGGATATCCACAAAGAAGGTGTTGTCCCGGAAGATGATATTGTCCCGCTGGGAGGCGATGTAAGCCAGTGTCTTGACGGTCTCGCGCCCCGTGGCATCGCCGCCGGCGTGGAGGATGCGGTTTTTGTGGTGGCCGCCCTCCCGGGTGCGGTCAAGCTCGCCGTACTCGTTGAGATCGAAGGGTACGTTCATCCTGATGAGCGCGGCGATATCCCTCGGCCCCTCGTCCACAAGCACATGGACCGCCGCCTCGTCACAGAGGCCCGCGCCGGCCACGATGGTGTCCTTGAAGTGCAGCTCCGGGTCGTCGTCCGGCGCCGTCACCACGGCGATGCCGCCCTGGGCCAGCCAGGAGTTGGAGATATCGATGGTCTCCTTGGCAAAGACACAGCATTTGA
>CANQSU010000276.1 GCA_947626585.1 uncultured Oscillospiraceae bacterium
AGATCCTGGCCATCATCGACCACCACCGCCTGGCGGATATCCAGACCCAGAACCCCATCTACGTGCGCAACGAGCCCGTGGGCAGCTCCTGCACCATTATCGCCGGCATGTACCAGGAGCGGGGGCTGATGCCGTCAAAAAAGCTTGCCGGCCTGATGGCCGCGGCCATCGTCTCCGACACGGTCATGTTCAAATCTCCCACGGCCACAAAGCGCGACCGCCAGATGGCCGAGAGGCTTGCCGGCATCGCCGATATCGATCTGGAGGAGCTGGGCCGCTTCATCTTCTCCGCCTCCGCGCCCGAGGAAAAGCCGGTCAGGGACCTGCTCTTTACGGATTTCAAGGAGTTCCACATCGCCGGCCACGCCTTCGGCATCTCACAGATCACCTGCATGGACTCCGAGCGCCACCTGAAGCGCAAAAAGGAGTTTCTGGACCTGATGACCGAGATAAAAAAGAAAAACGGCTACTCCATGATGATCCTGATGCTCACCGACGTCCTTCTGGAGGGCAGCCGCGTCCTGTGCCTCGGCGGCGAGGACATCTTCACCCAGGCATTCAACACGGAGCTTCTCAACAACGAGGCCTTCCTCCCCGGGGTCATGTCCAGGAAAAAACAGGTGGTCCCGATGCTGTCGGCGCTGTGGGGCTGAGAATTCCCCGCTGTCTTTCGAAAGCCGTGGAAAGCCCCGTCAGTCCACGTTTATAAGCTCGTAGTTCATGGTCCCGAAGCCCAGGGCGTCGGCGGCTTCGATGGTGTGGCCGCCGTGGCGGGACTCCACGCGCTCCAAAAAGTGCTTCTGGCCGGGGTCTGACTTGGCGGCGTAGACGAGATCGAGGCAGGCCTTGTCCAGAGCCACGGGGTCGGTGGACGAGAGGGTGCCGATATCGGCCATACAGGGGTCCTCCGCCACGGAGCAGCAGTCGCAGTCCACGGAGAGGTTGCAGACCATGGTGACATAGGCGGTCCTGCCCTTGAAATGCTCGTGGACGGCCATGGCCGCGTCCGCCATGGCCTCGCAGAAGGTGTCCTGGTCGGCGCAGTTGCTCCAGAGGATATCCTGATCCACGACCTTGCCGCCGGAGTGGATAAGACATTTGCCTACGGAGGAGGCGCAGCCGATGGAGAGCTGCTTCAGCGCCCCGCCGTAGCCGCCCATGGGGTGGCCCTTGAAGTGGGAGAGGACCAGAAGAGAATCATAATTGATAAGGTTCCTGCCCACGAGATCGATTTTCAAAACCTTGCCGCCCGGAATGACAAGGGCGGCGTCGGGGCCGGTCTCGTCCATGAGGTCCACGTCGAAATACTCGCTCCAGCCGTGGGACTTGAGGAGCTTCAGGTGCTTGTCGGAGCTGTTGCGCTCACCGTCGTAGGCGGTGTTGCACTCCACCACCGTGCCGTGGACATACTCGACCATCGGCCGCATGAACTCCGGGCGAAGGTAATTCTGGTTGCCCTCCTCGCCGGAGTGTACCTTGACGGCCACCTTGCCGGGGAGCGTGACGCCCAGACGCTTGTACATCTCCACCACGGTCTCGGGGGAGAGGCTTTTGGTGAAATAGACCTTTGACTTTGACATGCCGCTTTCCTCCAAAGGTAGGTATTTGATAAAATGATTGTAGCACAAAAAGCCCCGGTATGCAAACGGTTTATTTTCATAAAAGTGTTGCTTTTGGAGCGCGGAGCCATTATAATACAAAATATAAAACATGGAAATCATACCGCGCCCGCGTAACCAAAATATTCTGAAAAGGAGATGTATTCGTATGGACCTCAAAAAAACCGCCATGGGCATCGAGCTTGGCTCCACCCGCATTAAAGCGGTGCTGATCGACGAAAACCACGTCCCCATTGCCTCCGGCGACCACGAGTGGGAGAACCGGCTGGTCAACGGTGTCTGGACCTACTCCATGGAGGCCATCCACGAGGGGCTTCGGGACTGCTATGCCAATTTGAAAAAGGACGTCAGGGAGAAGCTCGGCGTGGAGCTGACCACCGTGGGCGCTATCGGCGTCTCCGCCATGATGCACGGCTACCTGCCCTTTGATAAGGACATGAACCAGCTGGCGGAGTTTCGCACCTGGCGCAACACCATCACAGGTCTGGCGGCGGAGGAGCTTACAAGGCTTTTCGGCTTCAACATCCCCCAGCGCTGGTCCATCGCCCACCTCTATCAGGCGATCCTGAACGGGGAGGAGCATCTGCCGCGCCTCGCGCATCTCACCACCCTGGCCGGGTACATACACTACGAGCTGACGGGACGCCACGTCATGGGCGTGGGCGAGGCCGCCGGCATGTTCCCCATCGACAGCTCCATCAACGACTACGACCGGCGCATGGTGGACCTCTTCGACGCCCTCACCGAGTTCAAGGGCTATGACTGGAAGCTCCGGGACGTGCTTCCGAAGGTCCTGACGGCCGGAGAGGACGCCGGCGCTCTCACCGAATCCGGCGCTAAGTTCCTGGACCCCGCCGGCGGCCTTCAGCCCGGCATCCCCGTGGCCCCCTGCGAGGGCGACGCCGGCACCGGCATGGCCGCTACCAACTCCGTTAGGGTGGGCACCGGCAACGTGTCCGCCGGCACCTCCGACTTCGCCATGGTCGTGGTGGACAAGGCCCTGGGCGTCCACCGGGAGATCGACATGGTCACCACCCCCGCCGGCGCACCCGTGGCCATGGTCCACTGCAACAACTGCACCTCCGACATCAA
>CANQSU010000277.1 GCA_947626585.1 uncultured Oscillospiraceae bacterium
CCTGCGTTTCCCGGGGGTCGATGAACCACATGGCGCAGTAAGGGGCCAGGAAGAGCATCCCCGCGAAGGCCGCGCAGGACCAGATAAGCCCCAGAAGGGAGCAGTCCCGGACGCCCCGGCCCAGCCGGTCCAGCTTTCGGGCGCCCACGTTCTGCCCGCAGTAGGTTGCCATGGCCCCGCCCATGGCGTCAAAGGGGCAGGCCAGCAGCTGCGTCACCTTGGACCCCGCCGTGACGGCGGCCACATAGAGGCTCCCCAGCCGGTTGACGGCGGACTGGAGGATCACCGACCCGATGGCCGTCACGGAGTATTGAAGCCCCATCGGCACGCCCATGGAGAGAAGATCGAGACACAGTCTGGACTGAAAGCGCCGCTCGGAGCGGGAGATACGGAGAATGGGGAATCTTCGCCGCACGAAGATAAGACACGCCGCGCCCGAGACCCCCTGGGACACCACCGTGGCGATGGCCGCCCCCGCCACGCCCAGGTGGAAGGCCAGGATCAGCGTCACGTCCAGGACGATATTCAGGACCGAGGACAGCGCCAGAAAATAGACGGGCGTCTTGCTGTCCCCCAGGGAGCGAATGACCCCCGCCAGCAGATTGTAGAGATATGTCACCGGGATGCCCATGTAGATGACGAAGATGTAGCTGTAGGACATGTCGACGATGTCCGCCGGCGTGTGCATGGCGATGAGGATCCGCCTGCACAGGAGGCCCGTAGCCACGGTCATTACCAGGGCGAAGATCGCGGAGAGATACGCGGCGTTGGCCACGTACCGGCGCATTTTTTCGTGGTCGCCCGCGCCTATCTGCTGGGCCACGGGGATGGCGAAGCCGGAGCATACGCCGGTGCAGAAGCCGATGATGAGAAAATTCACCGACCCCGTGGCGCCCACCGCCGCCAGGGACTGGGCCCCCAGGAGCTTGCCGACGATCATGGTGTCCACCATGTTGTACATCTGCTGAAATAAAAGACCGAAAAGCGTGGGCAGCGCGAAGCCCAGTATGAGCCTCATCGGTCTGCCGGTTGTCAAATTGCGGGTCATGGAAAAAGCCTCCCGAAGTTACAATGGACATTGTCGGTTCTCGCCAAACCTGCCACATTATAGCGCCGGGAGGGAAAAATGCAACATCAATTCTGCATAATCATTTTATGAAAACCGTGTCATAATTTGCCGGTTTAATGAACGGAATTTATCGCCTGTAGGGGTCTTCCCCGAGGCCGAACAGCTCGTGGAGGACGTACCTCATGCTTTTGAAGAAAGTGATATCCCGCCCGTCGGTGACAGTAACGGGGGTGTCCGCCGGGGCTTCCACGGTGACGCGGTAACGGTGAGCGGCGGACAGGCCGTTAAAGCTGTGCGGCGCGGAGGAGGAAATCTGTATCCAGTCGGGGTTTTGCGTGTTCCAGAGGTAGACCGTCCCCTCCACGCCCTCAAGCTCCACGGAGATGGCCGCGTTGTTCGTGAAAAGAACGAAGTCCCCGACCTCCCCGGCGGTGGTCGACAGGGGACCGGCTGTCAGGTCATAGACCCCCTCCCACCGGGACGGGTCCCATTCGCGGTCTGAGTTGTCCGCGTCCGGCTCCGACGGCTCCGTGGGGGGCTGGCTGAAAATCGTGGGATTGTTCCTGTCCGTCATGTCCTTGAGCGTCAGATTGACGACGCCCAGAACGAGCGCGCCCGCCAGGGCGAGGAAAAGAAGGCCGGTGACGGCGGCGATGGTGACGCGGTGTCTTTTTACCCTTTTGGCGTAGGTTTTGAGCTTGACCGCCTCGGGGCCGGACTCAAGACCGGGGGTGTTCCCGCCCATGCGCTCAAGCCTCTCCCGGCAGGCCTCACACCCGGCGATGTGTTCCTCCAGCGCCCTTTCGCTGTCCTCGGAGCAGGTTCCGTCCAGATAGGGGGCCATCAGGTCCCCGGCGATTTGGCAGTTAATCTTCATTTTCAACCTCCATTTTCTCAATAAGCCTGTCCTTGGCCCGGTAGTAGGTGACCTTCGCCCAGGACTCGGTCCGTTCAAAGATCCCGGCGATGTCCTTAAAGCTCAGATCCCCAAAGACCCGCAGGGTGAATACCTCCCTGTAGGGCTCGGGCAGGGCGTGGAGATGCCGGTGGATGAGCAGGGCCTGTTCCCGGTCGGAAAACCGGGAGAACAGATCCGGCCCCTGACTTTCCGTTTCCGGATCGAATTCCGCCAGCCTCCCGCGCCGCTTCCGCTCCTTCCGCGCGATCTGGCACAGCCACGTCTCGATCCGGCACTCCCCCCGGAAGGAGCCGATATGCAGGTACGCCTGATAGAAGGTCTCCCCGGTCAGCTCGTCCGCCAGCTCCGGATCCTGGCAGTGGGACAGCAGAAACCGGTACACCACGGGGGCGTATTTTTCAAAGACCTCCTGAAACTCGTCCACACCCATCACCTCGCTTTGTATGTTAGAGTCGGAAACGGGGAAAAAGATACGGAATATTATACCGAATCGTCAAAAAATTTTTTCGCGCCCGCGGGCGCGAAACTCCGCGAGGCTTTGTCCACAGGCTAAGCTCCCCTTCGTAAGGGGAGCTGTCACGGCGCAGCCGTGACTGAGGGGTCGAGGGTTCCGATTAGCGCAAATTCAGGTGCCGGCAAAACCCTTCACCCTCGACCCTACCGGCCCTGCGGGGCCACCTCCCCTTATGAAGGGGAGG
>CANQSU010000278.1 GCA_947626585.1 uncultured Oscillospiraceae bacterium
CCGCACATGCCCTGGCCCATGTCCATATCCGTGCCCACCATGTCGATCTTCTGGATGATCTCGGAGCCCTTGCCCACCAGGGACGCGCCGCGGACGGGCTCGCAGATCCTGCCGTTTCTCACGATGTAGCCCTCGTCCACGGCGAAGTTGAACTCGCCCGTGACGGGGTTCACCGAGCCGCCGCCCATCTTTTTGGCGTAGAGGCCGTACTCGATGGAGGCGATGATGTCCGCGTTGCGGTCCTCTCCCGCGGCTATGTAGGTGTTGGTCATGCGGGAGGTGGGGGTGTAGGAGTAGCTCTGGCGGCGGGAGCTGGCGGTGGACTCCATACCCATGCGCCGGCCGTTAAATTTATCAATCATGTAGGTCTTGAGGACGCCCTTTTCGATAAGGACCCTCCTGCGGGAGGGCGTGCCCTCGTCGTCGATGTTGATGGAGCCCCAGGCGTTAGGGATCGTGCCGTCGTCGATGGCGGTGACCTTGCCGCTCGCGATCTTCTGGCCCAGCTTTCCGCAGAACTGGCTGGCGTTGTAGGCGACGGAGCTTGCCTCCAGCGAGTGCCCGCAGGCCTCATGGAAGATAACGCCGCCGAAGCCGTTCTCAATGGCCACCGGCATGACGCCGGCCGGACAGTAGCCCGCCCCGGCCATGACTACCGCCTGACGCGCGGCCTCCCGGCCTACCGCGACGGGGTCGATAAGTCCGTCGAACATCTCCATGCCCATCCTGCGCCCGGGGCTGCAGGAGCCCGTCTGGGTCTGGCCGTTCATCTCCGCCACGGCGTTGACGACCAGGCGCGTGCGGATCTGGCGGTCCTGGGCGTACACGCCGTCGGTGCTGGCGATGAGGATGTTGTGATCCACGTCCAGGAACCTGCCCGTCACCTGGCGGACGGCCTCGTTATACTCCTTCACGGCGTTGCTGGCGGCCCTGAGTATGTCCACCTTCCTGGCGTTGGCCACGCCGGACGGGGCGTCCAGCACCGGGTGGATGTTGGCGATGACCCGCTCGGCGAGGTTGACGGAGATCTCCGCCTTGCCCTCCCCCAGGGCGTCGGCCACCCGCTGGGCGCACCTCATGAGCCCCGCCTCGCTGGTGTCCACGGTGGAGGCCATGACGCTGCGGAGACCCTTGTAGACCCTTATCGCCGCGCCGGCAATGACATTGTCGTTGATGGCGTCCACCTTGGAGCCCACCATCTCGATGGAGTGGTTGAGGGTGTTCTCCGCGAATAACTCGGCATAGTCCGCGCCGGTGGACACAGCGCGCCTGAGTACGCGCTCACAAAGCGCTTTTGATATCATTTGTTACCCTCCCCGGTAAAAAAGTATGGATATTTTACCATATACGCCCCGCTTTTTCAATAGCAAGGGTTGCGTTTTGATCGAAAAACCGTCAATCGAGCCGCGCCTGTATAATTAAATGATAAAATGATAAACCGCGCCGGTACGGCCGGAAAAATTGGACCTTGTATAAAAAAGGCAAATATGCTATGATGATGGGGAAGGGTGGGGAAAAAGATGCAGGAAAGGCTCGTGGAGCTGTTCAGCGATGAGGACATCAAAAAACTCCAACGGAAGATAAAAAACTGGAGGCTCGCGCTGTGCGTGTTCTCGGCCCTGGCTCTGGGCGCGTGCGTGACCTTCGCCGCTTTGGCGACCACCGCCACCGCCGGGACGATGGAGCTTGCCGCCATTGTCACCAGCACCGTCTCCGGGTGGATCGTCCTCTATTGCGCCATTTTCACGGTGGGGGGCGCCCGCCGGGAGCTGGGCCACGCCGGTACCCTCCGGGAGGGGGAGCGGGAGCGCGTGGAGGGGAGGACCACCGTGACGAAGCACTGGCTGCGCATCAAAAAGAGCATCACCGCCCGCGAGGTGGAGGTGGAGACGGCGGAGGGAAAAAGGGCCTTCTGGGTGGTGGACAGTCGCGCCGGGAGACTTTCAAAGGCCGATCCGACCGCCATTTACATCTCCCACGGCTACGTGGCGGCCTATGAGGTGAACGTATGAGATTTGTCAAAAACGTTTTCTCACAGCTCCACACCTTCATCCTCTGGGCGCTGATGTCGGCCATCTTCTGGGGCTGGATCTTCACCCTAGTCACCGACGCGCCGGCGGGAAAAAAGATCACCGTCTACTGCTACGTGCCGGAGATCCGGGACACTGAGCTTGCGGTGGAGCTGGAGGAGGACAGGCCGGAAGGGATCCGTATGATCCAGGTCCACAACTTTGAGTACGTGCTGTTCGATATGGGAAATATCGAAAACGGCGATATTTTTATCCTCCCGGAGTCCCGGATCGGGGACTACGAGGAGCTTCTGCTGTCCAAATCGGAGGGCGTGAAGATCTACGACGCCGGGACACAGGCCGGCGCGGCGGACGAATACATCGGCTACACCGACGAGGACTACTACCTCTTTCTCGGGGCCAACTCCGTCCATATCGGGGACGGAAAGGCGGAGGCGGTGGCCCGGCGGCTGCTGAACATGAAATGAGGCCGTTTTCCCGGCCTCAACCCGTTGACAAAGGCAACGCCTTTGCCAACGGAAGGAATTTGCTTTTTTTCGCGCCTGCGGGCGAAAAACTCCGCGAGGCTTTGTCTACAGTCTGGGCTCCCCTTCGTAAGGGGAGCTGTCACGGCGCAGCCGTGACTGAGGGGTCGAGGGTTCCGATTAGCGCAGAAT
>CANQSU010000279.1 GCA_947626585.1 uncultured Oscillospiraceae bacterium
TCAAAGCCGTCCTTCCACTCCACCTCGGCCGCGTCGATCGTCTCCGTCAGGCGGGCCAGCATGTCGCTGCTGGCCGCGGCGGTGCGCAGGGACGACGTCTGGCCGGTGGCGGTCATCACCGTACCGTCCGGGTCGATGGGCAGGCGCAGGATGATATGCCAGCCGTAATCGGACTGCACCGGCTCGGACAGACCGTACTCCTCCAGCGACCTGGCGGTGTCCTCGAAGGCCGTCACCATGACCCCCTCGCCGAACAGATACCCGTCCGGGAAGGCGTCCACGCCGCCGTCCTCGGTGTTCTCCTCCATCAGCTGGTCGAACAGCGCCTCCAGCGCCTCGTGGTCCTCCTGCACGGCGGACAGCTGCTCATACAGCTCGTTGATCTTCTCCTCCTTGGCCTGGACCTGCTCCTCGTCCAGCTCCTCGCCGGTGGCGGAGTCGACGGTCATCAGAAGGATGTGCTTGGCCTGCATCAGCCCCTGCTCCTCGCCGTACGCCACGGCCTGCTCGTCGGGCAGGTCCGCCCCGTCCTCGCCATAGAGCGACACGAGACAGGCGTCCATCAGCAGGCCCGTGCGGACCATCTGCTCGTACGTTTCCCGATCCAGGAACTGCTCGCCCAGATAGTCCTCGAAGGCGGCGGCCTCCTCGTCGGTGCACTCTCCGTCGCCGTCGCCCATGCTGTCCGCGTCCCGCTCGAAGGCGGCCTGGACCTGCTCGTCGCCGTCCTCGCCCAGGGACACGTCCAGCTGCTCCGCCAGCTCGTCCGCCGCCAGGTACTGGGCCAGATTGTCCCACGCGCTCAGACGCACCACCTCCGCGTTGGTGTGGTCCGGGGAGATGTCGCAGCCGTCCCAGCCGTCGGTGTACGAGAACGCGCCCACCGCGGCCAGATAGTCGGAGTAATCCACGTAATACTTCAGCCAGTAATAGTACGTCTTCCAGCTCACGTCCCGGCCGTTGAAGGTGGCCACCACCGTGTCCGCGTCGTATGCCTCCGCGCCCAGACCGGGGTCGGGCGTGACGGAGGGCTCCGCCGGCTCCCCGTCGGTGGGAGAGGCGTCCTCGCCCGCCAGGTCCGGCACGTCGGCGGGAGAGTCGTCCGCCTCGTCCTCCGGCGCGGCCTCGTCGTCCGGTTCATCCGGTTCGGTCTGCTCGGCCTGCTCCGCCCCGTCGTCCGGTTCGGCCGGTTCGGCCTGCTCGGCCTCGTCCTCATACTGGCCGATGGAGCCGCCGCAGCCGGTGAGCAGCCCCGCCGTCAGACACAGGCACAGCAGCAGGGCCATGCATTTTTTCTTATCCATGTTCGATCGCCTCACAGTCGGTATTTTTCACAGTATAGCACAGTCCGTCCCGGTCTACAAGCGCTCTTGACGGAGAGATTGCGGGGTGCTATTATACGGAATAAGTATGGATGATAACGGCGCGTTATCCGTGCGTGCGGGAGGAAGTATGAACATCATCGTTGTAGGGGCCGGGAAGATCGGCTTTACGCTGGCCCAGTATCTGACGCGGGAGGGCCATGACGTGACCGTCATCGACAGCAATCCCGACCGGATCACCATGGTCAACACCACGCTGGACGCCATCTCCGTCGGCGGCCGGGTGGATATCGAGCTGCTGCGCCTGGCGGGGGTGGACAAGGCGGACCTGCTCATCGCGGCCACCAACTCGGACGAGTCGAACATCCTCTGCTGTATGGTCGGCCGGAAGCTGGGCGCGGGGCATACCATCGCCCGGGTCCGGCAGCGTGACCACTACGAGGAGGTCATGCTCCTGCAGGAGGAGCTGGGCCTTTCCATGACCATCAATCCGGAGCTGAACGCCGCGCAGGAGATCAGCCGCGTGCTGCGCTTTCCGTCCGCGGCGAAGGTGGAGCCCTTTGCCAAGGGGCAGGCGGAGCTGGTGGAGTTCAAGCTGGCGGAGGAGAACCCGCTGTGCGGCGTGGCGCTGAAGAACTACCACAACCGCTTCGGCCGCGGCACGCTCATATGCGCCGTGCGCCGGGGCGATCAGGTGTACACCCCCGACGGCGAGTTCGTTCTCCAGCCGGGGGACAGCGTGAACGTGGTGGGCGCGCCCCGGCATATCCACGCCCTGTTCAAGGACCTGGCGATCTTCAAAAAGAGCGCCAGGTCGGTCATGATCGTGGGCGGCGGCTTCATCGGGGTGAATCTGAGCCGGCAGCTGCTGGGGATGGGCATCCGCGTCAAGCTGGTGGAGCGGGACCCGGACAAGTGCGAGAAGATCAAGGACCAGCTGCCGAAGGCGGATGTGGTCTGCTGCGACGGCTCCCGGCCCGATCTGCTGGAGGAGGAGGGACTGCGGGGCGTGGACGCCTTTGTGGCCATCACCGGCTCCGACGAGATCAATATCATCCTGGGCGCCTATGCCCGGAGCGTGGGCGTGGGAAAGGCCATCGCCAAGGTGAACGAGGAACACCTGATCTCCCTGGCGGAATCCTTCGGTCTGGAGGAGCCTGTCCAGCCGCGGGTCATCACCGCCCAGCAGGTGCTGCGGTATGTGCGCAGCGTGGTCAACGCCAGCGGCAGCAGCGGCGTGGAGCAGCTGCGGCGCATCATGGACGGAAAGCTGGAGGTGCTGGAGTTCCGCGCCGGCGCGGAACTCCAGCACCTCCAGCTTTCCGTCCATGA
>CANQSU010000280.1 GCA_947626585.1 uncultured Oscillospiraceae bacterium
GCTTCTGACGCCCACGGGGTTCTCCGCGCCCCGGCGCACCTCCAACGGCTTCGACTATAACCGGCTTTACCTGCTGCTGGCAGTGCTGGAAAAGCGGGGCGGCATGAACGTGAACGCCTGCGACGCCTATATGAACGTGGTGGGCGGCCTGACGCTGGACGAGCCCGCGGCAGACCTTGCCGCGTGCCTGGCCATCGCCTCCAGCTTCCGGGACAGGCCCCTTCCGGACAAGCTGGCGGCGGTGGGGGAGGTGGGGCTCACCGGTGAGATACGCTCCGTCCAGGCCCTGGATCTGCGCCTGGCCGAGATCGCCCGCCTGGGCTTTACCCAGTGCGTGATACCATCCCGCGTGCGGGGCGAGCTGAGGCCGCCCCAGGGTCTGGAGCTGATCCGCGCCAAGACGCTGCGCGAGGCGGTGGAAAAAACGCTGTGACGGTCCTGATAGGGGAGAGATATCGCGCCGTTCTGGCGCAAAGCCTTGCGGCGCAAGGGATAGAGCCGTTCTGGCTGCCCGATGACGCGGCGCTGGACCCACGGCTGGCCGCCCACGCCGATCTGGCCGTTTTCCGCGCAGGAATGCGGATATTCGCGGGGTCGGAAATCTCTCCTTATATTGTTAGTTATTTAACTAACAGGGGATATGTTGTGGAATCCATCTCCGGACTGGGAAAGACATATCCGGCGGACGTGCCGCTGTGTATCTGCGCCACGGGAAGGTATACGATATATAATGAAGCGACCGCATACGGTCCGGCTGTGGCTGCCGCCGGCGGCATACCGGTGCGCGTGCGCCAGGGCTATACGAAATGCGCTGCGCTGGTCGTGGATGAACGTTCCATCGTCACGGCGGACGCCAGCGTCTCCAGAGCCGCGAAAAACGCCGGGATGGACGTGCTGGACATCGCGCCGGGACGTGTCGTGCTGGATGGCTATGATACAGGCTTCATCGGCGGCGCGTCATTTACGATAAATGATATAGTGTATTTTACAGGAACATTGAATGGACACCCGGACAGAGAGCGCATCGTCCGATTCATCACAGAGCGCGGCAAAAGACCGGTTTTTCTCACAGAAGAGCCCATTTTTGATATTGGCGGCGCCATTCCCGTTTAGCCCTCCCCTAAATTCGGCATAATATTAATTATGCCGAATTATTTGTGCATTTTGCCACTGGACAAGCTCCCTCCGCTCTGCTATAGTACAACATGTTGGGGGTTTGCTGCCATGAGCTATCAAAATGAGGCGCCGCAGGTGCTGCGGGAGTTTCTGGTGTATCACGACACCATCAAGGGACAATCGAAAAAGACTGTGGATTCGTATTTTATGGACCTGCGCACCTTCACGCGGTATCTGTACATCGCCCGTGACCTGGTGCCACGTGACACAGCTTTGGAGGACGTGGATATACGCGGGGCCGATCTGGACTTTTACGGTAAGGTGACGCTGACGGAGGTCTACGACTTTCTGGCGTATCTGTCCCGTGACCGTGAGCTGAACGCGGCGTCCCGTGCGCGGATGATCACCAGTCTCAAAGGGTTTTACAAATACCTCACCGTCAAGACGAAGCAGCTGACCTATGACCCGGTGCAGAATCTGGACACCCCCAAGCTGCAAAAGTCCCTCCCCCACTACCTCACCCTGGAGGAAAGCCAGCGGCTGCTGTCGGCGGTGGACGGCAAGAATAAAGAGCGCGATTACTGCATACTTTGCTTGTTTCTCAACTGCGGGCTGCGTATCTCGGAGATGGTGGGTCTGAACCTCACCGACATCAGGGCAGATCATCTGCTCATCCACGGCAAGGGCAGCAAGGAGCGCATCGTCTATCTCAACGACGCCTGTGTGCAGGCGCTCAACGACTGGCTCGCCATCCGAAAGGATATCGCCACGCCGGACAAAAACGCCGTGTTCCTCTCCAGCCGCCGCAAGCGGGTCAGCGTGGACGCCATCCAGGTGATGGTGCACAAGACGCTTCTCAAGGCCGGGCTGGACGCGTCCGCCATCTCCCCCCACAAGCTGCGCCACACGGCGGCCACCCTGATGCTCCAGGGCGGCGTGGACGTGCGCACGCTCCAGGAGCTGCTGGGGCACGAAAATCTCAACACCACCCAGATATACACCCATATCGCCAACGCCGAGCTGAAAAAGGCCGCCGCCGCCAATCCCCTGGCCAGGTTTGAACCGTCCGACGAAGCGGAGGAATAAAGACCCATGGTATTTTCCAGCATCCTGTTCATGTTCATATACCTGCCCGTCGTGCTGGCGGTGTACTATCTCGTCCCCTCCCGCTGGCGCAACCTGTGGCTGTTCATCGTCAATCTGGTGTTCTACGGCTGGGGCGAGCCGGTGTACATCCTGTTGATGATCTTCTCCATCTGCCTCAACTACATCAGCGGCCGGCTGATCGGCAAATATGTGGGTCCTGCAAAGAAAAAGGCCAAACGGGTGCTGGTGGTCAACACGGTGCTCAATCTGGCGATGCTGTTCTTCTTCAAATATTTCGACCTTGTGGCGGAGACGCTGAGCATGATACCCGGCGTGGAACTCCCCACCCTGGGTCTGACGCTGCCCATCGGCATCAGCTTCTACACCTTCCAGACCATGAGCTACCCCATCGACGTGTACCGGGGCGACGGGCA
>CANQSU010000281.1 GCA_947626585.1 uncultured Oscillospiraceae bacterium
CTACTCCCCCTTCGCCATCCTGTCGGGCGTCTTTGAGATGCTGGCGAGGGCCGTTGTGGGCAGGTTCTTTGTGCCGGTCATGGGCTACGACGCGGCCTGCGCCGCCTCTCCCGCCGCCTGGATCGCCGCCGACGTCTTCCTCATCCCCGCCTGCGTCTGGTGCGTCAGACGTCTGCGGTCGCGCCTGACAGACGGGGTTCCGCCCCGCCGCCGCGCTCCCCTGCCGCGCTTCCGGCACAGCAGCGTATGAACAGGCGGTGTGCAGCTGAGGAGCTGAGAGAAAATGAGGCAATTCGAAAATTCGGTGGGCCGCCGTGGGCGGCCCACAATTTTATTCAGCGCCTAAGGCGCAGTCTTCTTCCCTCTGCTCCCCCTCCTACGAGGAGGGGGCTTTTGAAAAGCCCGCGCGGACGGTTCGGATTATTATTTACTTTTGGTTTACTTTTGGCTGTGACGATCGCCGGTCCGGTTTTTTACGGCGCCTTATTTTTCGTAATTTTCGCGAAAACGCGGTACATAATGTTGCAAAGGCCGGAATTCTGTGGTATCCTTTAGGCAGTGAATTTTTATATATCGGAAGGAGCATGAGCATGGACAAGGCGAGGATCAACGCGGCCATTTCGCGGGCAAAGGTATATATCGACGCCCTGACGGTGGACTCCGACGTCAACGTGCCGGAGGCCGTTGTGGCGGACGAACACAGGTTTTTTACCTGGGACAACGAGAAGCGCACCCCCTCCGAGAAGCCTTACCTCTTTGACTGGAGCTACTACAACGGCGTGGTCATGGAGGGTCTTTTCGACATTGCGGAGGCCGGTCATGACGAGGACGGCGTCTATCTTGACTATGTGCGCCGGTATCTGGACGCCATGATCGTCACCGACGGGGACGGGAAAAAGCACATCAGCCGGAACCTGGGCGGCTATGTGGACCACCACGGCGCCGACTGCTACAAGACCTCGGCCCTGCTCATCCGCGCCTCCGACGGCGAGGACGGCTATATGGAGGTCTGCCGGGAGATGTACCGGGATCTGACCGATGAGGATCATGTAAACTCCACCGGCCACATCGTGGCGAAGGAGTTCACCGAGGAGGCCCTGGGGCACAACTACTGGCACAGCTGGGCCCACGATAAGCCCCCCAAATACAAGGTCTGGCTGGACGGCATCTATATGCTCCAGCCCTTCATCGCCCACTTCGCCGCGAAGGTGGGGGATACAAGGCAGCTGGCGCTTGTGAACGAGCGTCTTTCCTGGGTGGCCTCCACCCTGCCGGCCCCCAACGGCATGTATTACCACGCGGCCAATTCCGCCGCCGACGTGTGCCCCTTCCACTGGACGCGGGCCATGGGCTGGTACGGCATGGCCATGGTGGACGTGATGGAGGTCCTGCCGGAGGAGTATATGGAGGAGCGCAAGGCGGCCCTGAAGCTCTTTGTGGACGGGATGCTCAAATACCAGAAGCCCGAGGGGCTCTGGACGAATGTGGCCGACTGGCCCACCACGGAGACGAACCGGCTGGAGACCAGCGGCACGGCTATGATCGTCTATACCATCCTCAAGGGCGTACGGAACGGCTGGCTGGACGGATCCTACAGGGACGCCGCCGTCCGGGGCTTTGTGGCCATGGCGGAGCTTAAAATACGCGGCGACCATCTGGAGGACATCTACCTGAAGGCCAGCGCCAACAACACCAACAACTACGAGATCCCCGAGTACTACCTTCCCGACGAGGGCAAGGGCGCGGGGCCGTTCATCATGGCCTATTCCGAGATGCTGTACCTCTGATGACCGCGTAAGGACACACGAAAGGCCCCCTTTGCGACAAGGGGGCCTTGATTTCTGTAATTTGGGGAGAAAAGATGACAAGTATCCTTTTCGTCTGCCACGGGAACATCTGCCGAAGTCCCATGGCGGAGTTTGTGATGAAGAAGATGGCCGCCGAGGCCGGCGCGGAGATCTATGTGGAGTCCGCCGCCACCAGCGCCGAGGAGATCGGGAATCCGGTGTACCCTCCGGCCCGCCGGGAGCTTGCCCGCCACGGGATCGGGTGCGAGGGCAAGCGGGCACGGCAGATAACCGGGGGCGACTACGACCGGTTCGATCTGATCATCGGCATGGACCGGGCCAATCTGCGAAGCATGCTCCGGGCCTTCGGGGGCGACCCCGAGGGGAAGGTCAGGCTGCTGCTGGACTACACTGGCCATCCCCGGGACGTGGCCGACCCCTGGTACACCGGGGATTTTGACGCCGCCTGGCGGGACGTGAACGAGGGCTGCCGGGGCATTTTGGAGAGGATCGTCTGAGCGGCTGCTTTCGGCAGGCTGCGCATTACCGGCGTACAGGCACATCGGGACTTGGAGGAAGGCGCACAGCTATGGGTAATATCATTTTAAAAGATGTTATTAATGTGGCAATTAAATATCGCCACATTAATAATTTGATTTTACGCCGTTCTGCTTGCCGCGCAACGGCAAGCAGAACATGGCTAGGACTTGTTTTAAAAATATGGAACGATGTTGCTATTTCAACAAGATAGCAATAGCACCAACATAAACGAAAGCCAAGAACGAGGAATCGAGCTTATCATAGCGTGTAAAGATTCTACGAAACCACTTGAGTTTCTG
>CANQSU010000282.1 GCA_947626585.1 uncultured Oscillospiraceae bacterium
TGCTCTTGAGCTGGAACGGCAGCATGATGAGCTTCACCACCAGGGCGAACAGGATCACGGCCACGCCGTAGTTGCCCGTCAGGTTGTAAAGCCAGAGCATCAACGCGCCGAAAGGCTTTGCGATCGCTTTTAACATAGCATTCTCCTATTTACGGTACAGGGTCGTAAAAATCGTGTTCCCCGCGGTGGAAGGGATGGCAGCGGCAGATGCGCCTGAGCGCGAGAACCCCGCCCTTCCAGGCCCCATAGCGCTCGATGGCCTCGAGCGCGTACTCGCTGCAGGTGGGGATGAACCGGCAGCAGGGCCTCCTCAGCGGCGAGATATACTTTCTGTAGAAACGCACGACAGCCAGCAGCAGCCGCTTCACAGCGCCGCCCCCAGCTCTTTGCTCGCGGACAGGAATTCCGCCTCCAGCCGCCTGTAGGCGGCCGTGGCCGCCCTTGTGCGGGCCACCACCACCAGATCGTACCCGGGACGCATGCCGTCCTCGTGCAGGCGGTATATCTCCCGCAGGCGGCGGCGCACCAGGTTCCGGGTATGGGCCTTGCCCACCTTGGCCGTCACTGTCAGGCCCAGGCGGTTAGACTGTCCCCCGATACGGCGGGCGTATACCACCAGGCAGGGCCGCACGGCGCTGGTCCCCTTCCGGTAGACACGGTGGAAATCCCTGTTAAGTTTCAGTGAACACGTAAATCTCACGGCTGCCGTTCAGGACAGGCCGGCCTTAGTAGCTCAGTCTCTTGCGGCCCTTGGCGCGGCGGGCGGAAAGGACCTTCCGGCCGTTGCGGGTGGACATGCGCTTGCGGAAGCCGTGCTCCTTCTGAGCGTGGATCTTCTTGGGTTGATAGGTACGCAGCATTTTTTCTTTTCCTTTCTTTTCGTATTACTCATCAGCGGCCAAGCCGCCGTAGTTGGCAACTGCATCATTATATAAAAATTTGTAATCGGTGTCAACATGAAATTCATCGCCCGTCATATGGCTGGCTTTTCCTCCCCAGGCGTGCTATAATGGAAAATATCCAAAAAGCGCTGGAAAGGAGCGATAAATATGAACAAGATCCTGCGACGCGTGTTCACGATCATCCCCGCCATACTGCTGCAGGCGCTGTGGCTGTACCTGCTGTTCAGCGTACTGGCCCCCTGGGCGCCGGCCATCAGCTTCCTGCTGTCCGTCATGGCGTTTTTGCTGGTGCTGTATATCATCACCAAGCGGGAGGAGAGCACCTACAAGGTCGTATGGCTGCTGCTGATCCTCACCTTCCCCCTGCCCGGCTCGCTGCTGTACCTCATCTTCGGCAACAAGCGCACCACAAAGCCCCTGCGGAAAAAGCTGGCCGGGGCCAGGCCCCTGCCGCCCGATGCGGCGGATACCGCGCCCGTTTACGAGCAGCTGGACGGGCAGGATAAGCGCATCGCCCAGACCTTCCGCACCGTGGAGAAGATGACGGGCTTCGCCCCCCATCCCAACCGGAGCGCGACGTATTATCCCCTGGGCGACGACATGTTCCCCGTGATGCTCCGGGAGCTGGAGAAGGCGGAGAAGTTCATCTTCGTGGAATACTTCATCGTGGAGGACGGGCTGATGTGGGGGTCCATGGTGGATATCATGGCCCGCAAGGCGGCCCAGGGCGTAGACGTGCGGGTGCTGTACGACGATCTGGGCAGCATCTCCACCTATTCCTGGAAAAACGCCGAGAAGCTCCGGCAGAAGGGCATCCGCATCGCCCCCTTCAACCCTCTGGTGTTCGTCAAGGGGACCCTCAACTGCCGGGACCACCGGAAGATGCTCGTCATCGACGGAAAGGTGGCCTTCTCCGGCGGCGTCAACCTGGCGGACGAATACATCAACAAAGTGGAGCGCTTCGGCCACTGGAAGGACATCGGTTTTCGCCTCACCGGCGAGGCGGTGGACAACTATACCCGCATGTTCGCCACCTTCTGGAACGCGTTCGCCTTCGACCCTGTCCCGGACGAATTTCTGGCCCCGCCCGCCCTGCCGGCGGCGGACAGGCAGGCGCAGGATGGCTGCGTGCTCAGCTACTATGACTCCCCGCTGGGCGAGGACGCGGTGAGCAACGAGCTGTTCATCGACCTGCTGAGCCAGGCCCGAGAGTACGCCTGGTTCTTCACCCCCTACCTCATGCCCGGCGACGCGCTGACCGACGCCTTCGTGCGCGCCGCCCGGCGGGGCGTGGATGTGCGCATCATCATGCCGGGCGTCCCGGACAAGAAGCTGGTCTACCGCATGGGCCGCAGCTTCTATCCCGTGCTGCTGGAGGCGGGGGTGAAGATATACGAGTACACCCCCGGCTTCGTGCACGCCAAGGCCAGCATCGTGGACGGCGTGGTGGGCACGGTGGGTACGGTGAATCTGGACTACCGGAGCCTTTTCCTGCATTTCGAGAACAACTCCCTGTTTTATAACGCCTCTCTGCTGGACAGCCTGAAGGCCGACTTTCTCGCCACCCAGGAAAAGTGCCGGGAGCGGACGACGGATAACATCGAAAAGGGCTTTGGCCGCTGGCTCATAGACGGGGTACTGCGCATTTTCGTGCCTCTGTGCTGAGACGATTCCCCCGATACGCACAAACGGACGCGTCTGCGCGTCCGTTTGTGCTTG
>CANQSU010000283.1 GCA_947626585.1 uncultured Oscillospiraceae bacterium
TCATCTGTAGGCGCTTCTTCCCCAATCTCCTGTTTGTAACCGATGTGAAGCTCTTTAAGTCCATCCATATTGCCATTAGTTATACGAATATATTCCATTTGTTTTCTCCATTTCAAGTGTTGATTTGTCGAACAGTCGCCCACTCGACATTTAACATTATACCACTCAAATGTGAAGAAGTCTACTGTCCATTAAGACGGTTAATCGAATTTTTCACGACAGTTCCGCCCATATCGAATAGAAAACGCTCCGGCGATTTTGTCCTCGTCCAGAGCGTTCCTATTCGCTGTCCCGGCCCGTCTGAAAGGCAAGTCCAAACTCTATACGGTTTTATGACCAGCCCAAGAAAGTCCGCGGGAATCGTTTTATCCGTTTTCGGGACGGCAGGCGCTGATGAAGCTCTCAAATATACGCCGGCTTTCATCGTTGCGATAGCAAAACTCCGGGTGCCACTGTACCGCCCAGACGTATCTGCGGCCCGGAAGCCAGACGGCCTCCACCAGGCCGTCCTCAGAATACGCCATGGGCCTCAATTCGGGGGACAGCGCCTTGACCGCCTGATGGTGGCAGCTGTTGACCGGCAGCTTTTCCCGGTCCAGGAGCTTCCGCAGCGGTGTGTCCGGGACCAGGCTGACCTGATGGACGGGCCTGTCGTAAGGCGGCTTCTGACGGTGGCAGATGTCCGACGGGCGCTCTGTGGGCAGGTCCTGGTACAGGGTGCCTCCCAGGATGGCGTTGATGAGCTGGATCCCCCGGCATATGCCCAGCACCGGCATGTCCCGCTCAAGGGCCAGCCGCAGGAGGGCAGTCTCCATCCCGTCCCGCGCCGGACAGGTCTCCCCGCATCGTTCCGTGACCTCCTCGCGGTAAACCGCCGGCGAGACGTCATGTCCGCCGGAAAACAAAAAGCCGTCGCAGGTCTCCGCTAATTGCGCCAGGTCCTCCGCGTCATCCGTCAGCGGAAGCATGACCGGGAGCCCGCCCGCCAGGGCGGTCCCCTCCATATATCCTGGCAGCATCCAAAAGCTGTCCTTTTCCGAATCCACCAGAGGTACAATGCCGATCAAAGGCTTTCTCATATCTCTTTCCTCCTAAAAAGAAATGGACAAAGGGGTCCGATCGCACTCCTTTGTCCGATAATTATTACTCCGGCGATCAAATCATCGCGGGAGCGGGGTAATATAGCCATGTCTTACTTATCGCTGGGGGAAACATTTTATTGGATTGGCATACTCCATCTGCCAGTTTCATATTATAACCCACCTTACGCGAAAGCGCAAGGGGAAAACCGGAGCGGCGAGGATTATCGTCTGAATTTAGCACTCTTCCTCCGAGAGTGCTAAATTTAACAAATATTTCATAAAAGTTCCATTGATTGTTCATAATGTGGGTCTATTATACAGAGCATAAGGCAAGGCGATAAGGCCCGGCCCGAGGACCGAATCCCCGGCCTGCCCCATCGGTCATAAATTTATACAGGGCGGACATAATAATGATTATTGGAGGTATTTATTATGTTTGAACTCAGACCTTTCCATCGCAATCAGGACATCACCTACAACCCCTTCAAGGCCATGGAGGACTTTGAGAAGCGCTTCTTCGAGGATCCCTTCACCGGCTTCTTTGAGACCGGCGATATCGCGGAATTTAAGACCGATATCTCCGATCAGGGCGACAGCTACCTGTTGGAGGCCGATCTGCCCGGTTTTGAGAAGAAGGATATCCACCTCAATATCGACGGCGACGTGCTGACCATCAACGCCGAGCGCCATTCCAACCACGAGGACAAGGACAAGAAGGGCAATTATGTCCGTCTGGAGCGCTCCTACGGCCAATACAGCCGCCAGTTCGACGTCTCCGGCGTGGACGTCAAGGGCATCAAGGCCAAGTACGACAACGGCGTTCTGAGGCTGACCATGCCCAAGAAGCAGCAGGTCCTGCCCGAGAGCCAAACGCTTGAGATCGAGTAAAAGCTCATACAAACGTAAAAACGTAAAATGTGAAAGCCTGTTTCAAATCCACGGATTTGAAACAGGCTTTCCGTTGTTCCGCTCCGCGCGCGAGCCGCTTTACCTCGCCTGACGCGAAATATACTCGCCGCTCGGGGGAAGTTTTTTAAGGGAACCTCTGAACAAATCGCCGCCCGATCTCGACGCTTCGATTAATTCAGAGGTTCCTTGGCATTACATAAGGGACCTGTAGAGTTCCTTGATCTCCTCAACGCTGGTCTCTCTCGGGTTGCCGGGACGGCAGGCGTCGGCGTAAGCGGACTCGGACAGGAAGTCGATATCCTCCTCCTTGAGGATGCCCTTCAGGTCGGCGGGGATACCCACGTCGGCGGAGAGCTGCTTGACGGCGGCGATGGTGGCCTCGGCGGCCTCCTTGTCGTTCATTGTGTCGATGCCGGCAACGCACATGGCTTTGCCGATGGCGCGGTAGCGCTCGCCGGCCACGGGGGCGTTGTAGATAAGGCCGGTGGGCAGGATGATGGCGCAGGCCACGCCGTGGGGGGTGTCATAGAGGGCGGAGAGGCCGTGGGCCATGGAGTGGAC
>CANQSU010000284.1 GCA_947626585.1 uncultured Oscillospiraceae bacterium
ATTCTCGATATTCGAGTTTCTATACCGCATTATAATCTCGATTATCGAGATTGTCAAGAGAAAAAAGCGGGAAACCGGAAAAAGTTTCCCGCGATCATATCAGATTATCAAACCGGCATCCTTTCGGAAACCCCTGAATAAACGAGCCTTCCGACATGTTCAGAGGTTCCTAAATATTAGCGGCATTTCAGCCGACTCTGATCTCGGCGCGGTGAAGGAGGTATATCGACATCGCCGGCATGAGGATGGACGCCGCCCAAATCGGAAATACGCCCACGATACCCAAGAGGGCGGTGATAAGCCTGACGACACAGGTGATATAGAAGCCGAGGGTGATATTCCCCCTTACCTGCCGCGCGTCCCGCAGGAGCCGTGGGAATCCGCCAAGCTCGCCGGTGGAAAGAATGATATCCGGGTAAGCGGCGGTGGAATCATCGCCCACCCCCAGGGTCGCGCTGATGTTGGCAAGCTCCAGGATCTCGCTCTCGTTCCCCGCGCGGGCGACAAAGGCGGTCCTGTCCTTCGGGTCCTGGGTGTCCTGGATATACTGAAGCCGTTCCACCTTGTCAATGGGTCGGCAATCGGAGTAGACCTCTGCGATGTCAAGCCGACGTCCTATATTGGTCGCCGTCAGGGCGTTGTCGCCGGTCATGAAAGCGATATTCGGGACTCCGGCCTTGCGAAGATCGTGGGCGATATTCAGCGCGTCGGGCCTTACGGTGTCGGAAAAGCTGATCCTTCCCACGCATACTCTGTCGACGCACACAAAAACGCAGGTCTCTCCGGGAACAAACAGGTTCCCCTTTACGCCGAGCTTCTCCATGAAGTCAATATTGCCTATGCCGATAAGGGTGCCGTCGTCCATCTGCACGAGGCTTCCGTAGCCTATCTCCACCCGCTGGCGCGTTATCCGGGACTTCTCCGGTACGACGCCCGAGTCACGGCGTATGACCTTGTTGAGCGGGTGTTCGGAGTACGCCCCGGCCTGGACCGCCAGGTAGAGAAGCTGCTCCTCGCTGATCCTGACGGGATCGACGTTGGAGATCCTGTACTCCCCGTCTGTCAGGGTGCCGGATTTGTTGAATATGACGCTTGTGATATCGGCGCAGGCGCTGACGGTCCCCACTCCGGCGATCCATACGCCGTCCGAAAAAGCGCCGTCAACCGCTCCGGCGTAGGACACCAGAGCGGCAAGCTCGCCGCCGCAGGCGCAAACAGCCACGATCACGGCCGATCTCGCCAGCCAGACGGCAAAGGCTCCGCCGTTGATGAGCCCCGGAAGCACCGTAAAAAGGGCCGCGAAAGCAAATGTTCCGATCAATATCAGCCGCTCGGCGTTCCGCAGTTCCCCAAGGGCCTTGATCCTGCCGTTCTCAAGCTCGTCCAGACACGTCTCGAGCCGCCTGTCACGGCTCGGGTCGAGCCCGTCAAGCCTTTTGTGAAGCCGGTCCATGGCCGTGCCAAGCATCCTGTCGGCAAGTCCGATGTATACAGCGTACAGAACATCAAATATCGCCGCGCCAAAAGCGGCCTTGACAAGCTCATGACCCACAACGGTGATGAGTAACGCCAAAAGCATGACGGCCGGCGGCATATGGCGGGACCTGTCCCTGAAGTGAAGGACCGTCCACACCGTGAGCGGGACGAATCCTGTCATGACCGCGGAAATGACAAAAAAGCTCCAGAACGGATCCGGAAGATCCGGTACCACGGCAATGCCCAGGAGAACGACGGAAACAAGCGATGTAAGGATGACCGCGATCACCTTGCCGGAGAGAAAGCCCGGGCGCTTTGAACCTCCGGTCCCCTTCTTCCGACGGGCGCTTTTTTTCTTTTTGGTTTCCGTCGGTGGATCCTCCCCGCGAACGTTTTCAGGCTGTCCGTCCCCGACGCTCTCCCCGTCTCCGCTCTCAAAATCACGGGCCGCGATCGCTGTGTCGGAGGCATCGGGCGGAAGCTCGGCCGCGCCCTCCGCCGGGGCGGACTCCTCCGGCTCATCGGCCGACGGTCCATCCGGGTCCCGGGGTACAGACTCATCGGCGGACCGTTCCTCCGGCACAGGTCCTGTCTCAACGGGGGTGTGGAATTCTTTAATGATGTCGTCCACAGTGATACCCGATAGCTCCACATCCTCGGGGACATGGTCAATGTCTTTATCTTTCACTGTCTCACCACCTGCGGAAAAATGAAGCAGGCGACCGCGCCCCCGAAAAGCGCGGGCACGATCGCCTTCAAAAGCAATTTCAGCTTACGCCTTGCCGGCGCAGCCAAGGACGTCGATGAGCTTGTGGGTCACGATGGCCTTGATGTTAGCGCGGGCCGGGGTAAGGTACTGGCGGGGGTCAAAGTGGTCGGGATGCTCCGCGAAATACTTGCGGATGGAGCCGGTCATGGCAAGACGAAGGTCGGAGTCGATGTTGATCTTGCACACCGAGAGCGTCGCGGCCTTTCTCAGCTGCTCCTCGGGGATACCCACGGCGTCGGGCATCTTGCCGCCGTTTTCGTTGATCATCTTCACAAACTCCTGGGGCACGCTGGAGGA
>CANQSU010000285.1 GCA_947626585.1 uncultured Oscillospiraceae bacterium
GCGGACTTAAGCTCCCTGAAGGGCGTGTTCTCCGGCGGAGATTCCCTGTCCATCGAGCTTAAGAAGAAGATGGACAAGTTCCTCTATGACCACAAGTGCGCCATCCAGGTCCGCGAGGGCTACGGCACCACCGAGACCGTAACGGCATGCTGCCTGACGCCTCCCCACATCTACAAGGAGGGCTCCATCGGCCTTCCGTTTCCCGACACCTGCATCAAGATCGTCAAGCCCGGCACCGACGAGGAGCTGCCCTACGGCCAGGAGGGAGAGATCCTGCTCTCCGGCCCCACCGTCATGCGGGAGTATATCAAGCACCCGGAGGAGACGGCCCAGACCCTGAGACGCCACGCCGACGGCCTCACCTGGGTCTACACCGGGGACCTTGGCACCATGGACGACGAGGGCTTTGTGTACTTCAAGGGAAGGGCCAAGAGGATGATCATCACCTCCGGCTACAACGTCTATCCCGCCCAGCTGGAGAACATCATCGACGCCTGCGAGCTTGTTCAGATGAGTTGCGTCATCGGGGTAAAGGACGACTACAGGATGCAGCGGGTCAAGGCTTTTGTGATGCTCAAGCCCGGCGTGCCCCAGAACGACGAGACACGCGAGACTATCATGGCTCACTGCCGCAAGAACATCGCCAAGTACGCCATGCCCCGTGAGATCGAGTTCCGGGACGAGCTTCCCAAGACGCTGGTGGGCAAGGTGGCCTACCGGGTCCTGGAGGAGGAAGAGGCGGCCAGGTCCGCCGGAGATCCCGGCGACGCCCGGTAAGGTTACGCGGGTCAAACTTCCTTACGCAAAGGCGCGTGCTTCGTATAGCTCCCCATCGCCCTGATGAGAGGGCAGGGGTCACCGCGGCGAAAGCCGGGGATAGAGCCAAGTGATAAGAAGGAAAAACGTGATTTAAGGCGCGCCGACGCATAACGGTGAAGAGAAGGAAGGATTTAAATCATGAACAAAAATACCGATCAGCCCAGGAACGAGGACCTGTACAGGGCAATCATGGAGCTTCACACGCTCGACGAGTGCAAGCGCTTCTTTGACGACCTATGCAGTATTTCGGAGCTTCGCGCCATGGAGCAGCGCTTCCAGGTGGCAGAGCTTTTGCACAAGGGGATGATCTACAACGACATCCTCGAAAGGACCGGCGCCTCCAGCGCCACCATCAGCCGCGTCAACAGGAGCCTCCGGTACGGAAATGACGGCTACGACGTTGTTTTCCGGCGCCTGGAGGAGAAGGGAAATCAGGGTAAGTGAGCGCGTACCTGTCCCTCGCCCCTTGGTATGACGACCTGACACGGGATGTGTCCTACGGGGAATTCGCCGATTTTTATGAGCTTATCTTCAGAAAATATGGCGTTTCCCCGTCCTTGTGTCTGGATCTGGCCTGCGGTACGGGTACGCTCACCCTTGAACTTGCCCGCCGAGGCTATGAGATGATCGGCGTGGACGGCTCGGAGGATATGCTCTCCGTCGCCCAGGAGAAGGCCCTGGACGCGCGGGTGCCCGTCAGGCCCATCTTTCTCCACCAGACCATGGAGGGGCTTGACCTCTACGGTACCGTCTCCGCCGCCGTCTGCTCGCTGGACGGCATCAACTACCTGCCGCCCGACGCCCTGGGCCCGGTCTTTGAAAGACTGCGCCTTTTTGTGGAGCCGGGGGGCCTTTTTATCTTCGACGTGAACACCCCGGAAAAACTCAAAGGTCTGGACGATCAGATGTTCTGCGACGAGACCGACGATGTGTTCTGCGTCTGGCGGACCGAGCTTACGGAGGACGGAGACGCGCTCCATTACGGCCTTGACATCTTCTCTCGCCTTGCGGACGACGTCTGGGAGAGGGGAGAGGAGGAGCATCTGGAGTATCTGCACCGCGTGGATACACTGACGCGGGAGCTTGAAGCTCACGGTTTCGGCGAGATCCGGACCTTTGCCGAGCTTCGGGACCGGCCGCCCGGAGAGAACGAGCGGCGTATATTCATCGCCGCGAGACGGTTATAATAGGATAAATCGCGTTTTTAACGGAGGAAGCCATGGGAAGGATCCTTAGAGCCATATCGTCTGACGGTCTGGTCAAAATGACCGCCGTGGAGCTGACCGATGAGGTGGAGCGCGCCCGGAACATCCACCATACCCTGCCGGTGGTCACGGCCGCCCTGGGCCGTACCATGTGCGCCGCGTCCATGATGGGCAACGCGCTCAAGAGCGAGGGCGACAGCCTGACCGTACGCGTCAACGGCGGCGGCCCCGTGGGGACCATCCTTGTGGTCTCCGACGAGCATGGCAATGTCCGGGGCTACGCACAGGACCCGGCGGTGGATCTGCCGCTCCGGCCCGACGGAAAGCTGGACGTGGGCGGAGCCGTGGGCCGGGACGGGATGCTCACCGTCATCCGGGATATGGGCTTCGGTGAGCCGGTCTCCGGCTCTACCCGGCTTGTCTCCGGCGAGATCGCCGAGGACCTGGCCCAATATTTTGTGGAGAGCGAGCAGATCCCCACCGCCTGCGCCCTGGGCGTCCTGGTGGAC
>CANQSU010000286.1 GCA_947626585.1 uncultured Oscillospiraceae bacterium
CACGCACGCCTTCACGATGGCCGCCGCCTGCGGGTAGGCGAGGCCGATGTCCTCGCTGGCCGAGCAGAGGATCCTCCGGCACACCCCGGCCATGTCCCCCGCCGACAGCGCACGGGCCAGATAGTGGAGCGCCGCGTCCGGGTCCGACCCACGAAGGGACTTCATCAGGGCGGAAACCGCGTCAAAGTGCTGGTCCCCGTCCCGGTCATACCGCATGGCGTTTTTCTGCGCCACGATTCTCGCGTCGTCCAGGGTGATCTTCAGCCTTCCGTCCCCGCCCCTGGCCGCCGCTGTGAAAAGAAGCTCCACGGCGTTGACGGACTTTCTCACGTCCCCGCCGGAGGAGGCCGCGATGTGTTCCAGCACCCCCTCCTCAATGTCCGCCTCGCCGAATCTGTCGGAGGCGATGGTCACCGCCCGCTTCACTGCCCGCAGGACGTCCTCGCCGGTCAGCTCCTTGAATTCAAAGACCGTAGAGCGGCTGAGGACCGCGTTGTACACGTAAAAGTACGGGTTTTCCGTGGTGGACGCGATGAGTGTGATCTTCCCGTTCTCGATGAACTCCAGCAGGCTCTGCTGCTGCTTTTTATTGAAATACTGGATCTCGTCAAGATACAGCAGCACCCCGTTGGGCGTCAGAAACGTGTCCAGCTCCGCGATGATGGCCTTGATATCCTGCAGGGACGCCGTGGTGGCGTTGAGCCGCCGCAGCTCTCGTCTCGTCTCCCTGGCGATGATATTGGCCACCGTCGTTTTCCCCGACCCGGAGGGACCGTAGAAGATCATGTTCGGTATGTGCCCTGACCGGATGATCCTTCTGAGAAGCCCGTTCTCCCCCAAAATATGCCTCTGCCCGTAGACCTCGTCCAAGGTCCGGGGCCTTATTTCGTCCGCCAGGGGCCTTGTAAGCTCCATTTATCGCACCTCCCCCGTCTTTGGAAGCATGTAGTAAAACCGCTTGAAATCCGCGTAGTTCATCCCCCGCGCCAGCTCGTCGATCAGCAGGAGCGCCGCCGCCCGGGAGTCGCTCCCCGCCCGGTGGTGGTCAAGCCCGATACCCAGATAGTCGCACAGCACGTTGAGATTGTTGTGGGGAAGCCCGTAGCACCGCCGCGCCATCTGACAGGTGCAGACATAGGGCGCGTACTTCCGCCAGGTGATGCCGTAGTGGGACAGGCATGCGCGCAGCACCCCCATGTCAAAGGTGGCGTTGTGGGCACACAGGATCCCGCTCTCAAAAACGGGCCGCAGCTCCTCCCAAACCTCCGGGAACGCGGGCGCCTCCGCCGCTGCCTCGGGGGTGATGCCCGTCAGGTCGATGTTGAACCGGTTGAAAAACGTCTCCGGGTTCACAAGCGTCTCAAACTCGGACACCAGCTCCCCGCCCTCCACCACCGCCACGCCGATGGCGCTCATCCGGTCGTTTTTAAAGTTCGGCGTCTCCACGTCAAACACAATGAATCTTTCCATACCGGGCCTTCCTTTGTCGTATTATGACAAGATTATACCACTACCGGTGTACGCTTGCAAGGACGGAGTTAAAGTGTTATACTAATACCCAATTAAAAGGAGACACCGAGCGGCAAGGATTTTTTGCGTCAGGCGAGGAAGAGCGCGCAGGGAATACTGTCGTATTTCCAAGCGCTCTGACGCAGTATGGCGCAAAAAAGACCGTCGCGAATGTCTTGTTTTAATTGGGTATTAGTATTATAATACGCGAAGAACGTCGAAAAGGAGCGAATATCATGGACAGATCCACCTCCGACGAGATCGTCGCCAGACTTGAAAAGGAATACCCCCTGGCCGAGTGTACCCTGGACTACGACGACGCTTACCATCTTCTGGTCAGCGTGCGTCTGGCCGCCCAGTGTACCGACGCCCGTGTGAATCAGGTCACCCCCGCCCTCTTCGCGCGCTATCCCACGGTGCGGGATATGGCGGAGGCGAACATCGAGGACGTGGAGGAATACATACGCTCCTGCGGCTTTTACCACGGCAAGGCCAGCGACATCGTAAACGCCGCCATCATGATCGAGACGCGGTTTAGCGGAAAAGTCCCGGACAACATGGAGGACCTTCTCAAGCTCCCCGGTGTGGGCCGCAAAAGCGCAAACCTCATCCTGGGCGACGTCTACAACGCCCCCGGCGCGGTGGTGGTGGACACCCACTGTATCAGGATAACGAACCTTTTGGGCTATGTGGACACGAAAGACCCGGCGAAAATAGAGCCCATATTGCGGGCCATCCTCCCGCCGGAGAAGTCCAACGACTTCTGCCACCGCATGGTTCTCCACGGCCGCGCCGTCTGTGTGGCCCGCCGCCCCCAGTGTGAAAAATGCGTTTTGGCGGATCTCTGCCGCCACGCTCTGGGGGAAAAATGACAGATCCTTTCATGGGCGCCGGTTTTTTACCGCCGCCCGTTTTTTGTGACCCGGCGGTCCAAAAGCGGTACTATATAAGTGAAAGGGGGCGGGAGGATGGACGACGGCGAGATCCTCGAGCTGTTCCGGGCCCGG